>JBEBFV010000002.1:0-46790 GCA_040081795.1 Limisphaerales bacterium | reverse complement strand
GAAGGGAGAGGGAGGAGATGGGCGTCGCCGCAGGCACGGTCATGGGGGGATTGCTACGCGGCGGGCTTCGGCGCGTCGGCGTCGAGGATCTCGCGCAGTGTGGTGAGCATCTTCTCGGCAGTGTAGGGCTTGGCGATGAAGGCTTTCATGCCGAGGGACTTCAACTCCTCGAACTTGGCGTCCTGGTCAATGCCGCTGGTGGCGATGACCTTGATGCCCGGCTCAAGTTTCTTGAGCACGCGCATCATGGCAGCTCCGTCCATGACCGGCATCATCACGTCTGTGAGGACGGCGCGGATGGCGTCGCGGTGCTGGGCATAGACGGCGAGGGCCTCGACGCCGTCGGTGCTGGTGATGACCTTATAGCCGTGGGTTTCGAGGAGCTTTTGGGCTGCGGTGAGGATGCCGACTTCATCGTCCACGACGAGGATGGTCTCGCCGTTGCCACGGGGGAGGGCTTTCTTCTCGGCACGGGCCTCGACCTTTGCGTTGGGCGTGGCGGGGAAGAAGCAGGAGAAGGTCGTGCCCTTGCCCGCCTCGCTGGTGACGTTGAGGAAGCCGCCGTGGCTCTTGGCAATGCCAAGGACGGTGGAGAGGCCGAGGCCGGTGCCCTTGCCGTGCTCCTTGGTGGTGAAGAAGGGGTCGAAGATCTTGTCCAGAATCTCAGCCGGAATGCCGGTGCCGGTGTCGGCGACGCGCAGGACGACGTATGGCCCCTGCTTCGCCTCTGCATCGAAGCTGGCGTAGTGGTCGTCCACCTGCATGTTCTCGGCGAGGATGTTGATCGAGCCGCCGTTGGGCATGGCGTCGCGTGCGTTGATGCAGAGGTTGAGGAGGACCTGGTGGATGTGGGTGGGGTCGCCGATGATGGGCCAGAGGTCGCGGCTGGCTTTGGACTGGACGGTGATGTTCTTCGGGAATGTCTCGCGGACGATCTTGGCCATCTCGTCGGTCATGTGGCGGAGGCTGACGACGACGCGCTCGCCCTCCATGCCGCGCGCGAAGGCGAGGAGCTGCTTGACGATGTCCGCACCCCGCTGCGCGCTGGTCTCGATGTTGTTGATGAGGATCTCGGTCTCGCGCGGCTTCAAGCCCTGCCGCAGGAGCGGGGCGGACATCATGATGGGGGCGAGGATGTTGTTGAGGTCGTGCGCGACGCCGCCGGCGAGGGTGCCGATGCTCTCCATGCGCTGCGAGCGGAGGAACTGGGCCTCGAGCTTCTTCTTCTCGGTGATGTCGGTGTTGATGGCGAGGACGGCGCTGGGGTGATCCTCCTCGTCGCGCACGAGCGTCCAGCGCGAGCTGACGACGACCTCGTGGCCGGCCTTGGTGAGCTGGCGTATCTCGCCGCTCCACGAGCCCTTCTCGATCAATTCCTTCTGCGCCGTCTCGAAAGCGGTGGCGTCACGGTAGAGAAGCGCTGTGACTTGATGGCCCTTGATCTCCTCTGCGGTCCAGCCGAAGAGCCGCTCCGCGCCCTTGTTCCAGAAAGTGATCCAGTGGCCGAGGTCGCGCACGACGATGGCGTCCTGCGCGAGGTCAATGAGGCTGGCCTGCTGGAGAATCTTGCGCTCGGCCTTCTTGCGCTCGGTGATGTCACGGAAGCTCCAGACGCGGCCGACAATCTGGTCGCCCACGCGCTGGGGCTGCGAGTAGCGCTCGAAGATGCGGCCGTCCACGAACTCGATAAGGTCGTAGCTCGCGGCCTCCGGCGTGTCGTTCAGCTCACGGAACTTCTTGTTGAAGCCCTCGGGGTCCTTGATCTGCCAAAGGACGGCGTTGAGCATCTCCTGGTAGTGCTTCGACTCGATGAGCGAGGGCGGGAGATTCCAGATGGCGAGAAACTTCTTGTTGTAGCCGCCCATGAGGCCCTGCTGGTTCACGACGAGGATGCCGTCGGCGGTGGAGTCGAGCGTGGCCTGCGTGAGGGCGACGGATTTCTCCAACTGCGCAGTCCGCTCGGAGACGAGCGATTCGAGGCCGCGCATCTGCGAGCGGGCCTGGCGGCCGAGGGACCATTTCTCGGTGAGCGCGACGACGAGCTGGCTCACCTCGACGTTGTCGAAAGGCTTCTTGAGAATGAGCAGGCGGTCGTTACGGCCCAGCTTGCCGACCATTTCCTCCCACGAGTAATCCGAGTAGGCCGTGCAGATGACGCATTGCAGGTTCGGGTCAGCCTGCCAGAGCCGGGTGATGGTCTCGATGCCGTCCCAGCCCGGGGGCATGCGCACGTCCACGAAGGCAAGGCTGTAGGGCCGGTTCGCCATGATGGACTTGCTGACCATCACGAGGGCTTCCTGGCCTTGGTAGGCGGAGTCCATCTCGTATTCGGGCTTCGACTCCGTCGGCAAGTCGTCGCCGAAAAGCGCCGATTCCGCCGCGCTCAAGTCCGCCACCGCTGCCGAGGCCGGGCAGAGGATCTTGCGGAAGTCGTCGTGGATCGCACGATTGTCGTCTATGACGAGGATGCGGTGCATCAGAGGGATTTGCGTGCTGCGTGCTGCGTGCTGCGTGCTGCGTGCCGGAGGTTCGGGACACGGAACACGGGGCACGCAACACGGGCAGGTTCGGCGGCGAAACGCATGGAGTGACTAGGCCTTTGGCTCCGGGGGACGGATTGGGATTTCCAGCGTGAAGGTCGCGCCCTTGCCCTGGCCATCGCTGTGTGCGGTGAGGCGGCCACCCATCTCCTTGGCGGCAAGGGCGCCGTGGTGCAGGCCGAAGCCGTGGCCCTCGGGTTTGGTGGTGAAGCCGTGCTGGAAGAGGCGCGCCATGCTCTCCGGCGTGATGCCGGAGCCGGTGTCCACTACGGAGATGTGGACGGAGTCTGTGCCATTCAGCGCGACGCGCACGGTGAGAGTCTTGTCATTCACCTCCGGCTTGTCGAGCGCGTGCTTGGCGTTGGTGAGCAGGTTCACGAGGATTTGCATGACCTTGTGCCGCTCCATCGTGGCGGTGGGCTTGGAGTCGAACTGGCGTCGCACCTTGATCTCGTGGCGGGTGAAGGAAATGGCGTTGAGCCGCAACGCGTCCTCGACCACGTCCACGACGGACATCGCCTCGTGGATGCCCGTGACGCGCGCGTAGTTCTGCTGCATCGCGATGATCGTCTTCACGTGCTCGACGCTCTGGGTGAGGGAGTCTAGCTCCTTGAGCGCGCGGGCCTGCTCCTCCTGCAAGTGCGTGGCCAGCGTGGTGAGGAAGGCGGGCACCTGTTTGCCCTTCGGGTCGGTGGTGAGGAACTCGGCCAGCCGGGTGTTGTTCTCGGTGAGCATCCTGGCGACGCGCTCGACGTTGCCGATCTTGGATTTGCGGACGCTCTCGGCGACGAGCGAGGCGGAGACGTTCACGCTGTTGAGCACGTTGCCGACGTTGTGCAGGACGCCGGTGGCGATCTCCGCCATGCCGGCGCGGCGCGCGGTGTCCACCAGCTCGTGCTGCGCACGGTCCAGCGCCTCCGCGTCGGCGTTCATGCGGCGGGTGACGCGCCCGCCGTAGAACACAGTGCTGCCCAGCATCACGAGCACGAGCACCGCGACGATGAACTCCATGCGGCGCAGGCGGGAGAACTCATCCATCTGCTTGTCGAAGATGCGAGCCTGGATGCCGCTGACCCGGAGGCGCAACTCCGAAAGCACGGCCATGATGCCGGCGTAGTCGCGGTTCACGTTCACAAGCCGGCGTGCCGCCTCGTCGGGCTTGTCCGTCGGGAAGCGGTCGAAGAGGTCCTCCGCCGTCTCGACCATGCTGTCCACGGCCAGACGGAGCTTGTCGAAATCCTCGATGAGCTTGCGGCTCTCGACAGTCTCGACAGCCATGATGGCCTCGCCACGTTTGGTCCGTAGGCGCGTCTTGAAACTGTTGTAGGCCAGCCGCATCTCGTCGCGCTGGCGCTCCACGTCGCGCGTGATGAACACGTTGTTGCAGCGGGCCTGCACAGCCTGGGCAGTGCTGATGAGGTCGCCGTAATCCTTCAGCCGGCGCTCCCACGCCGAGCTGACCTCCACGCTGCGGGCGAATGCCTCCTGCATCTGGTGGTTGAGCCGCAGCGTGAAGCCGACGGTGAGAAGGTTGAACGCCGCCAGCACGTAGTAGAGCAGGTGCCACTGGTGGCGCTGGCGGGCCAGCTTGCCGGTCGTTGCGGGTTGGGCAGGTGTGTCGGCCATGGAAGAATCAGGAGCGGGTTTCTGGGTTGTCGGCGAGCAGGTCTCGCAGGGTGTGGAGCAGCTTCTCGGCAGTGTAAGGCTTTGTCAGGAATGCATTCACGCCCAAAGCGCGGAGCTCGTCGAACTTGCCGTCGTGCGCAAGCCCGCTGGAGGCGATGATCTTGACCTCGGAATCCATCTTCTTCACCACCCGCGTCAATGCGAGTCCGTCCATCACCGGCATCATCACGTCGGTCATGATGAGGCGAATGGCGCTGCGATGCCTGGAGAAGAGAGTGAGCGCCTCCGCACCGTCGGCAGCAGGGAGCACCTTGTAGTCGTGCCGCTCGAGCAGCTTGCACGTCGCGCCGAGGATGCCCGGCTCGTCGTCCACCACCAGGATCGTCTCGCCCTGGCCCTTGGGCAGCGGCTCCCGCACGGCGTCATCGGTGGCGGGAGTGGCGTTGGGCGCGGCGGGCAGCAGCACGTTGAACACGCTGCCCTTGCCGACCTCGCTATAGACATGCACCAGCCCGCCGTGGCTGCGCACGATGCCCATGACCGTCGCGAGTCCCAGCCCGGTGCCCTTGCCTATCTCCTTCGTGGTGAAGAATGGGTCGAAAATCTTCTCCATGATTTCCTTTGGGATGCCCGTGCCGGTGTCCGCGACGCGGATGCTGACGAACGGCCCCTGTTTCCCCTCGGTGTCCTGCAACGCGTAATGCTCATCCATCTGCACGTTCTCGGCGATGACCTTCAAGGTGCCGCCGTTGGGCATCGCGTCACGCGCGTTGATGCAGAGGTTCAGCAGGACCTGGTGCGTGTGCGTCGGGTCGCCCAGGATGGGCCAGAGGTTGTCCGGCACCTCCGCCGTGATGGTGATGTTCTTCGGGAAGGTCTCGCGCGCGATCTTCACCATGTCCTTGATGATGTGGCGCAGCTGCACCACCACGCGTTCGCCCTCGATGCCGCGTCCGAACGCGAGCAACTGCTTCACGATGTCGCTGCCCCGCTGGGCGTTGGTCTCGATGGTGTCCAGCAGGCGGTCGAAATCCTCGGCGGGCAGCTCGTCCATCCTCAGCAGCGGCGCGGACATCATGATGGGCGAGAGAATGTTGTTCAGGTCGTGCGCCACGCCGCCGGCCAGCGTGCCGATGCTGTCCATGCGCTGTGAGCGGAGGAACTGGTTCTCCAGCCGCTTCTTCTCCGTGATGTCCGTGTTGATCACCAGCACCGACGCCGGCTGGCCGGCGTCGTCGCGCACCAAAGTCCAGCGGCTGTTGACGGTGACCTCGCGCCCATCGCGGGTGAACTGCCGCAGCTCGCCGCTCCACTCTCCCTTGGCGAGCAGTTCCACCTGCGCCGACTCGAAGGCCTTCGTGTCCTTCATCACCAGCTCCGTCACGCGCCGGCCGCGCGCCTCCTCCGCCTTCCAGCCGTAGATGCTCTCGGCACCATGATTCCAATAGAGCACCTCGTGCTTCAGGTTGCGGGCGATGATCGCATCGCCTGCCAGGTCCAGCAGCCGCGCCTGGGAGCGGATTTGCTCCTCCGCGCGGCGGCGCTCCGAGATGTCCTGCATCGCGCCGATCATGCGCACTGGCCTGCCCTCCGCGCTGCGGATGACGAAGCCGCGATCATAGATAAACGCATACGAGCCGTCCTTGCGGAGGAAGCGGTATTCTTCCGACCACAACTGGTCGCCGCGCTCGATGGCCGCGTGAATCCCATGTTCCACGCGCTCCTTGTCGGCGGGATGCAGGCGGCGCGTCCACGACTCGATGCTGGGGCCGACCTCAGCCGCCGCGTAACCGAACTGCGTCAGGAAGCTGGGACTCCACCAAAGCAGGTTGTTTGTGAGATTCCAGTCCCACACCACGTCATTCGTCGCCTGCGACACGACTTGGAAGCGTGACTCGCTCTCCCGCAACGCGTCCTCCGCCCTCTTGCGCTCCGTGATGTCCGAGGTGATGCCGTCTGCCACGAGCTGGCCGTCCTTCTCGTAAATCGCCGAGGCGCGCAGAAGCAGCCAGGCCTGCCGCCCATCCTTTCGTTCGTAACGGCATTCCACCTCGAAGCGCTGCTGCCGCTCGAACAACGCCTGCCACGCCTCGCGCAGCCGCGCCGCGTCCTCGGGATGCACCCGCGCCAGCCCCAGCGCCGCGCCCTGCGCCTTCAGCTCGTCCACCGTGAAGCCGTAAATCCGCTCCGCGTTGCCACTCACGAAGAGCGCCTCGCCCGCCGCGTTCACCGTCCACACCGCGTCGGGGATGTGGTTGACCAGCGAGCGGAACTTCTCCTCGTTGAGCCTCAGCGCCTCGTGCGCCTGCCGTCGCTCCGTCATGTCGCGCGTCACCATGCCGTAGCCGCGCAGCGTGCCATCGCCGCGCCGCAGCGCGGTGATGACCACATTCGCCCAGAACTGCGTCCCGCCCTTCTGCAAGCGCCAGTCCTCGTCCTCGAACTGCCCCAGCTCCTCCGCCAGCCGCAGGTCCAGCTCCGGCTTGCCCAGCTCCACGTCGCCCGGCGGATACATCCGCGCGACATGCTGGCCGATCATCTCCGCCGCCGTGTGCCCGAACAAATTCTCCGCCCCGTTGTTCCACGTCAGCACGCACGCCTCCGGGTCCAGCGTCACGATGGCGTAGCCCTTCACCTCATCCACCAGCAGGCGGAACCGCTCGTCGCTCTCGCGCAACGCGTCCTCCGCCAGCTTCCGCTCGACAGCCGTCGCCAGCACGTTCGCGATGGCCTGGAGAAAATGCGCGTCCGCCGCCGTGAACTCACGCGCGCGCGCTGAGTGTGCCCCGAGCACGCCAAACACGCGGCTCCGCAGCCGGATGGGCACCGTCAATCCGCTCGCGACACCGTGCTCGCGCAGCAACGCGGACGGCTCGAAGCGCGTCCCCGCCGCCCAGCTCTCCACTATCACCGGCGCGCTCCCGCGCCACGTAGCACCCGCCTGCGACTCGTTCGTCGCCGCCAGCCGGATGTTCCCCACGCAACCCGGTTGCCAGCCAACCCCCGCGCGCAGCAGCAACGCCTCGTCACCCGGCGTCAGCTCCAGCACCTCGCAGAATTCCACGTCCAGCGACCCGGCCACGCGCTCCGCAGTGCCGGCCAGCAACGCGTCGAGAGCCATGCCCGCCAGCGCCCACTGGCCGAACTCCGCCAGCTCCGCCTGCTGACGCGCGCGCGCCGCCGTCTCCAGCCGCAGCCGCTCCTGCGCGCGCCGCTCCTCCGCCTCGCGCAGCGCCCGCTCGATGGTGGGCCGCAGCCGCACGAGGTTCGACTTGCGCACGTAGTCCGCCGCCCCGCCGCGCAACGCAGCCACGGCCGCGTCCTCATCCATCTGGCCGGAGACAAAAATGAACGGCACTCCGCAGCCGGACTGCTGGAGCATCGCCAGCGCGTCCATGCCGCTGAAATCCGGCAGCACGAAATCGCAGAGGATGATCGTCCAGCCGCCTTGCTTGAGAGCCTCCTGAAATGCCGCCTCAGTCCACACCCGCTCCGTCGTCAGCGCGTAGTCGCCGCGCTTAAGCTCGGCGAGAATGCCCGCCGCGTGGCTTTCCTCATCCTCGACCATCAGCACGCGCAACGGGACAGCCATCTAACGCCTTTCCCCCACGGGACGGGCTGCTGGGCGGCAGCGGTGGATGCAAAGGCCGGACACGGCGCGGAAACTAGCGAGTGGCGGATGGAATCGCAATTCACTTTCCATCGGAATACTTGCCTCAACGCGAAGGCGCAGAGGACGCAGAGAGGCGCAGAGATATGCACTCAACACCAAGGGGCAATGCAGCCACCTCTTTGCACTCCTCTGCGTCCTCTGCGCCTTCGCGTTGAAAGGAATCCTGTGAAATGCGTGCCGCACTCCCTCGCTTACGGCTTCGTCTGTGCCTTTACTTCCGCCGCGAGCTGCTGGCCTAGCTGCTCCGGCTCCTGCGACTTGCGCTTCGCCTCGGCGCGCTTCGCAGAGCCGTCGAGAAAGGACACCACCCGCATCCGAATCTGGTGGCCATGAATCTCGGCATACGCCGCCACCGGGCTCGCGCAGCCGCCGCCCATCGCGCGGAGGAACGCCCGCTCGGCGCGGACGCACAGGTGCGTGTTGCCGTGGTTGAGCTTGTCGAGAACGGGAGTGATGCGGTCATCGCCCGCGCGGACCTCAATGCCCACCGCCGCCTGGCCCACGGCGGGGAGCATCTCCTCCGGCTCCAAGCGCACGGCCAGCAACCCCGCCGGCACGCCTTCCCCAGTGAGCGCCCCGTTTGCCTTGATGATGAACTTGAGCCGTTCCAGGCCTGCGGCGGCGAGAAGGATCGCGTCGAAATCACTTCGCTCGGAGAGCTTCATCAATCTCGTCAGCACGTTCCCACGCAGCTCGACGACCTTTGCATCCGGTCGCGCCACGAGCAGCAGCGCCCGCCGTCGTGTGCTGCTGGTGGCGAAGATGCTGTCCGCTGGCATTGCCGTGAGTTTGAGACGTGGCTTGAACCCACGGCGCATTCGCTGGCCCGGTGCCCAGTCCTCTGGCCGTTTCGCCGCCGCAGCGGCTTCGGCACTCACCGCCACATGGTCTCGGTAGATCAGCACATCGCGCACATCCGCGCGCCTGCCCACCGCGCCAAGCGCTAGGCCGGCGGGCAGTTCCGTCGGCAAATCCTTCAAGCTGTGCACCGCGAGATCGGCCTCGCCGTTGAGCAGCGCGACTTCAAGTTCCTTTGTGAACAAACCCTTCGGCAGCGACGCATCCGGGTTGGCCAACGACGCGGACTGAAGCTTGTCGCCGGTGGTCTTGATGATGCTCAACTCGAACACGAGCCTCGGAAACGCCGCGCGGCACTGGGCGAGGACGGCGTTGGCCTGAGCGAGTGCGAGCGCGCTGCCGCGGGTGGCGATGACGATGGGTTTTGGGTTCAAGAGTCGTGTTGCGTGTTGCGTGTTGCGTGTTGGGCAGCGGGTGAAAGGGCACTGTCCGGCAGGGGTGGGGAGTCGAGCAACATTCGGGGGACTGCTGAGTATCCCGCACTGTCCTCCTTCATCGCGTAACCGCGCTCCGCCGGTATGATGGTAAGAAGCAGGCGTATGATCTGCGTCAGCAGTTCCATGCGATGAGTCGCCACCAGTTCCGTCAGGATGTGACGCCCCTTGTAATACCACCCGCGTGCTTCCCGGGCCGATCCCAGGGCGTATTCGTAGAATCGGGCCTGGTCCTTTGGGGATTGACGGCTGTAGCCCTCGGAGAAGTTTGCGCCCACTGAGCCAACGGCGCGATACAACTGGTCGGCCAGACAAATGGTTCGTCTATCGCCGACGAGCTTGGTGACATCATGCCAGGCAAGGTCTGCCGCGAAGATCGCCAGCCGGTAGGCCTCGGACTTCCAAAGCGGGTCGCCAGTCAACGTGGTGGAGACCCCGGCCTGCCATTGCTCAAAAGTCATAAGATTCACAGAAACCCAACACGCAACACGCAACACGCGGCACTTCAACTTCTCGATTCCAGCACGATGCTCCCCAAGCCCCGGGTTCCCGCGTTTCCCGGCACGTTGAGCAGCACCTTCGACTTGGCACGGATGATCTGCTCACACACGGCGAGTTCTTCCCGACGGAGTTTCAGGTAGTCGTCTGCGATGCTTTGCAGGTCGTCCACGTTGTAGAGGTAAACGTCGTCGAGGAAGTTGACCTCAGGCTCGATGTCGCGCGGGACGGCGATGTCTATGAGCAGCAGCGGCCGGCTGCCGCGCAGGGCCAGCAGCGGCTCCAGCTTCGCGCGCGTGAGGACGTAGTGCGGCGCGCTGGTGCTGCTGATGATGATGTCTATCTGCGCGAAGCCCGTGTGCCACTCGTCGAAGTGAATCGCCCGGCCTCCCAGTTCCTTGGCGAGTGCCTCGGCGCGCTCGTGCGAGCGGTTCGACACGATGACGCTGTGCGCCCCGCGACTCAGCAGCGCGCGCGCGGTCTTCTCGCTCGTGTCGCCCGCGCCGATGACCATCACCGTGCGGCCAGTCAGCGTGTCGAAAATCTTCTCCGCCAGCTCCACTGACACGGAGGCGACAGAGACGCTGCCGCGCTGGATGTTCGTCTCGGTTCGGATCTTCTTGGCGACGTTGAAGGCGGATTGGAACGCCTTGTTCAGCCGGCGGCCCGTGTGCTGATGCTTCAGCGCGAGGTCGTAGGCCTGCTTGAGCTGGCCGAGAATCTCCGTCTCGCCCAGCACCATCGAGTCGAGTCCGGCGGCGACTTTGAAGAGATGCTCGACGCTGTGCGGTTCGCCCAGCTCGTAGAGTTCGGTGCCGAGCGGCTCGGTGTAGTTGTGGTGCGTGAGGAGGAAGCGGCGCAGTTCGGTCAACGCCGCGCGTGGCTCGGCGCTGGTGGCGGCGTAAAGCTCCACACGATTGCAGGTGGAGAGAATCACGGCTTCCTCGATCAAGCCGCTCTCGCGAAGCCGCCGCGTGGCATCGGCCAGCGCGCCCTCGGCGAAGGCGAACCGCTCCCGCACCGCGACGGGCGCGGTGTGGTGGCTGAGGCCGAGGACGACGATGGGCATCAGGCGAGTGACGGGTGACGGGGAATGAGTGACAAGTGACAGGTGAAAAGTGACAAGGCGCGCGCTCGTGGCTCGCCGTGCCACTTGTCACCTGTCACCAGCCACATGTCACGTCCCCTCATGGATTGTGGATTCCCGACAGCAGGTTGAAGCCCCAGAAGGTCAGCAGCACGAAGGCGAAGCTGCCGACAGCGCCCCACGCGAACTTGCGTCCGCCCGGCGAGAACCTCCAGTGCGCGACGAGCAGGCCGACGTAAAGCAGGAGCACAAACCCCGACCAAAGAACCTTGGCGTCCGCCAGCGGATTGGCGGACTGGGCTTGCTGCAGGAGCATCGGCGAGAGCGACAAGCCCGCGGCGAGCAGCACGACGCCAGAGATGAGGAACCGTCCGATGACCAGCTCAAGTCCTTGGATGGAGGGCAGCGCGGAGACGATGGCGCGGAGCTTGTGAAACTTGAGGTCGTGCTCCTGCGTTAGATACATCACGCCCGCCGCAGACCCGAGGCCAAACGCGCCGTAAGCCAGCAGGATGAGCGCGACGTGCAGGCTCACCAACCCGCCGGAGAAGTCAGGTCGCGGCCCCTTCACGTCCAGCGCGGGCATCAGCGCGAAGACGCCCATCGCAAAGAGCACCGGGGACACGAAGGCGCTGAGAAACCGCAGCCGTGGCCAAGCACCGATGACGAGGAACGCTGCCACGATGGTCCACGCGGTGAACGTCGTGGCCTCGTAAAGGTTGTTGACCGGGCAGCGCTCCAGGCTGAAGCCGCGCTTGGCCATCGCGACCGTGTGCAGCATCGCCGCGACCGCGAGCAGGAGGTATTGCCAACGCGAGTCCTCACGGAAGCCGCGACGCCAGATGAAAAAGGACAGAGTCGCACTCGCCCCGTAGAGCAGCACGGCCAGTCCGAAGAACTCGCGGTCAGTCAGCATCGCAGGGCGAACTTATGGCGGAAGGACGGAAGGGCAACAAGCTTCAAGCGGGGCCGTGACGGCGTGAGGGGGACACTCCTGTCCCCCATGATGAGGCGAGGCTTGGGCTCTGACTCGGGGACAAGAGTGTCCCCGCCACGCCGCGGGTTGGACACCTGCACCCTCGCCCGCTAGCCTCTGCGCAATGAACCGCCGCGCGTTGCTTGCCTTGCTGCTTGCGGCCTCGGCGTTGCCAGTGGACGCGGCCAGCGTCAGCTATGTCGCGTCGAAGGAAGTGCCGCCCGCTGTCCCGCGCGAGTTTCGCGGCGCGTGGGTCGCCACTGTCGGGAACATTGACTGGCCTTCCAAGGCCGGTCTCACGACGCAGCAGCAGCAGACCGAACTCCTCGCGTTGCTCGACAAGGCCGTCGCGCTCCGGCTCAACGCGATCGTCCTCCAGATCCGCCCCGGCTGCGACGCGCTCTACGCCTCGAAGCTCGAACCGTGGAGCGAGTATCTCACCGGCACGATGGGCCGCGCACCGGAGCCGTATTACGACCCGCTCGCCTTCGCCGTCAGTGAGGCCCACCGGCGCGGGCTGGAACTGCACGCGTGGTTCAATCCCTTCCGCGCCCGGCACGCGGCGGCGAAAAGCCCCGTCGCATCGAACCACATCAGCAAGACCCGCCCAGAACTCGTCCGCAAATACGGCGCGCTCCTTTGGCTCGATCCCGGCGAGGCCGCAGTCCACGACCATTCTATCCGCGTCATCCTCGATGTCGTGCGCCGCTACGACATGGACGGCGTTCACCTCGACGACTACTTCTATCCGTATCCAGAGAAGACTGCGGCCAAGCAGGTCGTCCCGTTTCCCGACGACCCGAGCTGGCGCAAATATCAGAAGTCCGGCGGCAACCTCGCGCGCGACGACTGGCGGCGCGACAACGTGAACCGCTTCGTGCAACGCCTCTACTCCGCGGTGAAGGCCGAGAAGCCGTGGGTGAAGGTCGGCATAAGCCCCTTCGGCATCTGGAAGCCCGGCCAGCCGCCCGGCATCCGGGGCATGGACGCGACAAAGGAAATTTTCGCCGACTCACTCAAATGGTTCCGCGCCGGCTGGCTGGACTACCTCTCGCCGCAGCTCTACTGGAGCATCGACGCGCCGGAGCAGAGCTTCCCCGTGCTGCTCAAGTGGTGGGCCGGGCAGAACCCCGCCGCGCGTCATCTCTGGCCGGGGATTTCCGCCGCGACCATCGGCCCCGGTCGCAGCGCTGAGGAAATCATCCAGCAGATCAAACTCATCCGTGCCCAACCCGGCGCAAGCGGGAGCCTGCAATGGAGCATCAAGGCGCTGAACCAAAACCGCGACGGCCTGGCCGACAAGCTCGCACGACAAGTGTTTCAAACTCCCGCGCTCATCCCCGCGTCGCCCTGGCTGAACCAAGCCGTGCCCGAGCGACCGGTGGTCGCCTTCGGCCAGGACGCGGCGCAGACCGTGTCCGTCTTTCAGTGGGCAACGCCGAGCGGCGTTGCGCCCGGCTGGTGGCTCGTGCAGATGAGCTTCAACGGCGCGTGGCAGACTGAACTCCTTCCCGGCAGCCAGTTGAATCGCACCTTCCGCGTCCCCGCCAGCGGGTTGCCCGAAATCGTCTTCGTCACAGCAGTGAGTCGTTACGGGCAGGCGGGGCAGGCGTTCGTCGCGCAGCGGGTGGGGCAGTGACCGACGGTATCTCCCTCAATTGGGGAGAGAACCCACGGTGTGACAACCACCGCGATCTCGGCTCTTTCGCCAGCAGTGGCAGGGCGCGCGCGCCTTCGAGGTCCCGGGGCATCCGGGGGGCCGCCGGCGGGCAGAGGACAGCCCGCCCTACCCACTCAGGTTCAGGGAGTGGGGATTCACGTCACGCAGGTGCAGGTGACTCTGGGAGGACGGGCGCGGCAAATGTTGCGGGCTGTCCGTTGGCAGTCTTCTCGCGCCCGGAGAACACCGGGCTGGGGCGGCGGGCCTCAAGCACGCAGCGGAAGCCGACGATGTCCACGCGGTGGCCGGGGGAATTGAAGAGCCGCGCGGAGGAGAGGAGCGTGTGCGCCTTCGTGCTGTGCCACGAAGCGCCCCGCAGCACGCGATAGGTCTGCTGGCCGTCGTAGGAGTCGTTGCACCATTCCCAGACGTTGCCGCCAAGGTCATGCAGGCCGTGGCGGTTCGCGGGGAAGCTGCCCACGGGCGAGGTGTAGTCGAACTCGTCCCGGCGCAACTCGGCGTCGTAGTTGCCGATGTTCTTGGGTGGCGGCCAGTCCTTGCCCCACGGATACACGTCCCGGATTTTGCCGTCGCGCTCGGCGGGCGTGGCGCCGGTTTCCTTGCCGAGGTCCACGGCGGCGCTCCATTCGAGGTCGGTGGGGAGGCGATACTCGTCGCGTTCGCCGATGCGGCCGGCGCGGCGTTCGCGCCCGGTGAGCCAGAGGCAGAACTGCCGCGCGTCGTCCCAGCTCACGTTCACGGCGGGATGCGAAGGCTCCTGACGGAACTTGGGGCGCGGCCACTTGTGCTGCGTTTCCTGTGCGAACAGATCGTAGTCCTGCACGCGCGTGGGCCAGACGCTGAAGAGCGCCATCGCGCCCGGCACGGGCATGAAGCGCATGCCCAGCTCGTTGGTGTGCGTGTCGCGGTTCAGCTTCACGGCGATGATGCCAAGGTTGTTTCGCTGGCCGAACTGCACGGTGACCGTCCGCAGGAGCGGCTCGTAGAAGCTCGTGTCCAGCGTGAGCTGGTAACCGCCCGGCGCGATGAGGTCGCCGGAGCGCACCGGCTCGCCGTTGAGACGGATGAACGACTTCTCCGGGTCCTCGATGGCGCGGCCGTCCGCTTCGAGCTTGAACACCACGCAGGTCCGCGCGCGCAGCCGGCGGCGCACGGCCTGGCTGGCCTTCACGAGCGCGAAGACTGCGGCGATGGGAGCAAGGACGGGAAGCAGTTGTTTGGGGAACTGCGTTGCCAGCAGCGCCAGCGCAGTGGAGCCGGCGAGTTCGCCCAGCGCGCGAGTTCGCGCGGCGTCGCACCGGCGGCGCAGGTCGGTGCGGAGCGCGTCCAGTTGCGCCGTCAGTTTCTTGAAGAGCGAATGCCCGTCGCGCGCGAAGTCGGAGTTCTTCCACGCATCAAGGCCGCCGTGAAATTTCGTGAGGTAGTCGTGGAACTGCTGGAGCTTGTCATCCTCTGCCGCCTGGCGAGGCGGGACTTTCCACGGCTGCGCGAAGGGCGCGCGCCACGGCGCCTCCACGCGCTGGCGGTGCTGGGCGAACTTCGCCTCCACTTCATCGAGGCTCTTGCGCCAGCCGTCAATGACCTCCGTGACGTGATGGTAGGGCAGGTCCGAGAACACGCGGTTCAGGCTGTCAATCAGCGCCGCCGCTCGTGAGAAGTCCCCGGCCTCCGCCAGCGCGTGCGCACGCTGGAGCGTGTCCACCTGCTCGACGTGCATGGCCAGCAGCTCGGCGCACGCGGCGCGCACGCTTTCCAGATGCTCGACCACCTGCGCGTGCATCGGCCCCTCGCCATTGGCGAACTGGCACAGCGCGGCGCGGTCCGGCTGCATCAGCGGCGACTGCGGGCGCGCGAGCTTGCAGAAGGCGATCAGGTCCGACGCGAGGTCCACGTCGCCGGTGTCCATCGTGAGATCATGGTTCAGGAAGCCTGATGCCAGCCGGTGCTGTGTCTCGACCAGCGCGCTGAAGGCCGCGTCGGCGGCGGCCTTGCACTCGAGAACCTGCGGCTGCGTGAGCGACTCCTTCTTCGCGTCGAGAATGTTTCTGCCCAGCGCGAGCTGCTCCTTCACGAACCCTGCGAGCGGCTGCACCACGCGCTCGAGCCGGTCCAGCTCCTCGTGGACGAACACGTTCGGCTCGTGCGGGATGTCGCCGGCCGCGCGGTGCGTGCCGAGGTATTCCGCCAGCTCCATCTGGAACTGCCGGTAGGCGAACATGTCCGCCGTGTCGGTGAACGAGCGGCTTGTCTCGCGCAGGTTCGCGGCGGTGGCCTGGAGCAGTGCCAGCTTGCGGGTGAGGGCGAGGTTCATCCGAACTGCCTTTTGAGCTGGTGGAGCAGGGCGCTCGCCTCAGCCACGGCGTGACGGGACTCGTGCACCTGTTGTTCCTGATGCAGGCGCTCGGCCAGTTGCGCCTCCTCGACGGCCATGCGCGCCTGTTCGAGGGCCATGCGCTGCCGTTCCGTCGCCTGGCGTTCCGCCTCCCAGTCCTGCAAGGTCCGCAACTGCTGCTGCTGGACGGCGATCAGCCACCCGAGCATGACCAGCACAAGAATCCCGAGCACGACGGCATACGCGCCGGTGTTTTGGTTCAAGTGGTCGAGCTGCGCGAACATGGGTTAAGCGGCGCAACCAATACGCGGACGCACACGCCGGGACAACCTCCAATTCCGGCGGAAGGCCAAGGCGGGCGCAAATCAGGTTTTGAGCAGGGCGGCTCATGGCCGTTTTCCTCGCGTATCGAGGGATGGATGGTAGCCGTGGGTTTCAACCCACGGTGCGGCCCGGCCCCGACCCGCGTCGCGTAGCGACGCCCGAACCACGCGTCCAGGCGACGCGTTTGACGGCTGGCGTTCCAGCGTCGCCACGCGACGCCTTCCGCTGGTTCCCGATCCGTGGGTTGAAACCCACGGCTACCTTCAGGGGGTCGCTACGCGACCGTTCAAAAGCTGATTTGTGCCCGGCCAAGGCGGCTTCAGTGGTTGAACAGGAATTCCTTGCTGCTCAGGAGGCTCCAGTAGAGGTCTTCGAGCGCGGCGCGGCGGTCGGGTTCGCCGGCTTCGGCGAGGAGTTTGAGGGAACGGGACTTCTCCGTGGCCGTGGGCGGTCGGCTCAAGGTGCTCAGGAAGGCTTCGTCCAGAATCTCTTCGTTCGTCTTCTTCGCGGCGAGGAGCTTGGCGATGGTGTTCTCCTTCGTGGCGAGCTTTGCGTTGATGGTGTCGCCGTTCGCGATGTGCAGAGCCTGGGCCAGACTCGGCTCCTCGGAACGCTCGCACTCGCAGGTCTGGAGACGGTCGGCGCGACCAAAGGTCTTGAGGAAGTAGCTCGCGACATTCGCGTCGGGGAGTTGGAGTGCGCGGAGGGAAACGGGGTAGCGGTCGCCGATGCCGCGGTTCGCGTTGCGCAGGTCGCGGCGGAACTCCGTGGGGACGCCGGTGACTTGCGAATAGGCGTCGAGCAGCGCCTCGGCCATCAGGCGGCGCGGGTAATAGCGCGAGTAGTAGCGCGTTTCGGCGGCGTTCCCCGCGAGGATCTCGCTTCCGCGCTGGTAGGTCTCGGACTGGAGGATCACCCGCATGAGCGCCTTCAAGTCGTAGCGCTGGTCGGCGAGGAACTTGGCGAGCGCGGAGAGCAGCTTCTCGTTGCTGGCCGGGTTCGTCACGCGCAGGTCATCCACGGCCTCCACGAGGCCCACGGCGAGGAAGTTCGCCCAGACGCGGTTCGCAATGGAGCGGGTGAAGTATGGGTTTTCGCGCGCCGTGAGCCACGCGGCGAGCGCGTCGCGGCGGTCGCCGTGCGCGTCGAGCGCTATGGCCTTGCCGTCGAGCGGGCGCGGTGGCAGCGGCTTGCCGGAGAGCAGCGCGGGCACGTCGCCGGACGCGGCGGCGAAGATGATTTTGTCGCCGTCACCGCCGGGGCCGTTCTTCGTGCGGACGCGGGCGAAGAGGTTGGCGAACTCGTAATACTGGTCGTTGGTCCACTTCTCCATCGGGTGGTTGTGGCACTTTGCGCAGCCGATGGCCAAGCCCATGAACGCGACCGTCGTGGTCTCCGCCATGAGCGTCGGGTCGTCGTGCAGGACGAAGTAGTTCGCCGCGCCGTTATCGAGCGTGCTGCCCTTGGCGGTCACGAGCTGGCGCACGAACTCATCCCACGGCGTGTTCGCCTCCACCTGGCCGCGAATCCACTGGTAGTAGCTCCACATCGCGGGCTGCGGGAGCTTCGCGCCGTTGACCAGCAGCAGGTCGCTCCACTTGTAGCTCCAGTAGTCCACGAACTCCGGCCGCGCGAGCAACCGCTCGATGAGTGCGTCGCGCTTCCCCGGTGATGTGCTGGCGAGGAACTCGCGGACCTCCGCCGCCGTGGGCAGCGTGCCGATTGTGTCGAAAAACGAGCGGCGGATGAACTCCGAGTCCGCGGAGCGCGGCGAGGGCGGGACGTTGAGTGCCTTGAGCTTCTCGTTGACCAGCTCGTCAATGAAGTTGCGCCTCGGGGCCTTGATGAACGTGCTGGCCGCGAGCTTGTTTGGGTAGGGCACCGTGACGGTCGCCATGGCGATGCGGCTGAGATACCACGCCGAAATGGCGCCCTCACCGGGGCCGATGACCGTGACCCTGCCGTCCTCGCCGATGCTGCACACGGTGCCGTTGGCGCTCGTGAACTTCGCCCAGCGAGTCACATCGCGCACCTCGCCGTTCGAGAAGGTGGCGCGCACGAGGATTTGCTGCGGGACGCCGGGCTTGAGGAAGACCTGCTCGGGCAGCACCTCGACCCTGGAGATGCGCGCGTCCTCGGGCCGGGGGCCGGGCGTGCCGTTCGCGACCCACTCGGCCAGGATGCGGTAGTCGAGCGAGTCCGTGCCGAACCGGTCGCCGCCCTTGTGCGGGACGGCGGCGGTGGGCTTGATGAGCAGCAGGCTGTGCGCCGGCTCGGCGACCGTGACGCGCCGGCCCAGCGCGGAGCGCGTGATGGAGCGGAAATCACCCTCGTCATCCCAGCCGCGCAGCGAGAGCTTGAACCCGCCCTGCCCCGCGAACGCGCCGTGGCACGCGCCCATGCTGCAGCCGGTCTTGGCGAGCACCGGCTGGACGTGGTTGCGGAAATTCCACGCGAAGGGCTTCTCCATGTTCACCACGCGCACCTCGGCCTTCGCGGAACTGCGCCCCGACTTGCCCGTGACCGTGGCCGAGCCATTGCCTACCGCCACCGCGATGCCGTCCTCGATGCGGACGACCTTGGGATTGCTGGAGGTGAAGGTGACGTTGTTCGTGACCTGACCGAGCAAGGTCTTGCCGTCGGCGAGTTCGAGCACGAGGCGCTGCTCGGCGGCGGGGCCATCGAGGGTGAACTTGGCGGGGAGGAGGGTGAGGGATTCGGCGCGGGCGTGTGGCACGGCTAAGGCCAACAGTGCGATGAGCGTAGCCAGCCCAAGCCTTGCTCCATCAGCAAACCTGTCTAAACCGTGCGCCCTGACCGTTGTGCCGGCCGCGCTCCGTGCCGGAGGCACACCTGAAGGTAGCCGGTGGGAAGCTCGCGCCAGCGAGCGCACCCACCGGAATGTCGCCGCGAACGCCGTGCGCCCCGGCAGGGGCGCATGAACGCCACCTATGTCACCACAGATACCGTTCGTCATATTCGACTCCTGCGAGTTTGAGCAGTTCCACATACTCTTCCTGAAACGTCTTGGTGCGGTGGTGTTCCGCCTGATGTTCGACGTAATGCCGAACCTTCTCAATCTGGTTCGGGCTGACGGTGAACGCGCCATACCCCTCCTGCCACTCAAAATCAGCGACACCCAATTCGCGGTGAACCCATTCCGAAGACTCGCCCTTCAGCACGCGCATCACGTCCGCGAGACAATGCGTCGCCCGCAGGCCCACGATCGCGTGGACATGGTCGGCCACACCGCCGACGCACAACGCCACGCCACCCTGCATCCGCACATTCCCGCCCATCCACGCGTGGAGCCGAGGCAACCAATCCGCCGCGATGAGCGGGCGGCGGTCCTTCGTGGACCACACGAGATGGTAATGCAGGCTGGTGTGGGTGGAGGACATGGGAAGTCAGGCGGGCAACCCGCGTGCCGGAGGCACGCCTGAAGGTAGCCGGTGGGAAGTCGGCGTCAGCCGACGCACCCACCGGACGCGGGACGCAAGGACTCCCGCGCCCCGGAGGGGCGCATAAACCGTGCGACGGGCGGTGTGGTTTGGAATGTGAACGGCGGACGGGATCACGTTTCATGCGCCCCTGCCGGGGCGCGTTGTGTTTGGGGCCGGGTTCCGGTGGGTGCGCCCGCTGGGGCGGGCTTCCCACCGGCTACCTTCAGGCGTCCCTCCGGGACGGAATCCAGCGTGCTCGGCTGACATGGATGTTTGAGAAAAACTTGGCGAAGCTCACGACCAGCAGGACTTGCCCGGGAACCATCAAGCCTGCGACAAACCAGAATCGCTGTTGCTCGGACCAACCGCTATCTACGACTTCAGTGCACCGAAGCTTGCCGTCCGAAGTTGCCCCGCACATCAAGTATGTGGTCTTGAACTGCGCCTCGATTGGGCCACAGACCAGCATGGGTGAGAGCAAAACCCAAATCATCGCCCCGCCGCAGACAATCCCCCATATGACTCGCCGCTTCATCTCAAAACAACTCCTTCACCTCGCGCACCCCGAAGTCCACGAGCGCAAACGGCCTGCCCTGCGGTCCCGGCAAATGGGTGTCGAGGTCCAGACCGAGGCTCTTGTAGATGGTGGCGACGACTTCGCCGGGGTTCACCGGGCGCTCGGCGGGATACGCGCCGATGTCGTCGCTGCGGCCCACGACGCGGCCGCCCTTCACGCCGCCCCCGGCGAAATACATCGTCCAGCAGTTCGGCCAGTGATCGCGGCCCCCGGCGGGGTTGATGCGCGGCGTGCGTCCGAACTCGGCGAGGTTGCAGACCATCGTGTTGCCCAGCAGGCCGCGTTGCGCGAGATCTTCGATGAGCGCGCTGTAGCCCTGGTCATACATCGGCGCGACGATGTCCCGCATCCCGGCGATGCTCGTGAAGGGCTTCGAGCCGTGGATGTCCCAGGTGATTTCGCCGAAGACGGTGATGAAGGTGTTGACGGTCACAAAGCGCACGCCACGCTCGACGAGCCGCCGCGCCAGCAGGCAGCACTGGCCGAAGCGCGTCATGCCGTAGCGTTCGCGGACGGACTGCGACTCCTTCGTCAGGTCGAAGGCCTCGCGCGCCTTCTCGCTGGTCATCAGGCGGTAGGCGGCGGCGAAGTTCGCATCCATCAGCTTCGCGGATTCGCTCGCCTCGAACTTCTTCACCGTGTCGTCCACGACCTGCCGCAGCTCGCGCCGTCGGGCGAGCCGAGCCTCGCCGATTTCCTTGGGCGGCAGGAGGTCGGGCACCTTGAACTCCTTCTGCGACGGGTCGGCGTTCAGCACGAACGGGTCGTAGGCCTTGCCGAGGAAGCCCGCGTCCTGCCCGTGCGGCATGTTGCCGCCGGTCGGGCCCATCGGCTCGGGGAGGATGACGTGCGCGGGCAGCTCGCTGCGCCGGCCCTTGAGAAACTCCAGCGCGCAGCCCGCGTGCGGCACGACGATGCCGCCGGTGAAGAGCCGTCCCGTCTGCATCATCTGGTGGCCGGTGTCGTGGACCGCCGCCGCCGTGTGGTAGCAGGAGCGCACGAGCGAGAACTTGTCCGCGACCTTCGCGTGGCCGGGGAGCAGCTCGGAGAGCTGGAAGCCGCCCTTGGTCGAGATGGGCTTGAACGGCCCGCGAATCTCGCTTGGCGCGTCGGGCTTCATGTCGAAGAGATCCTGCTGGCTCGGCGCGCCGAGGTTGAAAATCATGATGACCGACTTGTCGTTACTGCCGCCCGCGATCTTGCCGGCGGCCTGCGCGGCGGAATAGTCCGCCATCGAGAGGCCGAGCGCGCCGAGCGTGCCGACCTGGAGGAAGTCGCGGCGCGTGATGCCGTCGCAGGTGGTGATGGAGCCGGGTCCGGTGACGTTGAGCATAGGTCAGAAAGTTTGTGCCAAGGGTTTTGGCGGTGCTGTGGGGAAACTAATTCACGCTCCTTCGAGCTGCCATGAAAAACTCCGGCCGGCGGTGACTTCGGGCGCATCCCAGTTTCTTGCAAGGGCCGGCCTGGGTGACGCAAGCACTGGCTGGCCAATTCCAGCCCTGCCGAGCGGTGAAGTGGAAACGGCAGTGCTGACTTAAACGCGGAGGACGCAGAGGACGCAGAGTTGCGCGGAGAAAATGTCTGACGGCCACCCGAGAGTCAGCGCCGATGGTTTGCTCCCACTCTGCGTTCCTCCGCGTCCTTTGCGCCTCTGCGTTAAGGCCAGGCTCTCACTGCAAGAAAGTGAGATGCGACCGGTGACTTCGGAGGGCGGGCCGTCAGCGTTTGGCGGCGACGGGTTCAGCCGCGAGGAAGTCCACCTTCGCGCTGAGTTCGGGCGTGAGGTAGCGATCAGGCTTCTGCACCTGCACCTTAATTTGCAGCGTGCCTTTCTGCCGCGAGGCCTCAGGCGCAATCTCCGCGACGAACCCCTCGTAATGCCGGTCGGGATACGCCTCCGGGCTGACGCGGCATTTCTGGTTCAGCGAAATCTTCGCGAGGTGTGACTCGTTCAAATCAATCTCCACCTGCAAGTCCTTCAAGTCTGCCAGTGCGATGAGTGCTGTGCTCGGACCGCGTGCGCCGCCGAAGCTTTGGGGCACGACGAGTTCATCCGGGTCCACCAGCTTTTCCAGCACCACGCCGTCAATGGGCGAGCGGATGACAGTCCAGTCGAGGTAGAGCTGGGCGACGGCACGGGCGGCTTCGCCCTCTCGGACGTTGGCTTCGGCGGAGGCAAGACGGGCGCGGGCGGCAGCGGGCGCGAGGCGGGCGGCGTTGAGCGCGGCCTCGGCCTCCCGGACGCCGGCGCGGAGGGCGTCGAGGCGGAGCTTGGCGTCGTCGAGGATGCGGCGGGCCTCGGTGTTGCTGCGCACGAGCTGGTCTGCGCGTTGCAAGTCGAGGTCACCCTGCGCGGCACTGGCGCGGGCGTTTTCCAAGTGCGCCTCGGCCTGCGCTTGCCGCGCCTCGGTTTCCGGCACAGCGAGTTTCGCGGTGGCGACGGCGGATTGCGCGCTGGCGATGCGGGACTCGGCCTCAGCGAGACGGGCCTTGTTCTCCGCGTCATCAAGGCGCACGACAACTTGTCCCTTCTGCACGGCGTCGCCTTTCTTCACGCCGATCCACTTCACCACGCCCATGAAACGCGGGCTGAGTTCGATGCGTTCGCGGGCAATGATGTAGCCGCTGACGGTGAGCACAGAGCCGGCGGGACTGGCTGTGGAGGCCGGCTGTGTGGCGGAGCGCTCGCCTTGCTTCGGCCCGGGTGCGGCGTTCGTGAGCTTGCCGTCCTTGGAGCCGCTGGCGACGCGCTGGTTGTCACCCTCGCGCGGCCACGCGAAGAAAACCGCCGTCGCGCTGCAAAGGAAGACGAGGAGGAAGATGGCCCATGTGGTCGTGTTGGAACGACGCTTTGCCTCGGGCAGGATTTGCAACTGCTTGAGTTTTTCGGAGTCCATCGCGACGGCGGGAAGATGCGGTCAAAGCGAGGGAAGGCAAAGCAGAAAGGCGGGGGGTGCTCCGGCTCACACCGCCTTCAGCGCTGCAATCACCGGCAGGCGCGAGGCCCGGAGCGCGGGCAGGAAGCTTCCGATCACGCCGACGATGACGGCGAAGACCATCCCCTTTGCCGCGAGCACGGGCGTGATTTGAAACTGGAAGACGGTCTCTGAGAATGTCTCGAAGCTGATGGTTCCCGTGGAGTAGCCGTGCATCGGCAACGCCAGCGCGCAGCCGAGCAAGCCGCCGATGAACGCGAGGAACGCGCCTTCGATGAGAAATCCCGCGAGGATGCTGCGTCGCCGGTAGCCCAGCACGCGCAGCGTCCCAATCTCCCGCGTGCGCGAGCCGACGCTCGCATACATGGTGTTCATCGCAGCGAACACAGCGCCGATGGACATCGCGGTGGCGAGGAAATTGCCGAGATACTTGATGGGCATCGCGGTCATCGTCTGCGAGGCGTAGTAGGTGGTCTCCTTCATCGCTCGCAGCGGCAGGCGTTTCTCGGCTTCGAGGCGGTTGGTGATTGAGCCTTGGGCCGTCTCGTCCAAGGCGCGCACCAGAACGCTGGAGTAATAATCGCGGTCGAAGATCGCGCGGCACTCGTCCGTGTCCATCCACAGCTCGGAGTCAAACGCACTGCTGCCGCCGTCGGTGTGGCCCACGACGGTCAGCTCCCGGCCCGCAGTGTGGAACGTGCCGCCGACCTCGAGGTTCGCGAAGCGTCGCGCGAGCCGGCGGCTGGCGACGACCTCGCGCTTGCCCGGCGTGAACCACCGGCCTTCGACGAGCGTGACCTGCGGGCGCAGTTGCATTCCGACTGGCGAGATGCCGCGCACGAGGACATTGGCCTCGCCGTTGTCCGCGCGACGCGGGAGGTTGATGAGCACGAGCACATCGGCGGTGAGCAGCACGCGCCCGGAATCGTCACGCGCGATCTGTTCCCAATACTGCATGAGCCGCGCCTGCTCGCGCGTGATCTGGCTGCTGGACTCGGCGGTGGAGCCTTTGCGCACGACCATCACGTTGCGCGGGTCGCCTGTGTTGCCGCTGGATTTTTCGAGGCCGACGGCGAGGGACTGGAGGAGCACATACACGGCGACGACGAGCGCCACGCCGAGGATGGTCGCGAGCGTGGAGCGCCAGCGGACGAAGACGTTGCGGAAGTTGTATTTCAGCGGCAGGGCCACGCGGGGAAAGTATTCAGTGTTCAGTGTTCAGTTTCCAGCCGGCAGTTTCGCTGAAGACTGCCGCTGCGCGCGCGGCTTTGCGCTCGACACGCATTTGTCGGGGACTAAGTTGCGCCGCGATTCGTTTGACTACCATGACACGCGCCCGTTCCTGTCTGCCAACTCTCCTTGCTGTCGCACTCGCCACAGCCTGGCTGAACATGTCCGCCGCCGAGTCGCCGCAGAAGCCTGCGCCAATCTGGACCGGCTGCGCGACCAATGCGCAGGGCGCGGTGCTCGCAAAGATCGCCGTGGAGGCGCACGAGACGCCGGACCTTGCGGACTGGGCCAAGCGCGCCGGGCAGCTTTGCGCAGAGTGGTATCCGAAGGTTTCGGCGCTGCTCGCGAGCGAGGGTTTCGCTCTGCCGGACAAGGTCACGCTCCGGTTCCGTGCCGACATGAAGGGCGTGGCCGCGGCGAGCGGGAGCGTCATCAACTTCGCGGCCGGCTACGTGCGCGGCCACACGAACGACTGGGGCATGGTGGTCCACGAGCTGACGCACGTCGTGCAGTCGTATCCGCCGGGCGGGCCTGGCTGGCTGGTCGAGGGCATCGCGGACTACATCCGCCTCTCGCACTTCGAGCCGGCCGCGCCGAGGCCGCGCATCAACCCCGACAAGGCGAGCTACCGCGATGCCTACAAGACCACCGCCATCTTCCTCGCGTGGGTGGAGAAGCAGCACGATGCGAAGCTCGTGTCCAAGCTCAACGCCGCGTTGCGGCAGCGGAAGTATTCGCCTGAGCTGTGGAAGGAGGCGACGGGCAAGACGGTGGATGAGCTTTGGACTGACTTCACCGCTGAGTTGCGCTCAAAGCAGGCAGTGGAGAAGTGATCGGCTCTCACCTGCTGCGGTGCATTTTGGGAAGCCGACGGCCGCGCGTGGCGACTTGCCTTCGAGTCGGCGGCCTTTGTAACCTCACATCGCATATCCGCTCCTGAGCTGTGTTTACACGAACATGAAAACCACCATCGAAGGCGCGCCGTCGTTCGCCTATCTGCACGTTGACCTCGACCCTGGTGAGAGCGTCGTCGCCGAGTCGGATGCCATGTCGAGCATGGCGGCGGACCTCTCGATGAAGGCGAAGCTCAACGGGGGCTTCTTCTCCGGCCTGGCCAAGAAGTTTCTCGCGGGCGAGTCGCTGTTCATCAACACATTCACCAACGCCACCACCGGCCCGCGCCGCGTCACGCTCGTGCAGACCACGCCCGGCAACATGAGGGAGGTGCAGCTCAACGGCGCGACGCTCTGCCTCCAGCCTGGCGCTTACATCGCCTCCACGCCCGGCTTGAAGCTCGGCCTGCGCTGGGCGGGCCTGGTCAGCGGCATCGCCCGCGAAGGATTCTTCAAGCTCACTGTCTGCGGCACCGGCACGCTCTGGTATGGCGCGTATGGCGAGATGCTGGAGCGGCAGGTCGAGGGCGAATACATCGTGGATACCAGCCACCTCGTCGCCTACGAACCGCAGATGAAGCTCAAGCTGCAACTGGCCGGTGGGATTTTCGCCAGCCTCTTCGGCGGCGAGGGCTTCGTCACACGCGTCGAGGGCAAGGGGAAGATCGTCATCCAAACCCGAAGCATCAGCGGCCTCGCCAACTGGCTCAACCCCCGCATCTGACATGGACATTCAACTCCTCTCCCGCCCCGGCAACGCCGCCGCGCGCGTCGTCCTCTCTCCCGGAGAAAATCTCACCACCGAGTCCGGCGCGATGATCGCGATGAGCGACTCTCTCGCGCTCACCACGAGCACTCACAAGCGCGATTCCGGATCTATCTTCACCGCCGCAAAACGCCTGCTTGCCGGTGAGTCGCTCTTCCTGAACCACTACTCCGCCAGCACTGCCAGCGGAGAAGTCTTCCTCGCCGCCACGCTTCCCGGCGACATGCTCCGCTACGACCTGCGCGGCGAAAATCTGATCGTCCAGTCCGGCTCATTCGTCGCGTGCGAGAGCAGCGTGAACGTGAATCTGGGCTGGCAGGGCTTCAAATCGTTCTTCTCCGGCGAGAGCGCTTTCTGGCTCCAAATCAGCGGCACCGGCCCGGTCATCATCTCCAGCTTCGGCGCGATTTATCCCATCGAGGTGGACGGCGAATACATCGTGGACACCGGCCACATCGTCGCGTTTCAGGAGACGCTGAACTTCAACGTTACGAAGGCCGGCGGAAGCTGGATGACCGCCATCCTCGGCGGTGAAGGTCTTGTCTGCCGCTTCTCCGGTCGCGGCACGGTCTGGTGCCAGAGCCACAACGCAAAAGGCTTCGGCATGGAGCTGGGGCCGGAGCTGAAGCCGCGATGAACAGCTCGCGAATGAACATTTCTCGAATCGTGATGTGTGATACGTGCTCCTTGAATGGCCACGGGCGCGCACTTCTTTCGTCACGCATCACGCATCACGCATCAATTCTCTGACCATGCAAATCCACATCTCCCGCACCGGCGTTTCTGAAGGCCCGTTCCCCGTCGAGCAAGTCCGCCAGATGCTCGCGTCCGGCGAGCTCAAGCCCACCGACCACGTCTTCCACGAGGGCCTCACCGCGTGGGTCACCGCCGCGCAATCCCCCGCACTCGTCGTCTCTGGACCGCCCCCGGTGATTCCCAAGTCCGGCCCGCCGCCGTTGCCGGCCGCCAGTGCCGGTCTGCTCACCGCCGGCTACAGCACCGACCAGCGCCGCGAGTTTGACTACCTGATTGAGGGCCGTCCCGACTTCGCATTTCTCACCGTGCAGGTCCCCGCAAACCAGACCCTCAAGGTCGAGGCCTCCGCGATGGCGACGATGGACACGAACATGGAGATGAAGACCAAGATGCGCGGCGGCCTCGCGCGCCTGCTCACTGGCGAGAGCATCTTCGTCAACGAATTCACCGCCGCGAACGCCCCCGGCAGCATTGGCATCGCTCCTGGCGCGCCCGGCGACCTAGAGCACGTGTATCTCGACGGCGACACTGTCTATCTCCAGAGCAGCGGCTTTGTCGCGAGCGGCATGGGCGTGACACTCGACAGCAAATGGCAGGGCTTGAAAGGCTTCTTCACCGGCGAAGGACTCTTCCTCATCAAATGCTCCGGCAAGGGCGACCTCTGGTTCAACACCTACGGCGCGATGTTCTGCGTGAACGTCTCCGGCAGCTACGTCGTGGACACCGGCCACATCGTCGCCTTCACCGACGGCCTCCAATACCAGGTAGGGCGCATCGGCGGTTACAAGTCGCTGTTCTTCTCTGGCGAGGGTTTCGTCTGCCGTTTCTCGGGGCAGGGCAAGGTCTGGATTCAGACGCGCAAGCTCGGCGCGTTCGCGAGCTGGGTCTGGCCCTTCCGGCGCGTCGAGCGGAGCAACTGACTCTCCTTGGCCTAATTCTTCTGTGAAACTGGCAGAAACTTCTCCGCCACCAGCTCCGCAAACACCACCGGCTTCGCCTCGTCGCTGTTAGCCAGCACGATCACCGTCACGCGCTCCTTCGGGAAGCGCATGAACTCCGTGCGGAACCCTGACTGCGACCCGCCGTGCCGTATCACCGCGCGACCTCCCTTCGTCCCCACCGTCCACGCCAGACCGTAGTCCTGGAGCCTGCCATCATTTAACTTGGTCGGCCTCCACATCTCCTCGCGCGACGACGCCTTCAGCACCTTGTCGCCATCCAGCAATGTGTCCCACCGTGCAAGGTCGAGCACCGTGGAATGAAACGCACCGCTCGGACGCACCGCGATCGCGTCCACCACCGGCGTCCACTGGCCGTCCTTGCCCGCGTAGCCGGTCGCGCGCGGCCCCTTCACGGGCTGGTCCGTCGTAGCCGTCGCGTTGAGCTGCGCCGGCTTGAACACGCGTGCCGACATGAACTCCCCCCATGGCATCCCGCCCTTGCGACGCATTATCTCCGCGATTGTGAAATACCCCACGTTCGAATACTGATATTTCTCGCCGGGCGTGAACTGCAAGGGGAGGAGATACGCCGCCCGGATCACGTTGATGTCCGGCTGCCTCACTCCCCCGAGATAACCCGGCGATTCCCGCACCAGCCCCGACGTGTGCGAGAGCAACTGCCGCACGGTCAACGGTGCCCACGCCGCAGGCACGTCCTCGATCAGCTTGTCCAAGCGCTCCTCCAGCCCGAGCTTGCCTTCCTCCACGAGCAGCATGATTCCCGTCGCGATGAACTGCTTCCCCACCGACGCGATGCGGAACACCGTCTCCGCCTGCACGGGTGTTTTCTCCGCGACATTGGCCAGCCCATAGCCCTCCGCTTTCACCACCTTCCCATCCTTCACCACCGCCAACGCGACGCCAGGAATGTTCTGTCTCGCCAGCTCCACCGTCATCAAGTCATCCACCGCATCAGCGCGTGCCGGTCTGACAACAGCCAGCAGCAGCGCGACAACAAGAAACAAATGCGTTCGGCGAGTCATGATCCACATCCTGCCGCGCCGGGTCCGGGAGTCAACAGCCCTGCCGGCCCTGCCCAGAAACAAATCCCGCCTACACACAACGCCACGCCCTAACCACCCGCCAGCCACGAACCTGTCCCCCCCAGGAACCTCTGTGTTCATGGCGTCTCTGTGGTCAAAACCAGCCCGAAGTATCCACAGAGGCGCGATGAACACAGAGAAGGAAGTCCGGCGCCTGAAATCGAAGCAGTTGGCGAGACGTGGATTCCCTCCCATCATGTGATGAAGGGAGAGGGAGGGGAAGTCAGAGTGTTCGCGCGTTGTCCGCGCCTCCAATCACTTCCTGCAGCGCGCGGTTTCCTCGTGCGCGGGCCGCGATCAGATCATGTGGCAGAACATCGCGTCGCGGAGCTTCGGCTCGAACCAGGTGCTCTTCGGGGGCATGATGCCGCCGGCGTCGGCTATCTCCATGAGGTCCACGATGCTCGTGGGGAACATCGAGAACGCGCAGGCGTAATCCCCGCTGTTCACAAGTTTCTCCAGCTCCGCCGTGCCGCGGATGCCGCCGACGAAGTTGATGCGCTTGCTCGTGCGCGGGTCGGTGATGCCGAAGATGGGATCGAGCACGAACTTCTGGAGGAGGGTCACGTCGAGCTTCTCGATGGGGTCGTTCGTCGCGGCGAGCTGCGGGCGGAAGTGGAGCGTGCGCCATTGTCCGCCGAGGTAGAAGCCAAGCTCGTGCTTGCGCGTGGGCTTCGGCGTGCCGGCGGGGTTGATGATGCAAAGGGCGTCGAGCTTCGCGAGAAGTTCGGCCGGGGAGAGGTTGTTCAAATCCTTGAGCACCCTGTTGTAGGGCAGGATTTGCATTTGGTTGTGCGGGAATGTGACGGTGAGAAAGCCGCCGGTGTGGCCCGCGCCGTGTCGCGAGGTGAAGACGCGCCCCGCCGCCGCGCTGCGATGGTGGCCGTCCGCGATGTAGAGGGATGGAATGCTCGCGAACTGCTGCGAGATGAAGCGGATGTCCGCCGCATCGCGAACGCTCCACGAGGTGTGGCGGACGCCGTCCTTGCCCGTGAAGTCCACGTCGGGGGGCGTGGCGGTTTTGCGCGCGACGAAGTCGTCCACGGCCGGGACCGCCTTGTAGGTGAGGAAGACGGGGCCGGTCTGGGAGTTGAGCGCCTCGATGTGGCGCACGCGGTCGTCCTCCTTGTCCGGGCGGGTGAACTCGTGCTTCTTGATCGTGCCGTCGAGATACTCCTGCGTGCTCGCGGCTGCGACGAGTCCGGTCTGCGTATGGCCGGACATGATCTGGCGATAGAGATAAAAGCAGGGCTGGGTGTCCTGAAACAGGGCGCCGGAGGAGATAAGCTTGTCGAAGTTCTCCTTTCCCTTCGCGTAAACGGCGGGCGAGTAAAGATCGGTGCCGGGCGGGAGATCAATCTCGGGCTTGGAGACGTGGAGGAACGAGAGCGGGTTGCCATCGGCCATCATGCGGGCCTCGTCCGAGGACATCACGTCGTAGGGAAGCTCACAGATGTTGTGTGCGAGGTCGGGCTTGGGGCGGAGGGCTGCGAATGGATTCAATGTGGCCATAAAGAGGCGGGAAGATAGAAACGGAGTTGCGGGAAGGCACGCGGAAAAGTGGAAGAGGTAGGCGCGTCTGTCCCAGCGCGCCGCTCGGGTTTGTTCGCAGACGGCGCGCTGGGGACAGACGCGCCCTACCTGCTCTTGATGCCGTCGGCCAGGGACTTGACGAAGGATTCGAGGGTGGGGACGAGGTCGGGGGAGTTGCCGAGACGCGCGATTTGATTGACCACGGCGCTGCCCACGACAGCGCCGTCCGCTGCGAAGGCAACTTCGCGCGCCTGCGCCGGGTTTGAGACGCCGAAGCCGATGGCGATGGGCAGGGATGTGTGCTTGCGAATCAGGGCGACCCTGTCGGCGAGGTTGCCCGCGACGCTGGCCTGCATGCCCGTCACGCCCTCGCGCGAGACGTAGTAGATGAAGCCCGTGCCGCGCTTGACGATGGTGGCGATGCGCTCGTCGGGAGTCGTGGGCGCGACAAGCCAGATGGCGCAGAGGCCAGCGTCACGCATGAGCTGCTCGTAGGTGTCCGCCTCCTCGGGAGGGAGATCGAGGACGAGCAGACCGTCCACGCCTGCACGCGCGGCGTCGGCGATGAACTTCGCAACGCCGCACCGATGCATGAGGTTGAAGTAAACGTAGAAGACAATTGGGATTTGCGAATCGCGGCGAATCGCGGCGACGGTCGCCAGCAGCTTCGGCGGTGTCGTGCCGCTCTCCAGGCCGCGCTGTGCGGCGAGTTGGTTGACAAGTCCGTCGGCAAGGGGATCGCTGAAAGGGACGCCAAGCTCGAGAATGTCCACGCCGGCGCGATCAAAAGCGAGGGCGAGCTGCCGTGTGGACTCGAGGTCGGGATCGCCCGCGCCGATGTAAACGATGAGAGCCTTCTGGCCGTCTTGTTGGAGGCGTGCGAAGCGGGCTTCGATGCGATTCATGCGGCGCGGATTCTCAGGGTGGGGGGACGCGTGGCAAGATTGTTCGCGATCCAGACGAGGCGAAGGCCCTCGAGGGTGAGGTTTTGATCAACGGTGGTGATCTCCGGGAGCTTCGCGGCCAGCAACTCCGCGTAGCCACCCGTGGCGACAACGGGGAGACGCGGGCATTTCAACTCTCGCTTCAGCTCGAGGATCAATTCACGCACGAGTCCGCGATAGCCATGCACCGCGCCGATGAGCATCGCCTCGCGCGTGCTTTTGCCGATGACGGAACTCGTCTCGTGAATCGTGATGCGCGGAAGCAGGGCCGTCTTGTCGTGAAGATAATCCGTCATCGCCGCGAGGCCGGGCGCGATGATGCCGCCGACGTAATCGCCGTGCTTGTCCACGACGTCGAACGCGAGCGCGGTGCCGAACGCCACGGCAACGGAAGGCGCGCCGAAGTGGTGGCGCAGCGCGACCGCGTTGGCGAGACGGTCGGGGCCGATCTTTTTGGGCTGGGGATAGTTGATGCCGACGCCCGAGATCGTGCGCGGAGTCAGCTCCAGCGCGGTGACGGAGAAGTCCTTCTTCGCTAAGGCGATGGCCTTGCCGCTCACAGCCGGGACCACGCTGCACAAAGCCGCGCCTTCAATGCGCGCCTTGCCGACGAACTTCCGCACAGACAGCGACACGTCGCCGGAGTGCCACAAAGCCGTCTTGATGTTCGCCTGCCTGCGAACCCCGCGCGCGTCGGCGAGGCCGAGGTGCGTGTGCGTGTTGCCGATGTCGAGGAGGAGAAGCATGGGCTAAATGACCAATGTCCAATGTCCAATGTCCAATGAATGCCCAAGGTTCAAGTCCCGTTGGGCGGCACGCCAGGCCGCTGCATCGAACACGAAGTCATTGGTCATTGGGTGCATTGGACATTGGTCATTTCTCAACGGTCACGTCCCCGCCGATGATGCGCTCCAAGCGCCCGTGCTGTGTGCGCAGGAGCAGCGCGCCCTCGGAGTCGAGGGATTCAGCCACGCCGGTCTGCGCGCGGTCGCCGATGCGGATGGTGACGGTGCGTCCGATGGTGGTGCATTGCTCCTCCCACTCAGTGGCGAGCACCTCGAACTGTCCGGCGCGCAATCGAGCGTAGTCGGCATCCAGTTCGCGGAGGACGTTGGCGGCAAGTTCGGGCCGCGACACCGGCTGGCCGCTCTCGACGCGCAAAGAGGTGGCCGTCTTCCGCAAGTCAGCAGGCAGGTCCGCGCTGGTGAGGTTCACATCCACGCCGATGCCGATGATGAGATGCTTGATGTGATCCAGTTCGGCGCTGAGTTCGGTGAGGATGCCAGCGACCTTCTTGCCGCGCAGGAGAATGTCGTTCGGCCATTTGATCTCCGGGGTGAGATTCGTCTGCCTGCGAATCGCACGAGCCAGCGCAGTCGCCGCGACGACAGTAAGCTGAGTCGCGGCTTGCGGGCGGAGGTCCGGGCGAAGCAGGACGGAGAACCAAAGTCCCTTGCGCGCGGGTGAAAGCCACTGCCGACCGAGTCGTCCCCGGCCCTTTTTCTGCGACTCAGCGAAGACGACGACGCCCTCCTTCACGCCGTCGCGTGCGAGCTTCTCGGCCACGTCGTTGGTGGAGTTCGTTTCCTCGAAGACCCGGATGTCGCGGCCCACGATTTGGTTGTCGGGAAGGCGCGCGAGCAAGTCGTCGGCGTGCAACGCGTCGGGCGTGCTCAGGAGACGGTAGCCCTGGTGCGGGTTGGCGGTGATCTCGTAGCCGAGCTTGCGAAGCTCCTCAATGCGCGCCCAGACGGCTGCGCGGCTCATGCCGAGCTGCTGCGCCAGGTCCGCGCCCGACACCGAGCCAGCCCCGGCCCGGCGCATCGCGGAGAGGATTTGGGCGTCAACGGTCATGTCGATTTTCCCATCTCGTAGAGGCTCCTACAGTCAACTTGAAGAAGGCGAAGCAGCTCTCTGATGGCCTCGGCAGCCCGCGACAAATCCTCCGCTGGGCCAACCGGCAAGACAAGCTCGCTGTCGCACGCGACATCACCGACAAGCCGGAAGTGGCGGTAACGCAGCTCAGAACACAAAACATGGCACCCCATGCGCTCGCGAGGCTCGATGCGAATCTCGAAATCCTCGCCTGAGTTCAGAAACCGAGCCGAGTCAGCTTCCCCTTTTGCCATCTTGCTCAACTCAAGACGGAACTGCTCCAAGTCGTATCCGTAGCACATTGTATCGAAGGTGACTGTGGTGCTGCCTTGATAGTGAAGCCCTCGTTGCCAGAACAATTTGCACGTCACCGTGAATTCCGAACTGCTGGCGAGAGAGAAGCGAACGATGGTTTCCCCGCCATCATGCCAGCGCAGAACCAAGTCGAGGTCGTCTGTGACGGTGGCTTGCATGGAGAAGATGCAAAAGAGTCAGCTTTCAAAATCCAGCGCAACGTCCACGGCGCGCGCAGAGTGTGTGATGGCTCCGACGGAGATGAAGTCCACGCCGGTCTCGGCGATGGCGCTGACGGTCTGGAGCGTCACGCCGCCGCTCGCTTCCGTTTGCGCCCGGCCCCCGACCAAGTCCACGGCGGCGCGCAGTTCGTCGAGCCTCATGTTGTCGAGCAGGATGATGTCGGCGCGTGCCTCGACGGCTTGGCGCACTTGCTCCAGCGTGTCGGCTTCGACCTCGACCTTGAGTTCGGGATACGCAGCAAGGGCGCGTTGCACGGCGGCGGCGATGGCGTTGGGCTGCTCGTGGCGCAGCGCGGCGAGGTGATTGTCCTTGATGAGCACCATGTCGTAGAGGCCGACGCGGTGGTTCTGTCCGCCGCCGCACTTGACCGCGTATTTCTCGAAGCGCCGCCAGCCGGGCGTGGTCTTGCGCGTGTCGAGAATCTTGGTCCGCGTGCCTTTCACCTGCTCGGCGAACTGCGCGGTGCGCGTGGCGACGCCGGAGAGCCGCTGCACGAAGTTCAGCGCCACGCGCTCGGCGGTGAGGATGGCGCGGGCGGCGCCGGTGACACGGAGGAGGATTTGCCCCTTCGGACATTGCGTGCCGTCTGCCACATGCGGGGTGATAACGAGGTTTCGTTCCAGCTCACGGAAGGCCGTCACGGCGAAGGCCAGCCCTGCGAGCACCAGCGGCTCTCTCGCAACCATCACGGCGCAGGTCGTCGCGGACTCGGGGACGGTGGCGAGCGTCGTCACGTCGCCCGGCCCGATGTCCTCAGCGAGCGCGGCGCGGACGGCGCGCTGGATTTCCTCGGCGGACAAAACCATGTGCGGGAAGATGGCGGAGGGGGAAGGAAGGCTCAATTCCCAATTCCCAGTGTCCAATTCCCAATGAATGACCAATGACGAATGCCCAATGGCTCTGAGTCTCCAGTGGAGGAGCATCGGCGAAACCACGCACCGCAAGGCGCAACTCCTCGCTCACCGGACCACAAGCGCGCCTCGGTCATTGGGCATCGGACATTGGAGGCATTGGTCATTGCCCAGCCGCCGCCTCGTCGGATATCCAGCCACGCCAACGATAGACGCGCCAGCCGATCTGTTCGTGCAGCCAGTTCTCCAGCTTCACGAAGCCCGCCGCGCGCGGGACGATGTCCGTGCTGTCCGCTGTGACGATGCTGACGCTGGTGAGGAATGAGCTTGGCACAGGAATGACCTCCAGGTTCGTCGTGGTGCGGAAGACGCCCGCCGCGCGCTTCATGTGCGACGCGGAGGTGACGAGGAGGACGCGCTTCCATCCGAGCTCTTGGGCGAGCTTGGCGACCTTCTCCGCTTCGTGCCGCGTGTTCTTGCAGCCACCGAGGCTGATGACCTCCGGCTCGGCGGCTTTCCACGCGACGAGGATTTCCTTGAACAAGTCCGCCTCGGCGAACGGCTCGCCAGCCACAGTCATGGCGCTGCCACCGACGACCAGCGTTTTGGACTTAGCCAGGCGGACCAGTTCCATCGCCGTCACCGCGCGGTCGGCGCTCTGATTGAAGTGCAGGCGGCCCACCTCCTCGCGCGACGGAGCGGAGAAGCCGCCTAGCAGCACGATGGCGTCGGCGGTCGGGAGTTCGGCGCGCTTCACGCCGGCCCAAGGGCGCTCCAGCGAGCCAAGCAGGCTGCCGGGCAAGGGCGTTGCGCCCACGATCCAGATGAACACCGCGAGCGCACCGAGCGCGGTGGCGAGGCGCTTGCGTTGCTTGCGGATGAGCAACACGGTCAGCACGACGAGGCAGCCCCAGACGAAACCGACTGGCTCAAGCAGCGTCATCGCGCTGCGCAAGGCGAGGTCCAACATGGCCGCAGGCTAGCGGGCTTGAGGGAATGCCACGATGAAAAAGGCGCGCTTGGACGGTGCGGTGCGAGTTGCTACGCTGCGCGCAGTGAAGTGGATTGCCATCATCGTGTTCGTCGGCGCGCTCGGGCTGCTGCCGGCTGCGGCTGCGTCGAAGTCCGACGCGCCTGCCCCGAAGTTTTCGACCTCCACCGCTGATCCGGCTGAGGCGGAGTTTCAGAAGGTCATGGCGCTCGACGACGCGGCGCATGAGGAGATTGACAAGTGGGTGAAGGGCAACGGCGCGTCCACAAAGGAGGGCGCGAGTCTTTCGCAGGCGGTGCTCAGTTTGAGAGTCGAGCAGCGGCTCGAACCTGTGAAGAAGGCCTACGAGGAGTTCCTCCAGCGATATCCGAAGCACGCGCGCGGGCATCTGGCGTTCGGCAGTTTTCTCAACGACCTCGGCGAGGAGGCTGAGGCGCGGAAGCGTTGGGAGAAGGCGCTGGAACTCGATCCGTCCAATCCCGCCGCCTACAACAACCTCGCCAACAGCTACGGCCAAACCGGGCCGGTGGCGAAGGCCTTCGAGCTTTATGCCAAGGCCATCGAGCTGAATCCCCGGCAGGCGATCTACTACCACAACCTCGGCTCGGTCATCGTGCTGAATCGCAAGGAGGCTGCGGAGCATTACCGCATCGCCGAGCAGCAGGTGCTGCGGCACGCGCTGGAGTTGTATCGGCTCGCGCGGCAGTTTGACGCCAGCAGCTTCCAGCTCGCGACCGACCTCGCGCAGGTTTATTACGGTCTGCAACCGCCCGATCACGAGGCGACGATCGCGGCGTGGGGCGTGGCATTGACCCTCGCTCGCAACGACCAGGAGCGCGAGGCCACGCACCTGCATCTCGCGCGGGTGAAGGCCGCCGCCGGGAAGTTGAGCGAGGCGAGGCAGCACTTGAACCTCGTCTCCGATACCGCGCTGGCCGGAGTCAAGAGCCGGCTGATGCGCGAACTGGTGGACAAGGCGCTGCCTCCGCCCGCGAAGGATGACAGCCGCCGCCTGAATCTCCCCGGCCAGCCCAAGTAACGGCTGGCAATCCTGTGCAAACATTGCGCAGAGGATAGTTGTATCTTTCACCTCGGCGCGTCGTCTCATCGCGCGTATTCGAAAATGAACGACCTTCTCCGACCCGCCCCGCCGTCTCGCAGCAGCCTCGCCATTTGCTCGCTGGCATTCGTCATCGGCCTCTTGTGTGCCGTCGCGCCGCAGCGTGTGGCGGCCGTCGTTGTTCCGGCAGTCGTGGCGAGGCAGTCGGTCGACGCCGAGTTCAAGGCGTTGCTGGCGCTCGAAGAAGATGCCCGGAAGGACATGAGCCGCTGGCTCGCCGAGACCGCCGCGCGCGACGAGCACCTTGCGGGCAAGCCACACAATTCGTTGAGTCTCCGCATGGAGCACCGGTTCCAGAGGATGTGCGCCGCCTACTCTGATTTCCGCTCACGGCATCCCGAGCACGGAGTCGCCAAGCACTCAGAGGAGGCGTTCCGCGAGGACACCACCGATGATCTCGAAGCGATCCGCCGGTGGGAGGAGGCCCGTGTGGAGGACCCTGCCAGTCCCGCGCCTTGGAACGATCTCGCCCACCACCTCAGCCACAACGGGCGCACCACCGAGGCATTCGCCTGCTTCGAGAAGAGCCTCTCCCTCGCCCCGCGCGAGGCGGTTTATTTCTTCGACTTCGCCACCACACTGCTGCTCTACAGGTCAGACGCCGCGCGTCATTACGAGCTCAACGAGCAGGCGGTCTTTGAGAAAGTTCTCACCCTCTACCGTCGCGGGATGAAGCTCGAGCCGGCGAGCTACATGCGCGCAGCGAGCTATGCGGAGACTTTTTACCTGATCGCTCCTGCGCGACGTGAGGAAGGACTGGCCGCCTGGCATCACGCCTACTCCCTCGCCACGGACGACACGGACCGCGATGACGCCCGTGTCCACCTCGCTCGCTACGCCCTCAGCGCGCACCATCCGAACCTCGCGCGATGCTATCTTGAGCAGGTTGAAGATCCCCGGCTCGAGCCAGTGAAGGAAGCCCTCCTGCGTCGGGTCAACGAGGCAAGCAAGCCGGAGAAGGCCGGGCCGGTTCCCTCGTCCTCGCCCGCCGCGAAGTAGCGGCTGCCTCGCCTTTTCCATTCTCACCCCGCGTCCCGCGCGGCTACACTGCCGCGCGTCACCGTTGTGAATTCGACCGCGCCAAGCTCTTCGTCGCCGAAGCCAACGGCTCATGCGACCTCATCCCCCCGCCGCTGGTGGTTTCGTGTCGGCGCGCTCCTCGTCGGCCTTCTCCCGCTAGTCCTCCTCGAAGGCACGCTGCGCATCCGCGATGTCGCGCGCCCGGCGGACGACCCGCTCGCGGGCATCGGCGGACAACGCCCGCTCTTCGAGCGCGTCAGCGACGTTTATCGAACCGCGCGCGCGAAGCAAAACTTCTTCGGCACGCAGGAATTCCCCGTGGCCAAGCCCACGAACGGCTTCCGCGTCTTCGCTTTCGGCGGCTCCACCGTTTACGGCCATCCCTACCTCAACGACACCGCCTTCCCCAAGTGGCTCGAACTCGAGCTTGCCGCGCGCGCCCCCGGCCGGCAGGTGCAGGCCATCAACTGCGGCGGCATCTCCTACGCCAGCTACCGGCTCGCCTACGTCCTGCGCGAGGCTCTTCGCCACCAGCCCGACCTCGTCATCCTCGCGATGGGCCACAACGACTTCCTCGAAGACCGCACTTACGACAACCTGAAATCCCGCTCCGTCGCGCGCCATTGGCTGACCGACCGCGCCGCCTCGCTCCGCACCGTCGCCTGGCTGCGGCAGAAGTTCTCCCACGCAGCCGCCACGACGCGCCACGCGGACGAATCCTCCACCACTGCAGCCGAGGTGGACACGCGCCTCGACCACTCCCGCGCCGGCTACGCCTCCTACCGTCGCGACCCCGGCTGGCACACGCGCGTCCTGCGGCAATTCGAGGACAGCTTTCGCGCCATGCTCGACGACTGCCGCGCCGCGAACGTCCCCGTCATCATCGTCACGCTCGGCTCCAACCTGCGCGATTGCCCGCCCTTCAAATCCGAGCACCGCGCCGGCCTCAGCCCCGCGCAGGAGGACCAATGGCAGCGCCACTTCGACGACGCCACCGCTGCGGACCTCCGTGATGACCTGCCCGCCGCCCTCTCCCGCTACCGCGACGCCGAGGCCATTGACCCGCAGCACGCCTTGCTCTGCTTTCGCATCGCCCGTCGCCTCGACCGTCTCGGTCAGGCGAGTGCTGCGCGCGAATACTTCCTCCGCTCGAAAGACGAGGACGTCTGCCCGCTGCGGATGCTGGAGCGGCCGTATCAGTTCCAGCTCGCGCTTGCCGCCGAGACACGCACGCCCCTCGTGGACGCGCGCACCTTGCTCGAATCCCTCAGCCCAGACGCGCTGCCCGGCAACGACCTCTACCTCGACCACGTCCATCCCACCCTCGGCGGGCACCAGCAAATCGCCCGCGCCCTTGCGGCGAAGGTTCACGAACTCCGCCTCCTCCCCACCGCGCCCGCGTGGGCGGAGGATGCGCGTCGCGCCGCCTACGCGGCTCATCTGCGAACCCTCCCGCCCGCCTACTTCGCCAATGGCCGCCGCCGCGTGGACTGGCTGGAGAACTGGGCCAAGCGCCACAAGCTCCACGAGGAAACCCTCCCCCGCGACGCCTTCGCCTGGCTGCGCCTGGGCATCCGCCAATACGATCTCGGCGAGACCGAATCTGCGGAGGCGTCACTCGCGCTCGCCTTGAGGACCGATCCGCGCACTGCGCCGTTGCTGGCCGCGCACGCGCGCGACCTCATGGCCCAGGGCCGAATCGGAGCCGAACTGATGCAGCGCCTCATGGTGCCCACAAACGGCGTGCCCGTCGGACGGTAGGGCAGGGCGCGTGTCCGGATGATTCAGGAGCCTCGGGAGAGATGCGCCCTGTCGGACGGTCACTTGCTGGTGGATTTTTTCTCTCCACCAATGCTCACGAGGTGGTTCTCCGTGTGGATGAACATCCGGCCGAGTGCGACGGCGGGCGTGGAATGGCAAAGCTCGTTGAGGGCGAACCGGTGGAGCACGTTGAACTTCTCGCTGGCATCGGCGACGACGAGTTCGCCGGAGGTCGAGACGCAGAAGAGCCGGCCATCCACCCACACGGGCGAGCCGAAGAAATTTCCGCCCACGCGTTCCTGAAACCGGATGTCGCCGGTCGGCGCGTGGAGGCAAGTCAACATGCCCGCGTCGCTCCACAGCCAGGCGAGGTCGCCGACCACTACGCCCGTCGGCACGTAGGGCGCGGATTTTTTCATCTGGTAGGCCAGCTCGGGCTTGCGGCCTTTCGCGGCGTCGCCGGCCTTGATGACGGTCACGTAGTTCCCGCCGCCGCCGCTGCCGCAAGAGCCGAAGATGAAGTCGCCGGCGATCATCGGTGAGCTGCAACTGCGCATGGTGAAGGCCTTGTCAAACTCCCAAAGCACTTTGCCCGAATCTGGTGCGAGCGCGTAGATGCCGTGGCCCTGGCTGTTGAAGATGAGCGCGGCCGGGCCACCCTTTGGCTGGTAGAGACTCGGCGTGGAGTAGGCCACCACATGGCTGTTGCGCGGCGTCTGCCAGACCGTCGAGCCGGTCTTCGTATCCACCGCGACGACGAAGCTCTCGCCGGTGCGCGTGCTGTCCTTCACGTTTCTGGCGTTGTCCTGTTCGTTGCCGAGAATGACCATGCCGTTGTGGACGATGGGTGAGATGCCGCAGCCGTGCTGGCTGACGAAGGGGCCGAAGTCACGCTCCCAAGAGAGCTTCCCGTCGTGGTCGAGCGCGGCGAGTTTGAAGTGCTCCGTCTCGTTCCAGATGACATAGACGTGCTGCGCGTCCACGGCGGGTGAGGCGGCGGCGAAGTTGTTGAACTTGTGCGGGGTGAAGGGCGCCTGCTTGAAGTCGCGCCGCCAAAGCTGCTTTCCAGTGAGCGCGTCGTGGCACAGCACGCGCACGCCGCCGGACTTCTCGCACGCGGTCACGAAGAGCTTCCCGCCCCACAGCACCGGCGAGGAGTGGCCGATGCCGGGCAGCGCGACGCGCCAGTTCACGTCGGCGTCGGAGAGCTTGGTGGGGATGGTCTTTGCGTGGCTGATGCCCGTGCCGTTCGGACCACGGAAGCGGGTCCATTCCTGGGCGGAGACGAGATCAGCGGTGGTTAGGACGAGCGCGAGCAGGAGGGCGGATCGCATGGCGGAATACGAATTGTGTGGGACTGAGCTGGGCGGAACTGGGTTCACGCGCGGAGTGTTGGCCGGGCGAACGCCGGGCGTCAACGCCGCTGCTGGCGGCGCGGAATGCGTCACGCAGCCACACCGGGGTTGGGCAGAAGTCCGTCTCACTATCGGGCTTGCCTTCGACTTGAACTTTTCAAACGATCCCAAGATGACAGCCCGCCAAGCCTTTTCCAATCTCACCATGAAACCGATCACCTGCCTCGCACTGCTGCTCGCCGTCCTGCCGCTCGCGGTCACGGCGCAAACGGCCCAGACGAACGCGCCCACCGCTTTTCGCGAGCTGTTCAACGGCAAGGACCTCGCCGGCTGGGTGGACGTAAACACCAGCAAGGAGACCTGGACAGTGCGGGACGGGTTGCTCGTGTGCAGCGGCAAACCCATTGGCGTGATGCGCTCTGAGAAGCAGTATGCGAACTTCATCCTGCATATCGAATGGCGTCACATGCAGGCTGGCGGCAACTCTGGCGTGTTCATCTGGAGCGAAGGGTCGGTGCCGGCCGGCCGGAATTTGCCCAAGGGCATGGAGGTGCAGATGCTGGAGCTGCAATGGCCGTTCCTGAACCCCGAGAAGGACGGCAAGCCGCGGCCGCTGGGCTACGTCTCGGGCGAGTTGTTCGGCGCGGGCGGGTTGAAGACGACGCCCGACAATCCGCGCGGCAGTCGCAGCCAGTCGGTTGAGATGCGTTGTAAGGGCAAGGGCGAATGGAACACCTACGTCGTCGTGGCCGTGGACGGTGTGGTGAAGCTGTCCATCAACGGCAAGTTCGTCAACGGCGTGAGCCAGGCGTCTGTGAAGAAGGGCTACCTTTGCCTGGAGTCCGAAGGCTCGGAGATTCACTTCCGCAACATCCGCATCCTCGAACTCCCGCCCGGAGTCATCACGCCCGAGCAGACCGCGCCAGAGGTGGGCAGGTAAAACTCTGCGAGCCGGAACGCGTTTCGAAATCCTGGTAATAAGGATTTGACCACTGCCCGGGGCCGCGTAACGTCGCTTCCAATGAACCCAAAGAATTCCCTCCTCGCAGCGTCCACCCCCCAAATCCCTGCCAGCTTCCCCGCAGTTTCGCGGAGCTGCCCAGAATGTTCCGAAACTGTCGCCGCGCCGGGCGGTCTGGGACGGCGCGATTTCATCCGAGCCGTCGCAGGAGGCACGATGGGCCTCGTTGGCGGCACGTCGCTGCTCTCCGCTGCAGCGGCCGTCGCGGCTGCGGCTGAAAAGGTGCCTGCGGCGAAGCCCGCCGAAGGGCTCGTCCGGGAACTTTTCGCCACGCTGACGCCTGAGCAGAAAAGTGCCATGGTGTTGCCTTGGGATCATGGCACCGAAAAGGGCGGCACGGCGACGCGGCTCAAGACCCACAACGCGGCCCCGCTGGGCAAGAAGCTGGGCGAGCAGTTCACCAAGCCACAACAGGACCTGATCCGCATGACCTTCAAGGCGATCCTTTCCGGCGAGGAATCCTACGAGCGGATCAGCCGCAAGGGAACTTGGGACAGCTCGGGTGCGTTCGAGGGCAACGGCATCGCCATCTTCGGCGACCCGACGGGCAAGCAGCCTTTCTCCTGGGTTTTCGCCGGGCATCACCTGACGCTGCGCTGCGACGGCAACTCCCAGCCCAACGCCGCGTTCGGCGGGCCGATGTATTACGGCCACTCCGCCAACGGTCACAGCGACCAGAATGTTTACAACTACCAGACCAGGCACGTGATGAGCGTGTTTGACATGCTCAACGAGCAGCAACGGAAGCAGGCGGTGGTCGTCGGTGATCCGGGTGACGGCGCTGCCGCGCTCAAACCCAAGCTCGTGCAGCAACCCCCGGTCGGCGTCGGTTACGCGGATCTCGATGAGTCGCAGCGGGGCCTGGTCACGGGCGTCATGCGCACTCTGATGAGCCCGTTCCGCAAGGAAGACGGCGACGAGGTGATGCAGCTCATCAAGACGAACGGCGGCATGGAGAAGGTGCGGCTCGCGTTCTACAAGGAGAACGCGGAGAAGGGGAACGACCGCTGGGATTACTGGCGGCTCGAAGGTCCCGGGTTCATCTGGAACTACCGCGTGCTGCCGCATGTCCATTGCTTTGTGAACGTAGTCGGCAAGACGTAGTTTTCCCGGCGGACGGGCGATGACAATCCGGCCTCATGCCATTCTCTGTGTCCTGATGCTCTGCGCTCTCCCGGCGGGGAGCATGAGCGCGGAGGACAGGCCGGACATCGCTCCGGACTTCAAGAAGGACGTGCTGCCGGTCTTCGAGGCGAAGTGCCTTCGCTGCCACGGCGAGAAGAAGCGCGACGCCAAGCTGGACATGAGGACGGTCGGTGCGTTGCTCACGGGCGGCGTGTCCGGTCCCGCGATAAAGCCGGGCAACGCGGAGAAGAGCCTGCTGATCGAGCTTCTTCGCTACAACGAGATGCCACCGAAGAAAGAGACCCCGCGTGTCACCAAAGAGGAACTTGCCCTCCTGCGTAAGTGGATCAACACGATGCCGGCTCCCTCCGCCACTCGTCCCGTGACAAACCGTCCGGCAGTCCTGCCATCGTCCCGATGATCTTCTCCGCTGCCGCGCTTGCCCTTAGCTTCGTCGCCTCCTGCTCGGCGAGTGACGCACTCACCCGCCGCCTGTCCACCAAATCGGGGCAAGGGTTGCACAAGACCGTGCTCAAGACCGAGGCCTTCGACCGCGACCCCGGCTGGGAAGGGCACAACAACCGCATCGTGCCGGATCAGGTTTCCATGGTAAGCCAGGACTTCGGCTACAGCGCGACGCACTTCGCCGGCGAGGGCGCGGGCGAAATTGGCGGGCGCATTCAGCGCTCCACAACGCCCGCTTCCTACGCTGCTCCGTTGTCACCCGCGAAGACCCTCGGCGACAAATTCACCGCGTCGGGCAGCTTCGCCATCACGGCTTCGCAGGCCGGCGCGGGCGTGTTCTTCGGCTTCTTCGACTCGCGGCAACCTGGTGGCAGCGGGAGGCCCATCGGCTCGCTTGGGCTGGATTTTGATTTCGAGGGCGGCGGCGGACGGCTGGCGGTGCGGCTCATCACAAGCGGAAACAAGTCATGCGGCACGTTCACCACGCCGTATCTCCCCGGCAAGTTCCGGCCCACGCCGCTGAGGAACAATGGCACCCGCTATCACTGGACGCTTGCCTACGACCCGCAGGCAGCCGGCGGCAACGGGCAGTTCACCTTCACCCTCCGCAGTGACACTCACGCCACGCAGGATTACGGCCCGCTGCCCGCAATCTCCGAACGTGAGGCGCAGGCGCGCTTCCCCAACACCACGACGTTCACCGTGGACCTCACGCCCGGCTTCCGGCAGGAAGGCGCGACCTTCGACCGCTTCGGCGTGCTGAACATGATGAAGTCCGGCGGCACGGCGACGATGTTCTTCGACGACGTGAAACTCGACGGCAAGGCACAAGACTTCTCCCAAGACCCCGGCTGGGTCGCAGTCGGGAACCGGGCGACATTTGAGGACCGAGAGGTGGTTGGGGCGCACGATTTCGGCTTCAGCGCAAAGACGAGCCACGCGGGTGGCACGCCGGGAGAAGTTGGCGGTGGCCTCTGGCGCAGCGGCGCTTTTGGCTACTACGCTGACCGCGTCGGGCCGCTGAACCTGGAGCAGCGGCTCGAAGCCCGTGGCAGGGTGAAACTTGTCACCGCAGGCCCTGACTCAGACATGCACATCGGCTGGTTCAACAGCGCGATCAAGGACATATCACCCGATCTGACGGGGAATTTTCTCGGCATCCATGTCGGCGGGCCGACGCGCATAGGGCACTACTTCATCCCCGCGTTCACCACGGCGAAGGGGACGAGGGGCAAGGTGGAGCAAGGCCCTGTGCTCACGCCCGGCAAGCACTTCGACTGGTCGTTCATCTACGACCCGGCTGCCAACGGCGGAAACGGCGAGCTGCGCGTGACTCTGGGCACAGAATCCGTGGCGCTCGCCTTGAAGCCTGGCCAAAAAGCCCAGGGTGCGAGCCTCGACCGCTTTGGCCTCTTCACCTCGCAGGCAGGTGGCCAGATGGTGAAACTCTACCTCGACAATTTGACCTACACCGTCGGCAAACCGTGAAGCTGAAAACCGAAGTGGGAGGCAATCGGGCGCAGGTAGTGCAGGCTTGAGCGGAAACGGCAGCCGCACATCCCAAAAACGAAGCATCCAAGGCTGGCGGGCCGTTTATGCCGCCAGGTGGAAATAGGCGTGGATGTGCGGATCGCCTCGGAAATACCACACCATCTCCGGCCCTTCGATCTGCCATGTGTCCCAGACCCGGTCGTTGCCGATGTCGTGGTCGCCGCCGTAACAGGAAACAAAAAGCCGCTCGACCACCCTCTTGTCCTCGATGGTCTTCATGGTGGCGGCGACATCGTCGGCCCGGAAACACACCAGCATGCGGCGCATGGTTTCAAGCAGCTTGGCCTGCTGGTCCTTGCTCAAGTCTGCGCAACTGAGTCCGGGCAGGTCCGTCTTGCGCTTCTGGATGACCGTCGCGGGGCTTTCGCCCCTGGGCTTTCGCCCTACCAGGATCTTCTCCTGCTGTTTGCCGTCCAGTGCCTTGACGAACTCGTTGAAGATCAGCCCCTGATACCAGAACGGATTGCCCTCATGATCCTTCGTCTCGTTGAACGCCTTGGCGAAGTTCCCGTAAAAGATAGGCGCGCCGCCAAAGCCCAGCCCCTTGTCCGTGTGCGCGTTGCAGCGCCGCGTCACATGGTGCCCGGTGTAAACGAACTCGAAATCCTTGTCCCCCGGCGTGCCGAAGAAACCGACGGAAGGCGTGTTCTTGATGTTGCCCATCAGGTCCTTCTCCACCTGCCAGTTCATCCTCGCTCGATGCTCGGGGTGATGCAATGACTCAAAGATCTGCCGCACGAGATCCTGCTGGTCCTTGGTGTAGAATGTGTGAAGCCGCTGATCGGGGCAGACATACCACCAGTTGCTGACGAACTGGCGCTTGACGTCATCCACGGGCAGACAAATCTTGCCACGCTGCTGCTCGCTCAGGCTCTTGTAGAACTGCATCGGCAGAGAATCCCTTCCCGCCGTGGCCGCCCGCAAGCTGGGCAACGCTGCGAGCGCGGCGGTGGTGGCGAGCGCCCGGAATACCTCGCGCCGGCTGATGAGCTTTGTGTCGTTGGCAGCAAGGAGGAGTTTCATGCGATCACTCTGACGTGGATTCGCAGAAAAACCAGCCCAATTTCTCGCATGGATTCTGCCTTCGCGCCCGCCGGATCGTGATAGGTGCGCGGGAAGATCATTCGCTGTCGGCAGTCATTTGAAGCTCAGCCGCGGGGCGTTCGGCAGCTCTCGAAGCGCTGTCCTGCGAATGTGCAAGACCCGCACAAATTCGTTCAACCCGCGTCCAAGACCCACGTCAACTATTGGAAGAAGCATTTGCTCAGGAACTCGTTCACGCGGGATGGAGAACTGCGCGAGGTCACCGAGTTCTGCGTGAAGATCCAGCATCTGGGCCGCCGGCAAACCTTCTCGCTTGGCACCGACCATCGTGAGGCGGCCGCGATCAAGGTCAGGGAAATCTCCCTGACGATCGTGGCCAAGGGCTGGGACGCTGCGCAGACGTTGTTCAACCCGGCCATGCTCGTGCGGAAAGATGACCCCACGCTGGGAGAGTTCTTCGCCGAGGTGCAAGCCAAGGCCGGCCTGTCCGCCAAGACCTTCCGAAACTACGCCTCGGCGTTCAGAACGATTGCCAGTGCCTCCGCTGCCAAACTCGCCGACGACCAGAGCAGATACGACTACCGGGGCGGGGGCCAGCAGCAGTGGCTGTCCTGCGTGGATGCCATAAAGCGGCGGCGATGATCCCCCGACCGAGTGCAGCAATGGAAGATCGCCCACAGCAAGAAGGCGGGTGCCGGTCTCAGTGCGCAGGCGGCGGGCATGCTCGAGCTCCATCACGAAGATGAGGTCCGCCCAGCCGAGGTGACCGGCGGTGACTTTGACGCGCGCGCCGTCCTCGGTGCCGGCGGAGCGGGCCTGGAGGCCGTCCACGCCGTGGAAGAGCTTCTCGGCCGTCGGGCTGCGCCAGCGGTTGCGGCTGCAAACGAAGGGGAGTTTTAGCGGAGGTTCGCCGACGAATTCAC
>JBEBFV010000132.1:0-13694 GCA_040081795.1 Limisphaerales bacterium | reverse complement strand
CCTGCTCGCCCGCGTGCAGACCTTGCTGGAGCGCCCGCCCACGCCTCCCGACGCTGATGCCGAGCCGCTGCCCGTCGCGCTGGAAGGGCAGGAGCACGTCGTCACCGCCGGCCGACGGCAGATGGTGAACCTCATCCTCTCCACCTACGAATGCGCGGTGCAGCAGAACCGCGAGCTGATTGCCACGCAGGCGGAGTTGAACCGCCGCAACGACCAGCTCCGCGAACAGCAGGAGCAGTTGCGCATCGCCAACGAACAGTTGAAGGCGCTCGCCACGACGGACGGACTCACCGGCCTGAAGGAGCGGCTCGCCGAGGAGTTCGAGCGCGCGACGCGTTATCATCTCCCGCTTTCGCTCATGCTGCTGGACGTGGACCACTTCAAGTCCTTCAACGACACGCACGGCCATCCCGCCGGCGACGAGGTGCTCAAGCGCGTCGCCAAGCACCTGACCGAAAGCACGCGCAGCACAGACTTCGTGGCGCGCTACGGCGGCGAGGAGTTCGCGGTGCTGCTGCCCTTCACGCACCAGCAGGCCGCGATGGCGCTGGCCGAGCGCACCCGCGCCGCCATCGAGCACTCGAAGTGGGACCTGCGCGTCGTCACGGCGAGCTTCGGCGTCGCCACGATCAACGCCGACACGCACACCGCCTCCATGCTGGTGGAGATTGCGGACAACGCGCTCTACCGCTCGAAAGAGACCGGCCGCAACCGCGTCACCCACGTCAGCGAACTCGCGAAGCCGTGAACCGAATGAACCTGTTCAACGCAAGGACGCAAAGGCGCAAAGACGCGAACGAGGCTTTGAATTGCAGGCTTTTGTCCCCTTTGCGTCTCTGCGACTTTGCGCCCTTGCGTTAAACTCCCCCGTATGAAAGCCGCGCCCAAAGCCAAGCCCGCCGCGAAAGCCGAATCCACGCAGCCAGCACCGCCCGCCGCCAAGGCCAGGACGCGCGTCTTCGTCGCTGACGACCATCCGTTCCTGCGCGTCGGCCTCTCGCACCTCATCAACAAGGAAGCGGACATGACCGTCTGCGGCGAGGCCGAGACAGTCGCCGGTGTGCGCAGTGGCGTGGAGCGGGAGAAGCCGGACTTGCTGCTCACCGACCTTTGCCTTGGCGACAGCGATGGGCTGGACCTAATCAAGGGATTGAAGGCGCAGTTCCCCAACCTCCCGATCCTCGTGCTCTCCCAGCAGGACGAAACGCTCTTTGCCGAGCGGGTGCTCCGGGCTGGCGCTCGTGGCTACATCATGAAGGAGCGCGCCACGCAGGACGTGCTGGAGGGCATCCGCACGATTCTCGGCGGTGATCTCTACGTCAGCCGCAAGGTCGCCGCGCTCGCAATGCGCAAACTCGTCGAGGGCGGAGCTGAGGCCAGTGGGGCCGCCGGTTCCGAAGTCTCCGGACTCTCCGATCGCGAGCTGCAAGTCTTCCGGCTGCTCGGCGCTGGGAAGAAGACCATGGAGATTGCCGAGGCCCTCAAGTTGAGCCACAAGACGATCGAGACCTACCGGGAGAACATCAAAGCCAAGCTCAACCTCCCGAACGCCACCGCGCTCATCCACCGCGCGACCGAGTGGGTGCAAGGGCAGGCGAAGCCCGGGAAGTGAACGCCTTGGTAGGGCGCGTCTGTCCCCAGCGCGCCGCTTCGTGAGTTGAGCCTTGCCGACGGCGCGCTGGGACAGACGCGCCCCACCCTTCGCGGTGACTACACCTTCAACAGCCCCCGCGCCTCCGCCACGCCGGGGGCCGGGCGGCCGAACTCGCTGGCTGTGACGCGTGCCAGCGCCACGAGCTGACGCCAGCGGAAGGCCTCGCGTGTCGCGGCGAACTCGTCGCTCGCGGTGCGGTAATACTTCTCCGCGTGCAGCGCGCCGTCCTCGCTGATGGCGTAGCGCAACATCAGGTCGAAGACCGGGCGCGATGCGTGGCCAAGTTCACCGTAGCGGTGGATGATGGCGGCGGCGTGCGACTGGAGGTTCCCGCGGATCGCCTCCTCCGCCTCGCGCAGCAGCACGGCGGCGTCTGTGGACTTTGTGCGGTCGAGGTGCCACTTCACCGGCAACGCCTCCCATTTGAGGAAATCTCCGCCGCGCTCGATGCGGTCATGCGCGACTTGATGCGCGCCGAGGATGAGGCAGGCGTAGGTGTTTCGCGCGCTGCTCACACGCGCCATGTTCCGCCACGCGTTCGCGCTGTCGCAGGCGTGGACGCCGATGCTGTCGCCGTGGACGCTCCCGGTGGGCTTGCCGGCCGACTCCTGCTGCGGTGGCCGGCCGTGGTCGCGGAGGACGAGCTGGTTGGCCGCGAGCGAGATGGCCTCGCCGATGACGGCGGGCGCGAAGCCCTCGGCCAGTGCCGACGCCACGGCTTCGGCGGCTTGCGCGGCCGCGGACTTGAAGATGGTCTGGCTGAGTTGGTCCACCCATTTGTCATCGGCGGTGCGGGTGCCGGGCTTTTGGTCGAGCAGCTTGTGCTGGTCGAGCAGCTTCGTGAGCAGCGCGGAGGCGGGACTGGGAGACGCCCCGGCCCTCACGCAGTAATGGACCGATTGTCGGAGCATGGTGCCCGCGTGCTGGCGGCCCACCACGTCGAGCAAGTCCCACGCGCGATAGGGCATTACCACGCGATGCACCTCGCTGTGGTCCTGCACGGCGAGGAGCACGCTGTTGAAGGCGTCCTCGGGAGAGCGCTGTGCGATTGCGGCGAGCAATTGCTCCGCGCCCTTGGTGTCCTTCTTGCGCACGGCGTCGCGGATAGTTTCGGCTCCGGACTGCTGCTCGCCCGCAGGACCGGGCTTGATCGGGCGAAGAACTTCCTTCGCCGGCCCGCCGAACTCCTGGATGCGATTGGTATTCCGGTAAAGCACCTTGAACACCGGCAGCGCCTGCTGCGCGGACGACAGCTCTCGCGACATCTGATACGCGGGCGAGAGCGCCATCATCGTGTGGAAGCCGATGTAGTCCTCGCCGCCGAAGGTGCGCGCGTTGGCAAGCGCGGCGGCGGCGGTGAGCTGGCGGAGGTCCGTGCCGGACTGGAGCTTCGCGGCGAGGATGGGCAGCAGCTTGTTCGCGGGGGTCTCCTGCATCACGCGCACGAGCGGCTCAAGCGAGCCGAAGTCGAGCCTGTCCGGCGCGTCGGCAGCGAACGCAGGCGCGAGGCCGAGTTCGGAAGCGAGGCTGGTGCCGACAGCGGCGGCGACGGTGGCGCGGCCGACATCAGCGAGGAATTCACGGCGGGAGGAGGATGCGTTCATAGGTTTGGCGGGTCAGGCTTTTAGGAGCGTGTGTCGGCGATACGACTATTGACGAAGCCGGTCAAGCAGCCGTTCAGAAGGATCATGGCGCTTGGGGAAGAGAGGTGCTAGAGGGCACCGCACTTTAGGCAGCGCTTGAAGTGAATTGTCCTTCAAGCCGGGCTTTGCGAGCGGGACGGCGGATTCAGGGCAGCCACGATTTCAACTTGGTCAGGTCTGCTCCGTCGGCTGTCGTCATTACTGCCGTATCGGCGGCGCTGCCATAGTGGGCTGCGCCCGCGAGAGCTGCGGCTTTCTCCTGCTCCTGGAGGAATGTGCCCTTCCATGGTTCCAAACTGATATGACCGTCGGCGAAACTGAACAGACCTGCGTTGCCGTGGCGGGCAGCGGGGTATTTGCCCCAGAACGTGTCGGTCGCGGCGACGATGAGCGGCGCGTGGGAGGCCAGCTTCATGTCCACAAAGGCAAATGTATTCGCCGGGTTCGCGATGGTCGTGAGGAGAGAACTACCGCCACCGGGTCCGCTGTTCAGTCTGGAATTCAAGCACACACTGTAGCTTCCATGGGTGAACACGGCTGACGCCTCAGGCCGCTGCGCGGGACAGCGGAATACTCCGGGGGCGGCGTAGCGAGCAAGCGTGCCAGTTCTGGCCGGATAGTCCCTGTCATAGGTCGGGGTTGGGGCGGCCGAGCCGTATTCCGTGGCACCGATCCAAGTGTTGGGATCGGCGTAGGATGGCGCATTCGGGTTTTGGTTTTTAGGCAGCTTGTCCGCGAAGTCGCCCACGTAGAGATCCAATCCAAGCTGGAGCTGCTTGAAGTTGGAGATGCACACCGTTCCCTTGGCCTTCAACTTCGCCTTGCTCAATGCCGGAAGCAGCATTCCCGCCAGGATCGCGATGATCGCGATGACGACCAGCAGTTCGATGAGGGTAAACGCCGCGCTGCCGGGGTTCCGCGGGGACAGGCGCTGGGGAATTTTCATTTGTGTTGTGAGGCTTGGGAAAGCCGACGCGGTCGCAGCGGCTGTATTCAGAGCCGGTCAGCACGCGGCTGAAACGTCTGCAAACGGGATGGCGAGAAATCCGGAGACAGGGTTTGACATTGCCGGGTGCGCACGGCATTTGAAGCGCGCTTCCACACCAATCCAGAAATCTATGGGCAACAAAAACACTCTCATCGCTGCGAGCGCGATCCTCGCGATCCTCGGCTCGATCACGTATCTCTACTTCGCCGAGTTCCGTGGCGGCCCTGCGCAGAACATGAAGCCGTTCGAGAACCTAGGCTACACCGTCGCCGAGGAGACGGCAGCGCTGCTGGGCAATCAGGGCCGCGTGGTGGTCGTGACCGAGTTGATGGAGGTTCAGAAAAGTCCGAACGCCGAAGCGCAGATCAAGGGCTTCAAGGCGGGCGTGGCCAAGAAGCGCGGCGTGACGCTCACGGAACTTAAAGAGCTCAAACGTTCCATGGATGGAGACCCTCGACTCTGGCCCGCAGGCCACGCTGAACAATTGGTGAAGATGGGTGAAGGGTCTGCCGCAGTGGTGTTTTTTGGGAGTCTGCCCCAGGAGATGGCCAGGGGTGATCTGGCCCTCTTGAAGGGGAGCGCTAGCAAGCTGGTTTTCGTCACCGCCCAGTCGCCCGTCCTGAAGCCACTGCTGCAACAAGGCATCGTCCACCTCGCCGTAGTGAGCCGCTTCCCGCCCAAGCCCGCGCCCTCCGGCAAGGAAACGCCCCGCCAATGGTTCGACCGCGTTTACATGGTGGTGAAGCCGGACGCGCTGGGAGATTTACCCTGACAGACTGGAAGAAAAAGGCGGACGGGGTAAGCCGTCCGCCTATCGCGGAATCAGATGGAGGACGCACGGCAGCGCGTCCCTACCTCAATAGCGGTAGTGCTCGGGCTTGTAGGGGCCGTCCACGGAGATGCCGAGGTAGGCGGCCTGGTCGTCCGTGAGGCGGGTGAGCTTCACGCCGATCTTCCCGAGGTGCAGGCGGGCGACTTCTTCGTCGAGCTTCTTGCTCAGGCGATAGACACCGACCTTGTAGGTGTCCTTGTTCGCCCAGAGGTCGAGCTGCGCGAGCGTCTGGTTCGAGAAGGAGTTGGACATGACAAAGCTCGGGTGTCCGGTGGCGCAGCCGAGGTTCACCAAGCGGCCCTCGGCGAGCATGAAGATGCTGTTGCCGGTGGCGAAGGTGTATTGGTCCACCTGGGGCTTGATGTTCTTGCGCTTGACGCCCTTGGCCTTGTTCAGGCGGTCCACTTGGATTTCGTTGTCGAAGTGGCCGATGTTCGCGACGACGGCCTGGTCCTTCATCTTCGCCATGTGCTCCAGCGTGAGGATGTCCTTGTTGCCGGTGGTGGTGACGTAGATGTCGGCGCGACCGAGCGTGTCCTCGATGGTGGTGACTTCGTAGCCTTCCATCGCGGCTTGGAGGGCGCAGATGGGGTCAATCTCAGTGACGATGACGCGAGCGCCCTGGCCGCGGAGGGATTGGGCGCTGCCCTTGCCGACGTCGCCGTAGCCGCAGACCACGGCAACTTTGCCGGAGATCATGACGTCCATGGCGCGATTGAGGCCGTCCACGAGCGAGTGGCGGCAACCGTAGAGGTTGTCGAACTTCGACTTGGTGGTGGAGTCGTTGACGTTGATGGCGGGGACGAGAAGCTTGCCCTGTTCGAGCATCTGGTAGAGGCGGTGGACGCCGGTGGTGGTCTCCTCGGAGACGCCCTTCCAAGCGGAGACGACCCCGTGCCAGTAGCCCTTGCCACGGCGTTTGGCCATGGACTTGAGGAGGTCTTTGATGACCTTGACCTCGTGGTTGTCGCTCGGCGTGTTGACCCAGCCGTCGCCGTTTTCGAGTTCGTAGCCTTTGTGGATGAGCAGAGTGGCGTCGCCGCCGTCGTCCACGATCAGCTCCGGGCCTTTGCCATCGCCGTGATCAAGCGCCTTCTCCGTGCACCACCAATACTCTTCGAGCGACTCACCCTTCCACGCGAAGACGGGAATGCCGGCCGCGGCAATCGCGGCGGCGGCGTGGTCCTGCGTGGAGAAGATGTTGCAGCTCGCCCAGCGGACGGAAGCGCCCAGGGCCGCGAGCGTCTCGATGAGCACGCCGGTCTGGATTGTCATGTGCAGCGAGCCGGTGATGCGGACGCCCTTCAAGGGTTTCGACTTCGCGTGCTTCTCGCGGATCGCCATGAGGCCGGGCATCTCGTGCTCGGCGATGTCGAGTTCCTTGCGGCCCCACTCGGCGAGGTTGATGTCTTTGACTTTGTAATCGGATTTGGCGGCGGTTTTCTTGGCCATGATGTTGATGAATTTGGACTGCCAACGGTTTACTTCGCGGAACGAAATTGCGGGGACAGCTTGAAGAGGGCGCTGAAGAAATGCAACTCACCCTCGGGGGTGTAAACGAAATCGTAGAGGCCGAAAAACCGGAAGCCGTGGGGGGCGAGGCTGTTCTTTATGGCCTCCAGCGGGACGTGAAACGCGTTTCCCTCCTGCAACGTCGCCTCGACGAGGATGGAGCGGACCGCGCCCCGCGCGAATGATTCCTTCGCGCCGGCGAACACGGCCAGCTCATTGCCCTCGGTGTCGGTCTTCAGGATGTGGACGGTCGCAATGCTTTGCTCGCGCAGGAAGGTGTCCAGCGTCGTGATTTGAATCTCCTCACGGAGCGTGGCGGGGGTGGCGTCGCCGGCCTGACGGGTGATCTGGTTCGAGGTGCAATAGTTGTCCTCGGTCACCAGCTCGATGACGCGCTTCTCGCACTTGTCGCCCACGGCCAGACAATGACTGCGGATGTTCGGAAACTTCCGGAGGTTGTGCTGGCAGACGGAATGGATGCGCGAGATTGGCTCGAACGCGTGGATGGTCGCGCCGGGGAAACTGTGCTCGAAGGCGCGGGCGGTCTGACCGACGTTTGCCCCGATGTCCAGAATGAGGGGCGGCTGGTCCTTCGGAACGACATCCTCGTATGGCCTCCGGGAAATCCCGCACGGGACGTTTCGGGCGCGCCGCACATACAACCCGATGTCGGCCAGCCACGAATGCACCCGCATCTCGAAGAAGTCGTTGTGCATGACCGGATGGGCGTGTCTGACAATGTCCGCCACACGCCTGAAACGCAGGCCGGCTGGCAACCGAGCGGGAGTCGGACCCGCGCGAATGTCTGCCGAGGGCGGACCCGGGCACTACTTCACCGCGCGCTGCAACGCGACGACCTTGTCCGTGGCTTCCCACGTCAGATCCTTGTCGCTCTTGCCGAAGTGGCCGTAGTTCGTGGTCTTGCCGTAGATCGGGCGCAGCAGCTTGAGGTGCGCGACGATGTCGGCCGGCTTGAAGCTGAAAACCTTGCAGACGGCGTTCGTGATGGACTCGTCGCTGAGGCCTTCCTTCGCGGTGCCAAAGGTGTTGACGTAAACGCTCACAGGCTCGGGATAGCCGATGGCGTAGGCAAACTGAATCTCCGCGCGCTTCGCCAAGCCAGCGGCGACGATGTTCTTCGCAACGTAGCGGCCCATGTAGGCAGCGCTGCGGTCCACCTTCGACGGGTCCTTGCCGGAGAAAGCACCGCCACCGTGACGGCCGAACCCACCGTAACTGTCCACGATGATCTTGCGGCCAGTGAGGCCGGTGTCGCCCTGCGGCCCGCCGACGACGAAGCGGCCGGTCGGGTTGATGAGGAAAAGCGTGTCGGGCGTGAGCAGGCTCTTGGGCAAAACCTTCTTCACGACTTCCTCGATGCAAAACTCCTCGATCTGCTTGTGCTCCACGTCGGCGGTGTGCTGGGTGGAGATGACGACGTTCGAGATCGCGACCGGCTCGTCGTTCTCATAAACGACGGACACCTGCGACTTCGCGTCGGGCCGGAGCCAGTGGACTTTGCCGCTCTTGCGGATCTGCGTGAGCTTCCGGCCCAGACGATGCGCGAACATGATCGGCGCGGGCATCAACTCCGGAGTCTCGTCGCTGGCGTAACCAAACATCAAGCCCTGGTCGCCCGCGCCTTGCTCGGCCTTCTTCTTGCCCGAGGCGGCCTTGGCGTCCACGCCCTGCGAAATGTCCGGCGACTGCTGCGTGATGATCGTGTTCACGAACACCTTGTCGGCGTGAAACACATCATCGTCGTTCACGTAGCCGATGCCGCGGATGGCCTCGCGGGCGATCTTCACGAAGTCGAGCTTCGCGCGCGTGGTGATCTCACCGCCGACGATGGCAATGTTCGACTTCACGTAAGTCTCGCAGGCGACGCGGCTGTGCTTGTCCTGCGTAAGGCAGGCATCGAGGACGGCATCGGAGATCGTGTCGGCGACTTTGTCCGGATGGCCTTCGCCGACGGATTCCGAGGAGAAGATAAAGCGTTTGCTCATGCGTAAAACTACAGGTTGTTGTTTTCAACTGCCGTCTCGGCAGCGGGCGAGGAAACTAGCCAGCCGACGGGCCAACGCAACTTTTTAATCGGGTGAGAACTGGATTCAACTACCGCCGCCGAGCTGGTAACAACTGTCAGTCCTATGAACTTCCAGCCGCGAATCCCGACGCGTCTCCTCGCAGCCGTGGTCGCCTTGCTCACCAGCTTCACCAGCGGCGAGCGCAGCGCGTCAGCAGCCGAGGCGATCACGACGAACGCTGTCGTCATCGAACTGCGCGACGGCTCGCGGCTGGTCGGGCGGCTCGCGTCGGACACCTTGGAATTCGAGTCCGAGGTGCTGGGCTTGCTCCGCCTGCCGTTGGGTCGCGTGGATGAAGTGCGCCGCGAGGGAAATCCGCCTCGCCTCGTGATGCTGACCCGCTCTGGTGATCGCTCGACGGGCGAGCTGGCGGGGAAGGAGCTTCGGCTCACGACCAGCTTCGGCGAAATCTCGCTGCCACGCGCCGAGCTGATCACGTTGCGCCCGCAGCGCCCAGTGGACGCAACGGGGCTTCGTCACCATTGGACCGGGGAACCGGACGCGCAGGATTCCGTGGGCCGGGCGAACGGAGAGACTTCGCCTGCGGTCAGGTTCACGGCCGGCCGCAAGGGCCGCGCGTTCACATTCACCGGACAGGGCGAGGGCGTGCGCTTCGGCGAGGACGTGGCGCGCTTCGGCGGCGAAGATTTCACGCTGGCCTTCTGGTTCCGCGCGCCCCGGCCCCAGCTCATCCACTACGTCATGACCAAGCGCGCCGCGTGTCAGCCGGTCCCCATGTGGGAAGTGCGCTGCGAGCCGGCTGGCCAGGTGAGCTTCGTCATCGCGGGCATGCACCCGGACTTCAAGATGCTGCATCTCCCGTCGCGTGGGATCGCAGCGGACGACACCTGGCACCACGTCGTCATCACTCGAAGCGGGCGCAAGGTGGCCATCCATCTCGATGGCAAGCTCGACGCGGAAGACGACACCGAGGTGGTTTACAACACCAGCAACGACGCGCCGCTGCGTTTGGGAACCGGCGTCTGCGCCGGCCAGGCAGGGTCAACTCACTTCACCGGCCAGCTCGACGAACTGCGTGTCTTCAACCGCGCGCTCAAGGCTGAGGATGTTGAGGCGCTGTTCCGCGCGGACAACAGCCCGTGACGCAGACCATCGCCGGGCCTTCGTGAAATCAAAACGCCCGGCAGCGTGAGCCACCGGGCGTTTGTGAAGTTCGCTTCGCCGCCTACACGTTGTAAGTGCTCGACGAGATGTTGCCGCCGCGACCGGTCCAGTTCGTGTGGAAGAACTCGCCGCGCGGTTTGTCCAACCGCTCGTAGGTGTGAGCGCCGAAGTAGTCGCGCTGCGCCTGGAGGAGGTTCGCCGGCAGCACGGCGCTGCGGTATTGGTCGTAGAAGTTCAGCGCGGTGCTGAACGCAGGAGCCGGGATGCCGCGCAACGCGGCCGTTGCGACGATCTTGCGCCAGCCCTTCTGGCAGCGCTTGATCTCGCCCCGGAAGTAGTCGTCGAGCATGAGGTTCATCAGCTTGGGATTCTTGTCGTAGGCTTCCTTGATCTTGCCGAGGAAGCGCGAGCGGATGATGCAGCCGCCGCGCCACATGAGGGCGATGCCGCCGTAGTTCAGGTTCCAGCCGTATTCCTTCGCCGCCGCGCGCATGAGCATATAGCCCTGTGCGTAGCTGACGATCTTCGACGCGTAGAGCGCGTCGCGGATGTCCGCGATGAACTGCTTCTTGCGCTCGGGGTTCGCCGCGATGCTGGTCAGAAAGGCGCGTGGCCCCTTCAGCTTCTTCGCCGCTTTCACGCGCTCATCCTTCAGCGCCGAGACGCAGCGGGAATAGACCGCCTCCGCCATCAGCGTGATGGGGATGCCGAGGTCCTGCGAATTAATGACCGTCCACTTGCCCGTGCCCTTCTGGCCGGCGGTGTCGAGAATCTTGTCCACGAGCGGGGAGCCGTCCTCGTCCTTCTTGGCGAGGATGTCGCGGCTGATCTCGATGAGGTAGCTGTCGAGGTCGCCGAGGTTCCACTCCTTGAGCACCTCATGCATCTCGTCGGCGCTCAGGCCGAGGCCGTGCTTCATGATGTTGTAGGCCTCGCAGATGAGCTGCATGTCGCCATACTCGATGCCGTTGTGGACCATCTTCACGTAATGGCCCGCGCCGCCCTCGCCCACCCAGTCGCAGCAGGGCGCGCCGCCGTCCACCTTGGCGGAGATTCCCTGGAAGATCGGCTTCACTGCCGCCCACGCGGAGTGCGAGCCGCCGGGCATGATCGAAGGTCCGCGCCGCGCGCCTTCCTCGCCGCCGGAGACGCCGGTGCCGATGTATTGAAAGCCTTTTGATTCGAGATACTTCACGCGCCGATCCGTGTCACCGAACAGAGAATTGCCGCCATCAATCACGATGTCGCCGGCCTCAAGGTGCGGCAGCAGCGTCTCGATGAACTCGTCCACCGGCTTGCCAGCCTTGACCATGAGCATGACACGGCGGGGACGCTTGAGCTTGCTCATCAACTCCGGGATGGAGTGCGCGCCGAGGACGTTGGTGCCCTTGGCCTCGTTGGCGAGGAAGTCATCCACCTTCGAGGTGGTGCGGTTGTAGGCCACGACGGTGAAGCCGTGGTCGTTCATGTTGAGGATGAGGTTCTGGCCCATGACGGCCAAGCCGATGACTGCGATGTCGCCTGTAGGTTCCATGATGGTTGAGTCGGGTTAAACCGAATTAGGTGGCGCAGCTTAACGAGGCGGGCGATGGCGGCGAGATTATTTTAGGCCACTGTCCGAGAGGATCAGAGCGACCTCCCCGCTTGCCTCATTCTGGCCTTCTGCCTACTGTCCGCCCGTGTCACAGCAGCAGACGCTACGGGAACCTGTCTCCTTTTCCGGCACCGGCCTCCACAGCGGGAGCCGGGTCAACATGACCTTTCTGCCGGCTCCGCCCGGCTCCGGCGTCCGCTTTCGCCGCGTGGACCTCGATGGCAAACCGGAGATCGAGGCGCGCGTGGAGCACGTCGTGGACACCAACCGCTCCACCACGCTGGGCAAGGGCAACGTCAAGATTCACACCGTGGAGCATGTGCTGGCGGCGCTGGCCGGTGCGGGCGTGGACAACGCGTTCGTCGAGCTCGACGCCAGCGAGCCGCCCATCGCCGACGGCAGCTCGCGCGAATACGTGCGGATGATCGAGAAGGCCGGGCTGGTGCCGCAGACCGAGGCGCGCGCGCCTTACAGGGTGACGGAGCCGATAGAGATTCAGGTGGGTGAGACGACGATGCAGGTGTTCCCGCACGACCGGTTGAAGATTTCCTGCACGAGCTCGGGCGGCGGCGGGAGGTTTACGCAGTTCTTCAGCCTGGAAGTGACGCCGGAGACCTGGCCCAAGGAGCTTGCGCACGCGCGGACGTTCTGTTTCTTCGAGGAGTTGGAGCTGCTCTACAAGAACGGACTCATCAAGGGCGGCAGCCTGGAGAACGCCGTCGTCATCCGTGATGACGCGGTGCTGACGACGGAGCCGTTGCGCTACGAGGATGAGTTCGTGCGCCACAAGATTTTGGACATACTCGGAGACCTCTCGTTGCTGGGACGGCCCTTCCTCGGGCACATCGTCGCCATCCGTCCGAGCCACACGGGCAACTGCGAATTGACGCGGCAGATCACCGCGCAGATGCGCAAGCCGGAGAAGGCCGTGCAGACGTTTTCGCCGCCGCCCGCGCAATCTGTGGACGAGAACCCGGTGCGGGACGGCGCGACGCTGGACGTGATGCAGGTGATGAAAATTCTGCCGCATCGCCCGCCGTTCCTGATGGTGGACCTCGTCACGAAGATCGAGGGCAACCGCATCGTGGCGCAGAAGAACGTGACGATGAGCGAGCCAGTGTTCCAAGGACATTTCCCAGGCCACCCAATCCTGCCCGGAGTGCTACAACTTGAGGCCATCGCGCAGGTGGCTGGCATCCTGATGATGCGGCAGGCGGAGAACGCGGGGAAGCTGGCCTACTTCATGTCCGCCGAGGAAGTGAAGTGGCGCAAGCCCGTCCGCCCCGGCGACGTGTTGGTGATTGATGTCACAATGACCAAGATGCGCGGCAAGATCGGCAAGGCCCGCGGCGAGTGCTCGGTGAACGGCGAGGTGGTCAGCGAGGCGAACGTGACCTTCATGCTCATGGACAAGGAATGAGCACTGGCAACCTCCATTCATCTGCGGTCGTTCATCCTGACGCCCAGATCGGCTCAAACTGCCAGATCGGGCCGTTCTGCCTCATCGGCGAGCACGTTACGCTCGGGCCGGATTGCAAATTGCATTCGCATGTCGTGGTGGACGGTCACACCACACTCGGAGCAAGCAATGAGCTGTTTCCCTTCGCTGCCATCGGGCTCAAGACGCAGGATTTGAAGTGGAAGGGCGGCGTCACGCGCACGGTCATCGGCGACCACAACGTCTTCCGCGAGAACTCCACCGTCCACAGCGCGACCAATGACGGCGATGCCACGGTCATCGGCTCGCACAACCACTTCCTCGCCTACACGCACATCGCGCACGACTGCCGCGTCGGCAGCCACGTCGTCATGTCGAACGTCGGCACGCTGGCGGGGCACGTCATCGTGGAGGACCACGCCATCATCGGCGGGCTGGCGGCGGTGCATCAGTTCTGCCGCATCGGCCGCATGGCCATCATCGGCGGCTGCTCGAAAGTCGTGCAGGACGTGCCTCCCTTCATGCTCGCCGACGGCAACCCGGCCGAGACGAAGGCGCTGAACAAGGTTGGCCTCGAACGCAACGGCGTGTCCGAGGAAGCGCAAGTCGCGCTGAAGAAGGCGTTCAAGATTCTCTTCCGCGATGGCCTGACCGTCTCGAACGCCCTTGTCAGAATCGAAGCCGAGCTGCCGCCGCTCCCGGAGATTCAGCACCTCATCGCCTTCGTGAAGGCCAGCGAGCGGGGCATCAGCAAGTAGTCGCAGGCTTCAGCCTGCGCTTCTATCTGTAGCGGCGGTCTGTGACCGCCGACAGCCTCGGGT
>JBEBFV010000549.1:0-3706 GCA_040081795.1 Limisphaerales bacterium | reverse complement strand
CTCCTCCTCGCCTCGCCCGAACAAGCCGTGCTCGCCCGCGTGCGGGTTCAGGCCGAGCACGGCGAGGCGCGGCTCGCGTGCGCGCTGGCGGCGCACGGCGTCGGCGGTGAGTTCAATCACATCAAGGATGCGGCGGGTGGTGAGCGCGGCAGGAACTTCGTGATAGCCGATGTGGGCGGTGACGAGGCTGCACGTCAGCTCGTCGGAGAAGAACGTCATGCAAGAACGCTCCGCCCGCATCCGCTCAGCGAAGATTTCCGTGTGGCCGGGATACTTGTGGCCTGCGGCGTGGAGCGCCTCTTTATTGAGCGGCGCGGTCGTTATGGCGTCCACTTCGCCTTTCAGCCCGGCTTCAATAGCAGCGATGACGTAGCGGAAGGCCGCGTCGCCGCAGCGAGCATCCACGCGGCCTGGTGACACAGCGGCCGCCTCCACGCATTGCATGTCCAGCACTGCGGGAGTGTTTGCTGTTTGCGATTCATTCGGCCAGTCGGCCTTGGCAATCACCGGCACGTCGAGCCGCCAGCCAAGCTTCTCCGCCACTCGTCGCAGCACCGCCGCGTCGCCGAAGACGACCGGCACGCTCTCGCGCGCGAGTTCCGCGTTCGCCAGCAGGTGCAGGCAAATCTCCGGGCCGACCCCGGCGGGGTCGCCCATCGTGACAGCGATGCGTGGAAGTTGGCTGGTCATCGGGCGGAGCATCGGCAATTTCCCCGCGACAGACAACCGTTGGCATCGGACTGAACCTCTCTCTCATTAGCACCCGGCTTCAGCCGGGTGTCTTGGGCGACATCGGCGTAAAACTGTTTAAACAGTTTTCCGTTCGGGACAACGCGTTCACCCGGCTGAAGCCGGGTGCTAATGAGAGGGCGCAAACTCATTCGCTCCCGGTCAAGGACGCACGTCCACGATGCAATCAAACAACTCGCCCAGCCGTTTGCCGCCGCGCGTGATGTCGAAGGCCATGTGGCGGGTGCCCGGCGTGGCGTCCGCACTGGCGGCGAGGCGGAGGCTGAACTGCGTGCGGCTTTGCGCGGGGACGGTGCTGGTCCAGCGGCCCGACGCGGCCACCAAGCCCGGCGGCGTGTGCGGCAGGATGTCGAACGCCACCGGCTTCGCCTCAAAGTTGCGCACGTTGACCGTCACCTCGACGGACTCGCCGCGCTTCACGGACACACGATGCGGCTCGGCGCGGACCCAGAATGGGTCGAACCACCAGCGATACTCCGGCTCGCTGCTGAGGCCGAGAAACGCGTCGCGCATCTCGTAGCTCCACTTGCGGTAGCGCTCGATGAACGCCGCCGGCTTGTCCATCACGAAGGAGTGGCCGCCCAGCAGGATGTCGGGCTTGAGCTTCGTGAGATACTCGGCGGCGACAATGTAGCCCTCGTCGAGGATGCCGCTCGTGCGCGCGCACATCGCCTCGTGCCCGTTCTGCTTCGGGTCGGCGGGGTTGCCGAAGATGTTGTCGCCGGTGAAGGCCACCTTGCGCCCGTCAATCATGCCCGTCAGGCACAGTCCGAACTCCGTCTGGCCCGGCATCCAATCAATCGTGAAGCGGAAGCCCTCCCAGTCGAAGGTCTCGCCGGACTTGAACAGGCGGTCGAACTTGATGCGCTCGACGCCGTTGCCGTAGGCCTGAATCGGCGCGGCGTAGTCGAACGCCTCCGGCCGCTCGCACACGTCCTTCATGCGGTCCAGCGCCCAGAACTGCGCGCCCCACGTCTTCTTCAAGTGCGGCCCTTGCAGGAAGTGGTCGCCGTGCATGTGCGTCAGGACCATCGCGTCAATCGCCTTGAGCCCGAGCTTCTGGCGCATCCCTTCGAGAGCGGTGTCGAGGATGTTGGTTTGAATCAGCCCGCAATCCACCACCAGCGCGCGTCCGCTGTCGGCGAGGATGAGATAGAAGTTCGGCGCGAAGTTCGGGCCGCGGAACTTGTAGATGTGCGGTGAGACCTGCCAGACGTTCGGCACCACCGTCGGCTGCGAGGTCGTGTCCTGCGCGGCGGCGGCGAAGGACATCACCGGGTAGCCGCGCACGAGCAGGCGTTCCAGGTTGTAGAGCTTCTGCTGGAACTCCCCGATTTGCTGCTTCGCGTTCGCGATGGGCGGGCCGTGCGACGGCAGCATCCACGCCGGATTGTAGGCGGCGATTTGCCCGGTGCCATTCGCGATGGCCCACACGCCAGCGGCGAAACCGTAGTCCCAATCGGTGTCGAACCAGGTGTGCATCTTCGCGCCGTCCAGCATCGAGTCGCCGGTGAACGCCAGCCAGCGGCCGCCCTCGTTGAGGAAATAGGACATGCCACCGGGGGAATTGCCGCGCGTGTCCACACAGCGGAACTCGCGCCCGCGCCAGGTGAACGTGTCCATCCGCTGAAAAGTTTGGTCGAGCTTGATGGCTTCGACAGGCGGGCGGACGTAGCTGGCTCCGTGAACGGTGAACGGGTCGCCGAGCCGCACAATCATCTTGCGGTAGCTGGCCGGGTTCTCGAACAGCGCGCGCTCCGCCTCGGGCGCGGCGAGCTTCACTCCCCTGCCCTTCAGCTTCGGCGCGCCCTGGCACTGCTCCCGGTGGTGGTGCGTGAACAGCACCCACTCGACGCGCTTCACCCCAATCTCCGCGAGATGCTCCAGCACGCTGCCATCGCCGACGTCAATCAGCAGCGCGGCATCGCCATCGCGGACGATGTGGACATTGCACGTGTCGGTCCACGTGAAGAGGTTCGGGTGGCGCGCGGGGTCGGGCTGGGAGAAGCGAGAAGCGGCAGGCGCAGAGGCAAGCGATACCAAGAGAGCCAGAAAGAAAAGGCATTGGCACCGCAGAGGCGGGAAGGACGCAGAGAGGGAACTCATAGGGTTAGGCGACGCATGGAACGAGCCAAGGATTCGGAGTTGAAGTTAAGCAGGAGGCCGTAGGGGAATTTGCCCTGTCGCAGCCGGGCCAGCAACGTGGCCTCGTGCAGGGCGGTGAGGCTGGTGACGGCTAAGGTGAACACGGGCACGCGCGCCTCAACCAGCAGCGGAAGCTCCGCCGCCGCGGGCAGCGCCTCTCCTTCAAAGACAAGCGGCAGCGAATGCCGGCGGGCAAAGCGGATCTGACGCAAGTTCAATTCGTGGCAAAGGCACTCCTCATACGCGCTGCGGAGCAATCCCGGCCCCAACTCGCCATGCACCGCGACCGCCGCGTTCACAATCTCTCGCGACAGCGAATCGAATCGCGAGGAAGGCTCGGCCGGAGCGGTTGCCAGCGGCGGGCGATGCTGCGTCTGCACCAGCCGATGAACGCCGTCTTTCAGCAGTGCGACTTCGAAGTTCAACAGCAGGCCCAGCGGGAACCCGCCCAGCCGAAGGTAGGTCAACAGTTGCGCGTGGTGAATCGGCAGCAGGACTTCAACGGCCTTCAACCCCAGCGGCAAACGGTTCTCGACCACCACATCCAGCCGGAAGCCGCAGTCCAGCAGCACCCCCTTGTAGCCAATGGGCATGACCCGCTGGCATTCGTGGGCGACGCCAAGCCTGCCGAGCTTGCGGCTCAAGGCGGCCTCACACGCCGCTTCAGCCACCCCCGGTCCAAGCGAACGATGCACCGCGATGGCGGCACCGCTGACTTCACCGGTCAACTGGCTGTCTTGGTCAACGTTCATGACACACCTGAATTAGCACCGCAGAGACGGGAAAGGCGCAGAGATTTGCCAAAGGCGGA
>JBEBFV010000131.1:0-13698 GCA_040081795.1 Limisphaerales bacterium | reverse complement strand
GCGAAGCAGGGGGAGGACGCGCTTTACAAGTCGTTCAACAACATCCCGCACCGCATCAACATCATTGACACCCCCGGTCACGTGGATTTCACGGCGGAGGTCGAGCGCTCCATGCGCGTGCTGGACGGCGCTGTGGCTGTGTTCTGCGGCGTGGCCGGCGTGCAGCCGCAGTCCGAGACAGTCTGGCGTCAGGCGACGAAATACAAAGTTCCGCGGATCGCGTTCGTGAACAAGATGGACCGGATCGGCGCGAATTTTGAAAACGCCTTGAACGACATGCGCACCAAGCTGCGTGCCTATGCGTTTCCGATCTTTCTGCCCATTGGGGCCGGGCCGACCGAGGCCGAAAGCAAGATCATCGCAGGTGGCTTTGAGGGCGTGATCGACGTGGTCAACCAGAAGGCCATCAACTGGGGCCCGACCGAGGCCAACGAAGGCTTGAACTACGACGTCACGGAAATCCCCGCCGAGCACCAGGCGCGCGCGAAGGCCGCGCTCGCGGAATTGATTGACGCCGTCTCCAACAAGGACGACGAGATCGCGAACCTTGTGCTCGAGGAGAAGCCGATTGAACCCGCCGTGCTCAAGGCCGCCATCCGCCGGCTGACGTGCAAGATCGAGATCATCCCCGTGCTCTGCGGCTCCGCGTTCAAGAAAAAGGGCGTTCAGGTGCTGGTGGATGCCGTCGTGGATTATCTCCCGTCGCCGCTGGACATCCCTCCCGCCCAGGGCCACGAGCCTGGCACCGACAACGATGTGGCTGTGCCGACGGACGACAACCAGAAGTTCTGCTCGCTCGCGTTCAAGCTGTGGACCGACCCTTACGCGGGCAAGCTCGTGTTCTTCCGCGTGTATTCCGGCCAGCTCAAGAAAGGTGACACCATCTACAACCCGCGCACCCGCCGTCGCGAGCGCGTCAGCCGCCTGATGGTCATCCAAGGCAGCGAGCGCAAAGACATCAACGAGGTGTATGCAGGCGACATCGCGGCGTTGGTCGGCCTGCGCAACATCACGACGGGCGACACGCTGTGCAACGAGGACTTCGACGTGGCTCTGGAGCCGCCGACGTTCCCCGAGCCGGTCATCAGCATGGCCGTGGAGCCGAAGACCAAGCAGGACCGCGACAAGATGTCCGAGGGCCTGCAGCGTCTCGCCGAGGAAGACCCGACGTTCCATTGCTTCACGAATGAGGAGACCGGTCAGCGCATCATCGCCGGCATGGGCGAGCTGCATTTGGAAATCATCATTGACCGCCTGAAGCGCGAATTCAAAGTCGAGGCCAACTCCGGCGCGCCGCAGATCGCCTACCGCGAGACCATCACCAAGGCCGCCGAGGGCGAGGGCAAGTTCATCCGCCAGTCCGGCGGTCGCGGTCAATACGGCCACGCCTGTATCACGGTCGAGCCAAACGAAAAGGGCAAGGGCGTCGAGATCGAGAACAAGATCGTCGGCGGCACCATCCCGAAGGAATACGTCCCGGCAGTCATCAACGGCATCGAGGAGGCCTGCCGCACCGGCGTCTATGCCGGCTACCAAGTCATTGACATAAAGATTGCCGTTACCGACGGCTCCTTCCACGAGGTGGACTCCAACGAGCTTGCGTTCAAGATGGCCGGCATCTTCGCAATCAAGGACGCCTTCAAATCGGCCGCGCCGATCATCCTCGAACCCATCATGAAGGTCGAAGTCACGACGCCTGACGACTATCAGGGCGACCTCCTCGGCGACATCAACCGTCGCCGCGGAATCATCCACGGCGTGGACGCCAAGGCCGGCCAGACCGTCCTCAACGCGAACGTGCCGCTGGCCGAGATGTTCGGCTACGCCACCGCCATCCGCTCGCTCTCGAAGGGCCGCGCGAGCTACTCGATGGAGCCGCACACCTTCGAGCAGGTGCCGCAGCAGATCGCGCTGCAGATCCTCGAGACCTCTGCGAAGAAGCCCGCCGCGCGCACGTAAGCGGACTCAACTTCAGCCAAGCCCGCCGTCCGCAAGGACGGCGGGTTTTTTGTTGGGGCGGCGAAGCGCGCCAAAGTGTGACAGTCGCAGTCAAAGCGTGACTCTTCTCTGGAGTTGACCTCACTGCGCGTTGCATGCGCCTCCGTCTTTTTTCAGCCCGTCACTCTCCTTTTGGCGGACGCAGCTCCGGAATGATCTTCATCGCGTCACCGATCTTCTCCCCGAACTCTTTCTGTCCCTCGGCCTCCAGTTGCTCGAATCGCGGGTCGGAGAAAATCGCGCCTTCCACTTTCGTCCCGGCATCTTTCAGCGCGCCGCTGAACGCCGCGACGAGCCGGTCATACTCGCCGAGTTTGGCCCGCAACACTTCTTCCGAACGCGACTCCCAGTAGCCGCCATCGTCGGCGACTTGGACTTCAATGCCGAGTTCACGCCATATCGAGACGGCGTCCAGCACGCGACGGTGCGTCGCAAGGAAATGTTCCCACCCGTGGCGCGCGGCGTATTGCGTCTTGCAAAAGCCGCGCCAGTGCCAGCAGGGCACGCCGGGGAAGCGGCATAGCCCGAGCAGCACAGACTCGGAATCCTCGCCGGGATCGAGCGAGAAAATCCAGCCGTGCTCCGGTGGCAGCGGGCCTTGCGGCCAGCGCCCCGGGTCCTGCTCCTCGCGGAAATACCAGTTGATTGGGAAGTCCGATTCCACCTCGATGATCTGGCTGATCTCGCCGGCTCCAAGCGAGACGGCGCGGGCGTGGGCCTGCTCTGTGAGCGCGCGGGCCTCGATGTCGGTGAGTGTGATCGGAGCGCGGAGTCGGTAGTGAATCGTAAGGCCCATAAACGTTGGTGTTGGGTGATGTCTGCCCGGATGCAAGCACGATCTGGCTCAGAATGCGATCGTGACTGCGACACAGGGCATCGCTGATTCCCTTATTTCGTAAACAGCGGTTTCACTCGCAAAAGCGGCCGAAATCGAGGAACGAAACTGTCTTGGTGAAAAAAGATTTGAAAAAATGTTGCACTGAAAACGCGGACTGCTATTTTGCCCGCCCTTTCGTCGGGTGAACACGGCGAGGGTAAAACGAAAACACAGTGACGATCAGTCAAACAATTCGTGAATTGAAGAGCGTGCTGGGCCGACTCGCCGAGTCGGCAGGGGCACGCGAGAGCGCGGCCGCCGGACGCGCATAGGTTTTTAACTCTTGTTCTTTGTATGGCTGGACAACGCATTCGCATTCGCCTCAAGGCTTACGACCACCGGGTCATAGACCAGTCGGCCCACGACATCGTGGAGACGGTCAAGCGCTCCGGCGCCCGGGTCGCCGGCCCCATCCCACTTCCCACCCGCGTCGAGCGCCTCACGGTGCTACGCTCCCCCCACGCCGACAAGAAATCACAGGAGACTTTCGAGCAGCGGACTCACAAGCGCCTGCTGGACATCTTGGACCCCACCGCCAAGACCGTGGACGAGCTGAAGAAGCTCAACCTGCCGGCGGGTGTTGACATCACCATTAAGATCTAATTCCTATGATTGGCTTGCTCGGAAAAAAACTCGGCCACACGCGCGTGTATGACGCGAGCGGCAACGCCATCGCCGTGACCGTGGTGCTTGCTGGTCCGAACCGCGTGCTGCAGGTCAAGGTCAAGGATGGCAAGGACGGTTACAACGCGGTTCAACTCGGCTTCGACGACCAGAAGGCGCAGCGCCTGACCAAGGCGGTTCTTGGCCACATTACCAAGCACAAGGGAGCGCCTGTGAAGCGCATCAGGGAGTTCCGCGATTTCTCATTGACGGTGCAGCCGGGTGACATCGTTGGGCCTGATATTTTTGCGGTCGGTGATTTCGTGGACGCTATCGGCACGACCAAGGGCCGTGGCTTTGAGGGTGTCGTCGCCAGGTGGGCGTTCGCCGGCGGTGACGCGACCCACGGCTGCAAAGGCTGGAAGCGCCGTTCTGGTGCAATTGGCCAGCGCCTCTTCCCCGGCACCGTAATGCGCGGCATGAAGATGCCCGGCCATCTGGGCCAAGTGCGACGCACGACGCAGAATCTGGAAGTCATCCAGGTGCGCAAGGACGACAATCTGCTCCTCATCAAAGGCTCCATTCCCGGCTCCGAGGGCGACTATGTCGTCATCCGTGAGGCCAAGAAGTATCCCATCGTGCAGGCCCGCAAGGACCGAGAGGAAGCTGCGAAGGCCGCCACGGCAAAGGCAGAGGCCAGCGCCAAGGGCAAGAAAGACGCAGCTGCGAAGAAGAAGTAGGACTGAGTCATGAAACTCCCCATTTTGGACAACAAGGGCAACAGCCAGGGCGAGGTCGAGGTCGGCTTCGAACTGATTGAGAATGGCCGCGGCACTCAGGCGGTGCATGACGCAGTCGTCGCCTACAACGCCGCTCAGCGCAGTGGCACGGCTTGCACCAAGACCGTCGGCGAGGTGTCCGGCACCAACAAGAAGCCGTGGCGACAGAAGGGCACCGGACGCGCGCGCGCGGGTTCCACCCAGTCCCCGCTGTGGCCCGGCGGCGGCGTCGTGTTCGGACCACGGCCCCGGGATTTCACCAAAAAGGTCAACAAGAAGGTTCGTGCGCTCGCGCTGCGCAAGGCGCTCAGTGAGCGACTCAAGGCGGGTGACGTGGTGGTCGTGGACGACTTCAATCTCGCCACGCACAAGACCAAGGAATTCATCAGCGTGCTTGGCTCGCTCAAGTTGAGTGGTCGCACCGTCATGCTTGTTGCCACCAATGACAAGAACCTTGCCCTCGCGTCGCGAAATGTTCCCAATGTCGAGCTTACCTCCGGCGAGAAGCTCAACACCTACGACACGCTGCTCTGCGACAAGATCGTCTTCACCAAGGCCGCCTTGGAGAAGGTCGCCCTCCGGCTCTCCAACAAGTAAGCAACAGCCATGAATTCCTTCGACATCATCAAGACGGTGCGCATTAGCGAGAAGGGCGCGATGCAGGCTGAGAAGTTCAACCAATACGCCGTCGTGGCCGACCGCCGCGCGAACAAGATCGAGATTCGCAAGGCTGTCGAGGAACTCTTCAAGGTCAAGGTCGTCGCTGTGAACACATCGAACGTCAGGGGCAAGGCCCGCCGTCAGGGCACAAAGCACGCAGGTCGCAGCTCGAACTGGAAGAAGGCCATCATCACCCTCAAGGCCGGCGAAAAGATCAATCTCACCTAATTTCCTGCCATGCCCGTCAAGACATTCCGCCCGCTGACGCCGTCCACGAGATATATCACGATCTCGGACTACAGCGACATCACGAAGAAGAAGCCCGAGAAGAGCCTCGTCGTCATCCGCAAGAAGACGGGCGGTCGCAACACGCATGGCCGCGTCACCGCGCGCGGCATCGGCGGCGGTCACAAGCAAAAGATTCGTTTGGTGGACTTCCGGCGGAACAAGCACGGCATCGAGGCCGAGGTTTCGGCGATCGAATACGATCCCATCCGCACGGCGCGGCTGGCCTTGCTCACCTACGCGGACGGGGAGAAGCGCTACATCGTGGCGCCGGTGGGCCTGAAGGTCGGCGCGAAAGTCGTATCCGGCCCGGTGGCGCCTCCGGATCTGGGAAATTGCGTCCAGCTCAAGACAGTTCCCGTCGGCCTGCCAATCCACGCCATTGAGATCATGCCGGGCCGGGGTGCCCAGATGGTTCGCTCCGCCGGTTCCGGTGCGACGCTGATGTCCGTGGACGAAGGTTACGCGCAAATCCGGCTGCCCTCGGGGGAGATCCGCAAGGTCAACGAGGAGTGCTATGCCACGATTGGTCAGGTAGGCAACACCGAGCATGAGAAAGTCGTGCTAGGCAAGGCCGGACGCAGCCGGCACCGCGGCATCCGCCCGATCAGCCGTGGTGTGGCACGCAACCCTGTTGACCATCCCAACGGTGGCGGCCAGGGCAAATCGAAGTCCGGCGGCGGCTGGCAGCAGCTCACCTCGCCGTGGGGTCTGGTCGCGAAGGGAAAGCGCACCCGCATCAAGACCAAGGATTCCAACCGGTTCATCGTGGTTCGCCGCGACGGACGGCCAATGAAGCAACAGTAAGAGACTATGGGACGTTCAATCAAAAAAGGCGCCTATGTGGAGGCGAGTCTGATGGAAAAGATCGTGAAGGCCAAGGCCGTGAGCCTGAAGACCCCGATCAAGACGTGGTCGCGCCGCTCGACCATCACCCCCGAGTTCATCGGGTTGACGTTCAACGTCCACAACGGGAAGCAGTTTCTGCCGGTCTTCGTGACGGAGAACATGGTCGGGCACAAGCTGGGCGAGTTCTCGCTCACCCGCGTCTTCAAGAAGCACGGCGCTCACACCGCCAAGGCGGAGGCCAAGTAGTATGGAAGTCCAAGCCTTTCTCAAGAATTTCCGGATGTCGCCCCAGAAGGTGCGCGAGGTCGTGCGCCAGATTCAAGGCCTCCCCGCGCTCAAGGCCAGGCACGTTCTTGCGATCATCCCTCGCAAGTCCGCGCGGGCCGTCGCCAAGACGCTCGATTCTGCGATCGCGAACGCCGAGAACAACAACGGCCTCAAGGCGGAAAACCTTGTGGTGCGCGAGGCGCTGGCGCTGACCGCCGGGCGGTTGAAGCGCTTCACGCCCAAGGCGCGCGGTTCTGCCGGTCCGATCATCAAGCGGAACAGCCACATCAAAATCATCCTTTCCGACCTGCAATAGTATGGGCCAAAAATCCAATCCCATCGGCCTTCGCGTCGCGGTCACCAAGGACTGGCGCTCGAAGTGGTATTCCGACAAGAAGGGCTTCGCGCCGCTGCTGATCGAGGACTTCAAGATCCGCACAATCCTCAAGAAAAAGCTCGAGTCCGCGTCCGTGCCGCGCATCGGGATCGAGCGCGCCGCCAGCCGGTGCCGCATCACCATCTACACGGCCCGTCCTGGTGTGGTGATCGGCCGCAAAGGCGCGGAGATCGACAAGCTTAAGGAAGAGTTGAGCAAGATGACGGGCAAGGAAGTTTACTTGGACATCATCGAGGTGAAGTCCCCGGAGTCCGATGCGCAGCTCGTCGCCGAGAACATCGCCCTCCAGCTTGAACGCCGCGTCTCTTTTCGCCGTGCGATGAAGAAGGCGGTGCAAACCACGATGCAGATGTCGGGCGTTCAGGGAATCCGCGTGCGCTGCGCCGGCCGCCTCGGCGGATCGGAGATCGCCCGCGTGGAGAAATATCTCGAAGGCAGCGTCCCGCTGCACACGCTTCGCGCGAACATTGACTACGGCTTTGCCGAGGCCCGGACCCTCCAAGGCAAAATCGGCGTCAAGTGCTGGATTTGCAAAGAAGAGCCGAAGGACAAGGATTCCAAGGTGGCGACTCCTGCTCCGGCCCAGACCGACGGCAATTAACTTTCAGACTTAGGACTCGATATGGCGATGATGCCCGCAAGAGTGAAGTATCGCAAAATGCACCGGGGTGCACGCCGTGGCCTCGCCACGCGCGGCAACACCGTTGCCTTCGGCGAGTATGGCCTGATGGCGCTGGAGCGCTGCTGGCTCGACAACAAGGTCATCGAGGCCTGCCGCGTGGCCATCTCCCGCCACATGAAGCGTCGTGGCAAGATGTGGATCCGCATCTTCCCCGACAAGTCCTTCACGAAGAAACCCCTCGAAGTCCGCATGGGCACCGGCAAGGGCGGCGTCGAAGGCTGGGTCGCCGTCATCCGCCCCGCCAACGTCCTCTTTGAAGTGGACGGCATTCCCGAGGTCATGGCCCGCGAAGCCATGCGCCTGGCCGCCACCAAGATGCCCATCAGAACCAAGTTCATCGCGCGCCACGCGCACGCCTGACCATGAAATTTCCCGAACTCAAGGACATGACCGTGGCCGAGCTGGCCGTCAAAGGCCGCGACCTGCGGCTGGAACTCTTCAACCTGCGCCTCCAGAAAGCCACCGCGCAGCTCGAGAAGCCCTCCCGGCTGCGCACCCTCCGCAAGGACATCGCGCGCATCGAGACCCGCATCACCCAGCTCCGCCACCAGTCCGCGCAACCCAAAGCCGCCTAAGCCATGCCCGACACCGCGAACAACATTTCCCGCCACCAACGCAAGGAACGCACCGGCGAAGTCGTCTCCGACAAGATGCAGAAGACCATCGTCGTCAGCGTCAAGCGCCGCTTCCCGCACCCGCAGTTCAAGAAAGTCGTCACCAGCTTCAAGAAATTCTACGCCCACGACGAGAAGTCCGAGGCCAAAATCGGCGACATTGTCCGCATCGAGGAAACCCGGCCCGTCTCAAAGACCAAAAGCTGGCGGCTGGTCGAGATCCTCGAGCGCGCCCAGGAGCAGCCCCAGTTAAACGCCTGACCCGCACCCCATCATGCTCCAGCTCCGCTCCATACTAGACGTCGCCGACAACACCGGTGCCAAACGCGCCGCCATGATCGGCGTCCAGGGCCGCAACCAGACCTACGCCCGCGTCGGCGAAATCATCAAATGCCACATCAAAGAGGCCGCACCTGACGGCACCGTGAAAAAAGGCGAGGTCTGCGACGCCGTCGTCGTGCGCACCCGGCAGACCATCCGCCGGGCGGACGGCTCCCACCTGCGCTTCGACCGCAACGCCATCGTCATCATAGACGCCGAGCACAACCCCAAAGGCACGCGCATCTTCGGCCCCGTGGCCCGCGAGCTGCGCGACCTCAAGTTCATGAAAATCATCTCCCTCGCCCCGGAGGTAATCTAGCCATGCCCAGCAAACTACACGTCAGACGAGACGATCAGGTCGTCATCATCACCGGCAAGGACCGGGGCAAGCGCGGCAAGATCATCTCCGTGCTGACCAAGCGCGACCGCGTCTACGTTGAGGGCGTGAACATCCAGAAAAAGCACGTCAAGAAAAACCAGCAGAACCCCAACGGCGCGATAATCGAGCGAGAATGCCCCATCCACGTCTCCAACGTGATGCTGGCCGCCAAGTTCGACGCCCGCGCCGCCAAGCGCGGAGCCGCCGCCGCCGCCGCCGCCGAGCCAGCCCAAGCCTGACCCGTATGGAATCCCGACTCTACAAGAAATACATCGAAGAAGTGAGGCCCGCGCTGATCGAGAAGCGGGGCTACACAAACCTGCACCAGGTGCCCAAGCTGGAAAAGATCGTGCTGAACATGGGTGTGAGCGCGAGCTTGGAAAAGAGCGCGGTGGACGACGCCGCGAAAGACCTGACAGCGATCACCGGGCGCAAGCCCGTCATCAGCAAGTCACGCAAAAGCATCGCCAACTTCAAGCTTCGGCAGCACCAGCCCGTGGGCTGCTTCGTCACCCTGCGCCGGGACGCGATGTATGAATTCTTCGACCGGCTCGTGGCGACGGCGCTGCCGCGCATCCGAGATTTCAGGGGCATCAGCCCGAGGAAGTTTGACGGTCGGGGCAACTACAGCATCGGCGTCTCCGACCAGACCATCTTCCCCGAGATAGACTTGGACAAGATCAAGCGTCAGCAAGGGATGGATATCACGATCGTGACGAGCGCGCCGACGAATGACGAGGCGCGCGACCTGCTGAAGCTGATGGGGATGCCTTTCGCGGAGAAGTAAATTTAACACACCCAGAACATGGCCAAGACCGCCTGGTTGGAGCGCAACAAGCGCAAGCAAGCAACGGTGAAGAAATACGCCGCCAAGCGCGCCGAGCTGAAGGCCCGCAAGGACTACGCCGGCCTGAGCAAGCTACCGCGTGATGCCTCGCCCGTGCGCCTGGTGAACCGGTGCGCCGTGACGGGCCGCCGACACGCGTTCATCCGGAAGTTTGGGGTGTCCCGCCTGACGTTCCGGGAGCTGGCGCTGTCGGGCATGATCCCCGGAGTGACGAAAGCGAGCTGGTAATTATGAGCGACCCCATTGCTGACCTCTTGACCCGCATCCGCAACGCCGGCAACGCGCTGTTGCCCAGCGTTGAGATCCCGCACTCCAAGATGAAGGAGAGCATCGCCCTCGTCCTCAAGCGCGAGGGCTACGTCAGCGATGTCGCCGTCGAGGGCGAAGTCGCCAAGAAAAAAATCATGGTCAAGCTCAAGTATGAGGGGCGCAAGTGCGTGATTGACGGACTCAAGCGCGTGAGCACGCCTGGCCTTCGCCGCTACGTCGGCTCCGACGAGATTCCCCGTGTCCGCAACGGCATGGGCACCGCGATCCTTTCCACGCCCGCCGGCATCCTGACCGGCAACGAGGCCCGCCGCCAGAACGTCGGCGGCGAGCTGCTCTGCTACGTTTGGTAACTTTCCACTCTTATGTCACGCATCGGTAAACAGCCCGTTTCCATTCCGGCCAAGGTCAAGGTCGAGGTGAGGGGCGCCAGTGTTTTCGTCGAAGGGCCCAAGGGCAAGTTGCAGCAGGCCATTCCCGGACGCGTCACCGCGACCGTCGAGAAGGACAAGGTTGTCGTCAGCCGCGATGGTGATGATGCGCAGGCCAAGGCTCTTCACGGACTGACCCGCTCGCTCATCAACAACATGGTCAAGGGCGTCAGCGAGGGCTACGTCAAGAAGCTAGAAATTCACGGCGTCGGATTCAAGGCTGCCGTGAAGGGCAAGCAGGTTGATCTCTCGCTGGGTTACTCGCACCCGATCCTTTTCAACATCCCCGACCAGATCAAGGTGACGGTGGAGGACAGCACCAAGCTGACGATCGAGGGCCCGGACAAGCAGGTCGTCGGGCAGGCCGCCGCCGAGATTCGCGGCTACTATCCGCCGGAGCCTTACAAGGGCAAGGGTGTCCGTTACGCGGGCGAGCACATCGTCCGCAAGGAAGGCAAGACGGTTCAGTAACCATTTGAGGCCACGGCCAAGCCCGTGGTCCGCACACAATGAGAACCCAGAAGAAACAAGAGCTTCGGCAACTGCGCATCTGGCGCATTCGGAAAAAAGTCGTCGGCACCGCCGAGCGGCCGCGCATGAGTGTCCGATTCACCGGCGAGCACATCTACGTGCAGTTCGTTGACGACAGCAAGGGAGTGACCCTCGCGTCCGCCTCGACCCGTGCAAAGGCGCAGTCTGACCGCGCGACCCTCGCCGCGAACGTGAAGAGCGCCGTGGTCGTTGGGAAGGCCGCTGCCGAGGCAGCGAAGGCCAAGGGGATTTCTGCGGTGGTGTTTGACCGCAGCGGCGCGCGTTATCATGGCAAGGTGAAGGCCCTGGCCGATGCCGCCCGCGAGAGTGGTCTGAAATTCTAACCCGCGAACAGGAGACTTGAGCCGTGTCTGAACCAATTACCAATCCTCCCGAAGCTGCCGCTGCTGATGTGACGTCCGCCGCCACCCCTGCTGCCGCCCCCGCCGGAGATCGTGGCGAGCAACGCGGTGGTGACCGCGGTGGCCGTGGCCGTGGCCCCGGTCGCGGCGGTCCGCGCCGTCGTCCCGATGCCGAGCAGAACCAGAACAGCGAGTTCTGCGAAAAGGTGCTCTTCATCAACCGATCGGCCAAGGTCGTGAAGGGTGGCCGCCGCTTCAGCTTCAGCGCGCTCGTCGTCACCGGCGACCGCAAGGGCCGCATCGGTCTGGGCCTGGGCAAGGCCAAGGAAGTTGCCGAGGCCATTAAGAAGGGCGGCGAGGCTTCCAAGCAAAACATGCTCTCCGTCTCGCTCTCTGGCGCGACGATCCCGCATGACGCCTATTGCGCGTTTGACGGAGCCAAGGTCCTCCTGCGTCCTGCGTCCCCCGGCACCGGCCTCATCGCCGGCAAGACCGTCCGGGCGGTGCTCGAGTCCGTCGGCGTCAAGGATGCGTTGAGCAAGTCGCTGGGCTCCAAGAACGCGGCGAACGTCGCCAAGGCGACCATCTCAGCACTGCAGAGCCTGCGACTCCGCGAGGATGTGGCCAAGCGCCGCGGCGTCAATCTCGGCGGCCCCAAGGCAGCCGTCGCAGCCTGATTCACTCTTAACTTTTCGTCATCATGCGTCTCCACGATTTGAAGCCCCGTCCCGGTGCCAAGCATCGGAAAAAGCGTCTCGGCCAAGGCGAATCCAGCGGCCATGGCAAGACCTCCGGCCGCGGCGGCAAAGGCCAGTCCGCGCGCAGCGGTTCCTCCATACGCCCCACCTTCGAGGGCGGCCAGATGCCCCTCTTCCGCCGCCTGCCCAAGCGCGGGTTCAGCAACGCACGCTTCGCCACGACCTACATACCGGTGAACGTCGGGAGCTTGAACGTGTTCGATGATGGCGCGCGCGTGGACGAGATGGTGCTTCGCAAGACTGGTCTGGCGAATGGCAAGTCCAGCGGCGGCATCAAGATACTGGGCGACGGCCAGCTCACCAAAAAGCTCACGGTGGTTGCGAACGCCTTTAGCGCAAGTGCCCGAAAGCAGATTGAGGATCTTGGTGGCGCATGCGAAGCGCCGGCCCCGAAGGCCGCATAGACGGATTCCCTCCCAAGGCGCGCCGCACGATGCTCCAGAACATTCTCAACACGTTCGTCAACTGCTTCAAGATTCCGGAGCTGAAGTCTCGGATCTTCTTCACACTCATCGTCCTGGGCATTTGTCGGCTCGTCTCGATGCTGCCGTTGCCGGGGCTGGATGGGCAGGCGCTGGCGGAGTATTTCGAGAAGATGGCGTCCAAGGATGGGGGCGGGCTGCTGGGCATGTATTCCATGTTCACGGGCGGGGCGCTGGAGCGCTGCGGCATCGGGAGCCTGGGGATCATGCCTTACATCAGCGCGACGATCATCGTGCAGTTGCTCAGTGCGGTGATCCCGCAGTTGAGCAAGCTGGCCCGTGAGGAGGGCGGCCGGGCGAAGATCATTCAGTATGGGCGGTATTTGACGGTGGTGCTGTGTCTGGGGCAGGGCCTGGCGATGGCGTATGCGTGGGAGAATCCCAAGTATTTCGATGGGTTCACGGGCCAGTTGGTGCAGGACCCGGGGTGGGGGTATCGGCTTCAGACGACGTTACTGCTCACGACAGGGACGTTGCTGACGATGTGGCTCGGGGAGCAGATCAGTGAGCGGGGGATCGGAAACGGGGTGTCTCTGATCATCACGGTGGGCATCCTGGCGCGGCTGCCGCAGACGGCGCAGGCGTTGATCGAGATGTTTTTCCCGCCGGAGGGGATCGAAAGGCAGTTCAATTTGTTCCATGCGGTGTTTCTGGTTGCGCTCTTGTTGTTTGTGATCGCGGGTGTGATCGCGGTGACGCAGGCGCAGAGGAAGATTCCTGTGCAGTATGCGCAGAGGCAGATGGGTCGGAAGATGGTGCAGGGGGGCAGTTCGTTCATGCCGTTGAAGGTGAATTATGCGGGAGTGATGCCGATCATTTTTGCGCAGGCTATCCTGATGTTTCCGGAGAAGCTTTTGGACATGCTGGGAAAGTCGCTCGAATACAAGTTTCTGGAGGACCTGGCGCTGCATTTCCGTGAGGATCAGTATTTCCACATGGTGATGTTCGCGGGGATGATTTTGTTCTTCTCGTATTTCTGGGTGGCGACGCAGTTCAATGAGGTGCAGATAGCGGATGACTTGAAGAAGTATGGGGGTTACATCCCGGGTGTCCGCCCGGGCAATGCGACGAGTGATTACCTGCATCACACGATGAGTCGTATAACGCTGGCGGGGGCTGTCTTCCTGGTGATCATTGCGATCATTCCGCAGTTGATGTCGCGTTCGATGAACATCAATTATTATGTGGCGCAGTTTTTCGGGGGGACGAGTTTGCTGATCACGGTGGGCGTGGTGCTGGACACGATGCGGATGATGGAGTCGCATTTGTTGATGAGGCATTACGATGGGTTCTTGAGCGGTGGGAAGGG
>JBEBFV010000548.1:0-3707 GCA_040081795.1 Limisphaerales bacterium | reverse complement strand
GTCCCAAGCGCGCCGCTGGACCTTTCGGACGCCCAACCGGCGCGCTGGGGACAGGCGCGCCCTACCCATGACCGCAACGCCGGTTGTCTCGCCGCCAATTCCCAGCTTTGTTTTCCGGCGGGGCGGACTATCGTCGCGCCACGACATCGCACCAACCATGATTCAAGACACCATCTCCAAGATTGAAGCCCGCATCGGCCAGTCCGGCGTGAAGGACGACTCCAAGGCCGAGCTGCTCACGCTCTTGGGCACGCTGAAGTCCGAGGTCGCCGGGCTGTCGCAGACCCACAGCGAGGAGGCGCAGAGCATCGCCGGCTTCACGCAAGTCTCCGCACACGAGGCGACGCGCGATGAGCCGAACCCGGCGCTGGTGAAGCACTCGCTCGACGGCCTCGCCGCATCCGTGGACGGCTTCGAGAAATCACATCCGCGCCTCGTCGCCATCGTCAACCGCATCTGCACGACGCTGTCGAACCTCGGGATTTGAGGGCGAGGAACGGAGTGGTGAAGCAATGGAGTGTTGGGGGAGCCACCCCTTTGACTTGCGCCACCACTCCATCGCTCCCACGCCTCATCACTCCGTTTCCGCCCTTTCACTCCCCGATGATCTTCACCAGCACCCGCTTCCTCCGTCCGCCATCGAACTCGCCATAGAAGATTTGTTCCCACGGGCCGAAGTCCAGCTTCCCGTTCGTGATGGCGACGACCACTTCCCGGCCCATGATTTGCCGCTTGAGATGCGCGTCCGCGTTGTCCTCGCCGGTGCGGTTGTGGTGATACTGCGTCGTGGGCGCGTGCGGGGCCAGCCGCTCCAGCCAGACCTCGTAGTCGTGGTGCAGGCCGGACTCCTCGTCGTTGATGAAGACGCTGGCCGTGATGTGCATTGCGTTCACGAGGCAAAGCCCGTCCTTCACGCCGCTCTTGCGCACGAGCGATTCGATGGTGTCCGTGATGTTCACGAATCCGCGCCGCGCCGGCACTTCAAACCAGAGGTGTTCAGTGAGTGATTTCATTGGCCACAACGTAGCACCTCGCTCATTGCAACGCCTTCAGCATTCCCCACGCCTGCATCACCTCGCGCAAGGCTTCGAGCTGCTGGGAGCGGACCGCGATGAACTCGCGGCGGAGCGGCAGCACATCGGCCAGGCTCGTGTCACCGGCTGCGTGACGCGCGTCGGCGGTCCTCATGAGCGATTGCATGCGCGGAAGGATGTCGGTCTCCAGGCCGCGCAGGTTGGCCAGCGCGGCCGTGAGCTGACCGTGCGCGGCCCGCAGGCGGTTGTTCATCTCGATGTGCGTGGCGCGTGAACGAGCTTCCGCCGCGTCGGCCTGAGCGCGGGCTTCCTGCAACCGTCCCCTGCCCTGATCGAAGAACGGCAGCGGCAGGCGCAGGCCGATGTCGAAGGCGTCCTGACGCGCGGATTCGATGCGGCGGTAGAGCACCTCGACGTTCACGTCCGGCACGCGCGCGGCACTGGCCAGGGCGATCCGCTTCTGGCTGACTTCGACCTCGGCCTTCGCGAGCGCGACGGCCGGGTGCTGCGTCAGGTTTTCCGCGAGGGCTTCCAGCGTCGGCACCTCGAACACGGCGGCCAGCTTGCCGGCGACGGATTTGATCTGCATATCGGGGCTTCCCAGCGTTCCCGCGAGGGCGGTCAAGGCCTGCTGCCACAACTGCTCGCTGCGCTGCAACTCAACCTTGGCCACCGCCATCTCAAGCTCCGCGCGCGTCAGGTCGTCCACCACCGCGTCGCCAGCCTTCACGCGGGCCTGCGTGAGGGCGATGAGTTCGCTGGCGATGCCAACAGCCTCACCGCGCGACTGCCGGGCGGCCTCCTGATAGAGCGCGGTGGCAAAAGCGCCGTGAACGCGCCGCTGCAGTTCGCTCCGCTTGAGTTCCGCCTCCCTCAGCACCCGCTCGCGGTCGAGCTTCTCGACTTCGCGCGCCAGTCCGCGACGGTTGCCCAACGGCACGGGCAGCCCCGCGCCAATCACATACTCGGCGTTGCCGGTGGTGCTTCCCCGAAATGGCGCGGACTCGACGCGGACAATGGCTTCGGGGTTGGCGCGGGTGCCAGCTTGCAGGACGCGACCATCGGCGGCTTGGAGCAACGCGCGGGCCTCGGCCAAATCCGGGTGCGTGCTCTCGGCCAGTTCGAGGGCGGCGGCGAAGGTGAGGTTTGTCAATGCGGCGCCGTAGGCGGAGCCGGCAGCGGCCAGCAGAAGGGAGGCGAGGAGGCAGACGGCGGTTTTCATAGCGGGATTTCGAGTTTCTTAAGCAGCCAGATTTCAGCGAGGTAGGCGACGAGCATGGCGGCGAGCGCCGCCGCGAGGCTCGGAGTGAAGGCGACGCCGCGTTTGAGCAGCACGGGCAGCACGACGAACAGCACGAGCGAGGGCAGCACGAGCCAGAGGATGCTCCACGAGAGCGCGGCCACTTGCGCGGCGTCGCGCGTGTCGCGGTAGAGCCACATGAACGCGAGCAGCGACGTGAGCGGGAGCGAGGCCAGCAGGCCGCCCCAGAACGAGCTGCGCTTGCTGATTTCCGTGACCGCGACGATGACCGCCGCGCTGACGAGGACTTTGATAACGTATTGCGTCATGGGATGGCGTGGGCTGGGTTGAGGTCTCGCCGTCCGAAGCGCAGATACAGCGCCGGGACGACAATCATGTTCAGCAGCATCGAGGTGAGCAGCCCACCGAGGATGACGATGGCCATCGGGGTCTGGATTTCGTTGCCCGGCTTGCCACCGCCGAGGGCGAGCGGAATCAACGCGAGGCCGGCGGCGAGCGCGGTCATCAGGATGGGCACGAGCCGCTCCATCGCGCCCCGGAAGACGGCTTCGCGGAAATCCGCCACGCCCTCCGCCTCGTGCAGGTGGCGGATGTGCGAGACGAGCATGATGCCGTTGCGCGTGGCGATGCCGAAGACGGTGATGAAGCCGATGAGCGATGCGACGCTCAACACGCCGCCGCTCACGAACACACCCGCCACGCCGCCGATGAGCGCGAGCGGGAGATTCAGCATCACGAGCGCCGCGTCGCGCGCCGAGTGGAAGGCCAGGTGCAGCAGGAAACCGATGCCGATGATGACGCCGATGCTCACGAGCAGGAGCGTCTTGCCGGCTTCCGCCGCGCTCTCGAACTGCCCGCCGAACTCGACGCGGTAGCCAGTGGTGGCGGAGATGACGGGGTTCACGAGCTTCTGGCAGTCGCGCACGACACTGGTGACGTCGCGACCGGCGACGTTGCATTGAACGACAATCTTGCGCTCGACCTGCTCGCGGAGCACTTGGTTCGGGCCGGTGTCTTTGCGGATGTCGGCGAGGGTGCGCAGCGGCACTTTCGCGCCAGCGGGCGTGTCCACGAGCAGGTCGCCGAGGGTGTCGGTGCGCCAGCTCGTTTCGGGCTGCCCCCTCACCCCGGCCCTCTCCCCCTCCACGGGGGCGAGGGAGGAGACGGCGCCGGCGCGAGCGCTTCTCCCTCTCCCTTCATCGGATGAGGGGAGAGGGCTGGGGTGAGGGGTGCTCGGCGTTTCATCCAGCCGCACCACGAGGTCGTAAGCACTCTGGCCTTCGAGGATGCGCGTGGCCTTCACGCCTTGCAGGCCGGCCTCCAGCACGCGCGCGGCTTCGCGGATGGTGATGCCGTGCCGCGCCAGCGCGGAGCGGTCGAACTTCACCGTGAGCACGGGGATTTCCATCTGC
>JBEBFV010000547.1:0-3707 GCA_040081795.1 Limisphaerales bacterium | reverse complement strand
GTCGCTCTGTGCCAGCAGCTCGTCGAGGGAGACGAACTTCACCCCGAGCGCCTCGGCGTGCGGGTTCGGCGCGATGTCGTGGCCGAGGATTCTCATGTTGAAGCCCGACGCGCGCTTCGCCACAGCCTGGCCGATGCGGCCACAGCCGATGATGCCCAGCGTCTTGTTCGACACGTCGTGGCCCCACGCGACGGACCAGCGGTTGTCGCGCATGACAACGTGGCCCTCGTGGACGCGACGGGCGAGCGCGAAGAGCAACGCCCAAGTGTAATCCGCCACCGCGCCGTCGAGCATGCCGGGCGTGAAGGCGACCACGATGCCCAGCCGCGTGGCGGTCGCGATGTCGATGGAGTCGTAGCCCACGCCCCAGCGCGAAAGGCACTTGATGCCGGCGGTGTTGGCGTGTTCGAGGACGGCGGGTGTGTATTTGTCCGCGCTGCACAAGGTCGCGTCGCAGCCGGCCATGTAGGCTTGGACATCGTCGGCGCTGAGCGGGCCGAACTTGGGCGCGAGAATGACTTCGCAGCCGGAGTCACGCAGGAGTTGGTAGGCGGGCTGGCCGACTTCTTCAGCGGCCCGGGCGGTGATGAGCACTTTCCACGACATAGTGGCGTGGAGTGTGAAGAGGTCGGCGATGGCGTGCAAGCGCGCGCCTTCCCCTCCTGCTCGAAATCCTAATCTTAATCCTGCTCCTCGGGTGGAGGCGGGGAAGAGCAGGATCAAGATTAGGATTACGAGCAGGAAAGAGCTGCGTCCGTTGACACGGTTTGTATCCTCCGCGCAGAAAAGTTCCCAATGCCCCTCGCCACCAATCTCTACTCCACATGGCGCGCGTCGCGTCCGGGCGCGGGGCCGTTGCGTGAGGACGGCCCGCCGCCGGAGCGGTTGCTGCAAGCGGTCTGGCAGCACCAGCGCGTGCTGCGCGATGCCCTCGCGCTCGCGGACGGACGCACCGTGCGCGTGCTGCATCCGGGCTTTCTCAATCGCGAGCCTGGCCCGGACTTTCGCGATGCCATTGTGCAGTTCGGCACCGAGACGCCGCTGAGAGGCGATGTGGAGGTGGACCTGGCCACGAGCGGCTGGCGCGCACACCGGCACGACGTGAACCCAAATTTCCGCGCCGTCGTGCTGCACGTCGTGTGGGATGGCAACGACACCGACGGCCTGCCCACGCTCTCGCTCAAGTCGCGGCTCGACGCGCCGCTGGTCGAACTCGCCGAGTGGTTTGGCGGCGAGGACTCGACGCGCGCCGGCGGGCTTGCGGGCAAGTGCTGCGGCCCCTTGCACGAACTGCCGCGCGAGCAGCTCGACGCCATTCTCCAACAAGCCGCGCTCGTGCGGCTCCAACTCAAGGCCGCGCAACTCGCTGCCCGCGCACGACAGTGCGGCTGGGAGCAGGCGCTCTGGGAAGGCCTCTTCGCCGCGCTTGGCTACAAGCACAACGTCTGGCCCATGCGCCGGCTCGCGGAGCTGGCCGGTGCGACCGGCGGCGAACTCACGGTTGCCCTTTGGCAAGCCCGTCTCACCGGCTGGAGCGGCCTGCTGCCAGCCGAGCTGCCGCGCGGTCGCGGTGCGGATGCGGAGTATCTGCGCCGGCTTTGGGATGCGTGGTGGCGCGAGCGGGGGCGCTTCGGCGAAGTGATTTTGCCGCGCGCTGCGTGGCGCATGAGCGGCCTGCGTCCGGCGAACCAGCCGCTCCGCCGCCTCGCGCTCGCCGCGCATTGGCTGGCGAGCGGCGACCTTCCCGCGCGGCTGGAGCGCTGGTTCACGCGGGACGTTTCCGAAGCGCAGTTGCCGGCTTCACTCCTCGAACTGCTCCAGCCGCAAGCCGACGATTTCTGGTCGTGGCACTGGACTTTGAAATCGCCACGACTCAAGAAACCGCAGCCGCTCCTCGGCGACGCGCGGCTCACTGACCTCGCCATGAACGTCATCCTCCCGTGGCTCTGGGCGCGCGCCGCCGCTGGTCGCAATGCGCAACTCCGCGCTGCCGCAGAAGCCCGCTTCCTCGCGTGGCCCGCCGGTGAGGACAACTCCGCGCTGCGGCTCGCGCGCGAACGCCTTTTCGCCGGCAACCCGCCGCGCGGACTCTTCCTGCACGCCGCCGCACAACAGGGCTTGCTCCAGATCGTCCGCGACTTCTGCGAGCACTCCAACGCGCTGTGTGACGAGTGCCGTTTCCCCGAGCTGGTCCGGCGCGTCGGCGCGTGAGGCGCGTCACCGGCTGGTAACTTTCCCGTAACACAGCGTTGACACTCCCCCCCGGCGCTTGCTACCCACGGACATCGCATGAGCGCTCTACACGGCAAGCCCTCGCTCCATTCCGCCCTCACCCGCATCGTGTATTCCGGCGTCGGCGTGGCGATGGAGAAGATGGAGCAGTGCGATGGCTGCCGCCGGGTGCTCTCGATGCGTCAGGTGGAGCTGGTGGGCAAACAAATCCTCTGCTGCGACTGCGCGCCCTCGGAATTCACAGCGCCGCTGCATCCGCATCTGCCAGCCCATCCCCGCCGGGTCCACTCGCGGACCGACGCCCGGCCTTAGTCTGCGGTTGCGCCCGCTCGCTCCGTGAGTAGGATTTCCCGCGTTGGGGGGACTGAACTGTTCCGTTCCCGGCTCTAACACATGAAAAACAACCTCGTCAAAATCCTTGTCGGCCTCGCCATCGTCGCCGTCATCGCGGTCGTCGCGCTGATGCTCTCGCTCAACTCCATCGTGAAGAACGGCGTCACCAGCTTCGGCCCGGAGGTCATCAAGGCCCCCATCCAGCTCGACGGCGTGAGCATCTCGGCCCTCTCCGGCGGCGGCGAGATTCGCGGTCTGGTCATCGGCAACCCCGAGGGCTTCAAGACACCCAACGCCGTGAAGCTCGGCACCGCCAGCCTTCAGGTGAAGCCCATGTCGCTGCTCGGCGACAAGATCGTCGTGCAGTCCATCAAGGCCGACGGCGCGGAGATCACCTTCGAGGGCAGCCTCAGCGGCAGCAACCTTGGCAAGATCCAAGAGAACGTGGATGCCTACGTCGCCGCGCTGCTTGGACCCGCCGACAAGGACAAGAAGTCCACGCCCGGCAAGAAGCTGCAGGTGGACGAGATCATCATCTCCAACGCGAAAATCAACCTCAGCATGACCATCCTCGGCGGCAAGTCCGCCACCATCCCGCTGCCCGACATCAAGCTCAACGACCTTGGCAAGGGCGAGCAGGGCGTCACGCCCGCCGAAGTCATCAAGGTGGTGCTGAAGGAAGTGATGACCAAGACTACCGCCGCCGTGAGCGGCTTCCTCAGCGGCGCGGGCAAGGCCATCTTGGACGGGGCCAAGGGCGTGGGCGGAGCCGCTACCGACGCAGCCAAGGGCGTCACCAAGGGCATCGGCGACCTGTTTAAGAAGAAGGAGACGCCGAAGTAGGACTACTCCGGGTGGCACCCGCCTCTGGCGGGTTGCGTCGGGTGTCCCGCCCGACGCACGTGGGCTGAGCCAGAGCTGCTTCAGAAGAACTGCGCGCACCCGCTGGCGCGATCACGGATAGGCGACAACAGTTGAACCTGCTCCGACTCTCCACGCCATCGTGCCGGGCGGGACGCCTGGCACGACCCGCCAGAGGCGTGTGCCACCCAAATCACCCCGGCGGCCAGCTCATCGCGCGGCCGCCGAGGATGTGGCAGTGGAGGTGCGGGACGGATTCGCCGCCGTCGGGACCGTTGTTG
>JBEBFV010000130.1:0-13711 GCA_040081795.1 Limisphaerales bacterium | reverse complement strand
CCACTCGGTCAGGGCTGGCGTGCTCGGAGAACCTGCCATGCTGATGAGCAGGCCGCCGGAGTTGATCGCGTCCTCACGCATGTCGAAAAAGAGGATCGTGTTCGACGGGCCGGGATCCGTCAGTTCGGTCACCCGGCGATACATCATCCAAGGCGGGCTGGACCAGCCGGGCTTGCCGGTGAAAACCATCGTCGGATTGCCGAATCCGCCGAACCACTGGTTCATGGACATGGTGCGGATTCGAGGCACGGGAGTCCCCGCGAAAGGCCCGGTGGTCGGAGTGATCATCGAGCGATCTGCCGGGCATTTGAACACTGCGGCAGCCTTGCCGCTATACGGCCACAGCACGCTCTTCTCCAGATCCACTTTCACGTCCCAGTTCGAGGCATTGGCGGGGTTGAAGTTCATGGTGCCGCTGATCCATGAACCTGACACGCCGGTGCCGCTGCCGGCAAACGGGATGCGATCCTCGTGATCTGTTGCGTAGATGACCCAGCCCAGGGTCAGCCCCCGCATGTTGTTCAGGCACTTGATGCCGAGGCCCTTTTGTTTGGCCTTGCTCAGGGCGGGCAGCAGCATGCCGGCGAGGATCGCGATGATCGCGATGACGACGAGCAACTCGATGAGGGTGAAGCCATTGGTCTGTTTGCTGGGGTAAACACGCATAGACACGGATGTGCGAGGGTATGTCCTCGGGGGACTGTTGGGTTGGAAGTTGGCCGACAGTTCTCCTCCCTCTCATCCTTGGCAAGGGAAAACTTCCCCTTCAATGGCCTGCCTCCGGACTGCGTCAACTAACCCGATGCAACTGCCTCGCCAATGCGCAACCCTGATGCGTCGGCTGCTTCTTGCCGCGATGCTGGCCGGCGCAGGCGCGTTTGCCGCCGAGCCGCTCTATCGGCAGGTGGACCAGCTGATTGCAGTAAAGGCCGCCCAACAGCCGCTCGCCGCCCCGGCGGACGATGCGGAGTTCCTTCGCCGCGCGTGGTTCGACTTCAACGGCGGCATTCCCAGCGCGGAGGAGACGAAGAAGTTCCTCGCCGACAAGTCGCCGGACAAGCGTGCCAAGCTGATTGACCAGCTCGTCGCCGCGCCGCGCTTTGCGGAGCAGATGGCCGAGGCGTTCAACATCCAGCTCATGGAGCGCAACGGCAGCAACGACGAGTGGCGCACTTACCTCACCGAGTCGTTCCGCGCGAACAAGCCGTGGGACCGGTTGGTGCGTGAGATTCTCAGCCCGGATTTCAAGGACGAGAAGCTGCGCGGCGCGGGCTGGTTCATGACGCGCCGGCTCGACAAGGTCGGCCAGCAGGACACGGACTACCCCGGCCTCACGCGCGATGCGGGCCGGCTCTTCATGGGCGTGGACCTCCAGTGCTGCCAGTGCCACAAGCACCTCACGGTGAAGGATTACAAGCAGGTGGATTTCAACGGCCTCTTCGTCACGTTCCAGAACACGAAGCTCCAAGCCGCCGCCGGCGACTACAAGACCGCGTGGGTGCAGGAAGGGCCGATGACCAACAAATACGAGTTCGTGTCCGTCCTCAGCAGCGTGAAGGGCGCGACCGGTCCGCGCGTGCCGCTCGGCGTCGAGGTGCCGCTGCCCGACCCGGCCGAGTTGTGGGCGGTGCCGCCAGACAAGAAGACGCGTTCGGCCGGTGTGTTGAAATTCAGCCCGCTCAAGGAACTCGCCGCGCGTCTCGCGTCGCCGGAGAACCCGCTCTTCGCGCGCAACATCGCCAACCGCGTCTGGTGGCAGCTCATGGGCCGCGGATTCGTCGAGCCGCTCGACCTCAACCACAGCGACAACCCTGCGTCGCATCCCGAGTTGCTCGACCTGCTCGCGAAGGAACTGACCGACCACAAGTTCGACCTGCGCTGGCTCATCCGTGAGCTGGCGCTCACGCAGACTTACCAGCGCGCGAGCCTGCTGCCCGCCGGAGCGCAGTCTCCGCCGGAGGAACTCTTCACCGTCGCGAAGGAGCGCCCGCTCTCCGCCGAGCAGCTTGCCCGCGCCTTCCTCGCCGCGACCGGCGAGCACGAGCGCGTCGTGGGCGGCAAGGGCTGGGAAGGCATCGAGGGCAAGAAGCACACGCAGAAGGATTTTGAGAAAGCCTTCCTCGCCGCATTCGCAAACTCGGCCAAGGAGCCTGAGTTGAACGTCAACCCGACCCTCCGCGCCGCACTCTTCCTGCGGAACAACGACCTTGTCCTCTGGTCGCTCCAGCGCCGCAAGGGCAACCTCATTGACCGCGTTGCCGCGCTGTCGGACGCGGGGCAGGTAGCCGACGAACTGTATCTCGCCATCCTCTCCCGTCCGCCTGTGGCTGAGGAGAAGTCCGAGCTGGCGAAGTATCTCACCAAGCACGCCGCCTCCCGCGAGAAGGCGCTGGGCCACTACGCTTGGGCGATGCTGTCGAGCATGGAGTTTTTCACAAATCACTGAAACCACGAATGGACACGAATGAACACGAATTCAAATTGGCACCACGAGTGAAAGTGGCGCGGATGGCGGCTCCTCAATTCGTGTCCATTAGTGTTCATTCGTGGTTTCCCCTCCCCTTATCATGAACCCACTCTGCAAACCCTGGGAGCACGCCGCGTCCCGCCGCCAGTTCCTCGGCGCGTCCGCCGGTGCGCTGGCGTTCGGCGCGCTCGGCGGAATGATTTCGCCGCAGGCCGCCGAGGCGATGCGCAAGAAGGAGAAGCAGGTGCTCTTCGTCTGGCTCGACGGCGGCATGAGCCAGCTCGAGAGCTGGGACCCGAAGCCCAACACCGAGTTTGGCGGGCCGTTTCGAACCATCAAGACGAGCGTCCCCGGAACGCACTTCTCCGAGTTGATGCCGCAGTGTGCGAAGCAGGCGCACCGGCTGTGCGTCGTGCGGGACATCGCCACCAAGGATAACGCGCACTCCTCCGGCGTCGCCCGCATCCAGCGCGGCGACCCGAAGAATCGCGGCGTGCCCTATCCCTTCTTCGGCTCGGCCATCGCGAAGCTCCTGGGGCCGACCGCCTCGAAACTCCCAGCCTACGCCTGGGTCAAGCCCGGCAGCGGCGGGTTCAAGGCGGAGGACGCCGGCTTCCTCGGTCCGAAATACGGCTCGCTCGCGTTCGGCGATGGCAAGCCGCCGGAGGACTTGCTCCGTCACGCTTCGCTGACGGTGGAGGAGGACGAAGAGCGCAACGAGCTTCGCGACTTGCTGAACAAGCGCTACACCGCGCAGCGCCGCCAGACCTACACGGAGGCGAGCAGCTTCGTCTTCGACAGCGCGCGCGAGCTGATGAAGCGCGCGGACATCTTCGACACCACCAAGCTCCCGACGAAGGACCTTGAGCGCTACGGCCGCACTGAGATTGGCCAGCACATGCTCGTCGCGCGCAACATGCTGGAGGCCGGCGTGCGCTTCGTGAAGGTCGGCAGCTACGGCTGGGACACGCACGGCGACAACTTCAACGCCAGCGCCTCGCTCGTGCCGAAGTTCGACCGCGCATTCGCCGCCATCGTCGAGGACCTCGCGGCGACGGGCCTGCTGGAGCACACGCTCGTCATCGCGATGAGCGAGTTCGGCCGCACTCCGCGCATCAATGGCCACGTCGGGCGTGACCACTGGCCCGAGGCGTGGAGCATCGCGATGGCCGGCTCCGGCCTGAAAGCCGGCGCGGTCGTCGGCTCGACGAATGACAAGGGCACTTTTGTGAACGGCCCCGGCCACGACATCGGCGCGGTCTTCCACACGTGGTTCAAGGCGCTGGGCATCGACTCGAAGAAGGTGGAATACAACAACAACAGTCAGCCGCTGCCGCTGGCCCACGACGAAATGGAAGCCATCAAGGAAGCGCTGGCTTAATGACCAATGGCCAAGGCTCAATTCCCAATGAATGACCAATTTCCAATTTCCAATGGCCGGTCATGTGCCGTGCGGATTTCGAGCGCTCTGCGAGGGCATTGGGCATTGGGCATTGATTGGGAATTGCGTCATTGGTAATTGGACATTCCTCAACCGCTATGCCTGACCAACCCGCCGCCGACTTCGTCCCGCCCAAGGAACTCAAGATGTTCCCCAACGACCGCCAGCTCTGCGTGGCGCGGTTCAGCCCGTGCGGCAACTTCCTCGCCGCCGGCGCGATGGAGGGCACCGTGCGCCGCTGGAGCGTCGTCGAGAAGAAGCGCGCCGCCGAGGTCGAGCTGCCCGACGAACCCACGAAGAAGCCCGCGCCCAAGGCCGCCAAGAAGCCGGAGGAGTCGCCCGTCGAGCTGGTGCCGCTGCCGCATCTGACCGGCTTCAACGGCTGGGTGCAGAACATCGCCTTCCATCCGAAGGACAAAGTTCTCTTCGCCGCCGACACTTGGGGCAAGCTCACTGCCAGAACCTACGAAGGCGACGCGCCCAAGCCGCTCTGGGAAAACGCCACGGCACACGATGGCTGGATTCGCCGCCTCTCCATTTCCGCCGACGGCCAGCATCTCGCGACCTGCGGGCGCGACCAGTTCGTCCGCGTCTGGAGCACTGCGGGCAAGCTCGTCGCCGAGCACCGTGCGGAGGAGGAAGTATTCGCCGTGACCTTCGCCCCCGAGGGCAAGGTCGTCGCGTTCGGCGACTTGAAGGGCCGCGTCAAGACGTGGGACTTCGGCGCCAAGCAGATGGTTCGTGAGTTCGATGCTGCGGTGCTGTTCATGGTGTCGCGCTTGCAGGACGTGTGCGGCCTGCGTGTGCTGGCGTTCATTGACGGCGGCAAGTCGCTGGTCGTCGGTGGCTGTGAGCCGGCGGGCGGCGGATTCCTCGAAGGCGCGCCCATGCTGGTGAAGTTCGACGCCGCGACCGGGAAGAAGCAGACCGAGTGGAAGTTTGGCGCGGCGAAGGACGGCTTTGTCCTCGATGTCGCGTGGCATCCCGGCGGCTACCTGATTCTCGTGACGAGCGGCCAGCCCGGCAGCGGCAAGATCATGTTCCTGCGTCCCGGCGAGAAGGAGCCGTTCTTCACGCACACCAACGTCGCGAACTGCCACTCCGTCACGCTGCACCCTGACAGCAAGCGCTTCGCCGTGATGGCGATGAACAAGGCCAGCAACGGCAACGGCCGCCAGCTCACCAAGGACGGCCAGTATGCCGGCAACACCTCCCCGGTGCATCTCTTCGAGATTCCAGCGGCGTGACTCTGTAGCGGCGGTCTGTGACCGCCGAGTTCGGCTCAATCGCTTCTCAGATTTCGACCGGCGCTCACAGAGCGCCGCTACAGAGTTATGCTGCGGCTACGGGCGTTGTCCGCAAAGCCCCTTGGCAGCCTGAGCGCCGCTGGCTAGGGTCGCCGCAGCCATGAAAACTCCAAGCCTCCTCGCGTCCCTGCTGCTCGCCTTCACCTCATTCATCCCGCTGGTGAGTGCCGCGCCGCGCCTGCCCAATGTCATCGTCATCTTCTGCGACGACCTCGGCTACGCGGACATCGGGCCTTTCGGCTGCAAGGCTTACACCACGCCGCATCTTGACCGCATGGCGCGCGAGGGCCGCAAGTTCACGAACTTCCACGTCTCGCAGGCGGTCTGCTCGGCCAGCCGCACCGCGCTGCTCACGGGCTGTTACAACAACCGCGTCGGCATCCACGGCGCGCTTGGGCCCGGCTCTCGCATTGGCATCCACGCGAACGAAATGACGATGGCCGAGGTCTTCAAGCAGAAGGGCTACGCGACTGGCATGGCAGGCAAGTGGCATCTCGGCCATCACCCGCAGTTCCTCCCGGTGCGGCACGGCTTCGACGAATACCTCGGCCTGCCCTACTCCAACGACATGTGGCCGCACCATCCCGAGGCGAAGAAGGGCACTTACCCCAAGCTGCCGCTCATCGAGGGCGACAAGGTGATAGACCCCGACATCACGCCGGAGAAGCAGCCCAACCTCACGACCTGGTATGCCGAGCGCGCGGTGAAGTTCATCGAGAAGAACAAGGACCGTCCGTTCTTCTTCTACCTCGCGAACTCCATGCCGCACGTCCCGCTCTTCGTCAGCGACAAGTTCAAGGGCAAGTCCGGGGCGGGCCTCTTCGGCGACGTGATCCAGGAAATTGACTGGTCGGTCGGGCAGGTGCTCGACGCGTTGAAGAAGCACGGCCTCGACGACAACACGCTCGTCGTCTTCACCAGTGACAACGGCCCGTGGCTGAGTTACGGCGATCACGCGGGCCGCGCCGGTCCGTTGCGTGAGGGCAAGGGCACTGCGTGGGAAGGCGGCACGCGCGTCCCGTGCCTCATGCGCTGGCCCGGCAAGCTCGCGCCCGGCACGAGCAGCGGCGAGATGCTCATGACCATTGATCTGCTGCCGACCTTCGCGAAGCTCATCGGCGCAAAGCTGCCGGAGCACAAGATTGACGGCCTCGACGTGTGGCCGTTGCTGGCCGGCGCTCCCGACGCAAAGAACCCGCACGAGGCCTACTGGAGCTACTACGCACAGAACGAGCTGCAGGCGATGTTCACCCCCGACGGAAAGTGGAAGCTCCAGCTCCCGCACGGCTTCCGCACGCTCGCGGGCCGGCCCGGCGGCAAGGACGGCATCCCGTCGAAATACGAAAACGCCAAAGTCGAGGAACCGCAGCTCTACGATCTGCACAACGACGTGGGCGAGAAGTCCGACGTGGCCTCCTCAAACCCTGCAATCGTTCAGCGCCTCCTCGCCCTCGCGGAGAAGGCTCGCGCCGACCTCGGCGACTCACTCACGCAGCGCAAAGGCACCGGCGTCCGCGAGCCGGGCCGGGTGGCTGACGGGAAGTAGCCGACTCGGTGGAACACCGTATTCCGCCGTCGTTCGCCTTCCGCCAGCCTCACGTCGTAACCCACGAAGGAAACGCCAGAGGCATGATGATCCAATTACAGGGCAGAGGGAGGCAGCACTCCGACTCCGGGCACGGCGCGTTCACGCTCATCGAGTTGCTCGTGGTCATCGCCATCATCGGCACGCTGGCCAGCCTGATCCTTCCAAGCTTCGCACAGGCCAAGGTCCGTTCGCGCGACCTGCAATGCCTGGGCAACTTCAAGCAGATCGGAGTCATGCAAAAACTCTACGTGGACGACACCGGTCGGTTCCCGCCCGCTGGTGTCCGCGAGTGGGATGCGGTCCAGCAACGCTGGCGCGGCCGCAGCACGGTCATTGCCTTAGGCGGCGTCAACCCAGCCCCGTTCCCATACTCGGACAAGTATCCCCAGGCGACCAACCGGCCTCTTTTCCGCCTGCAAGGCAATGCGAAAGTCTTTCAATGCCCGATGGACAAAGGACACTTCGGCGACCTCGACTATCCGCATCAGGCTTATGACGCGAAACCCTCGCTCTGGCAGTCGAGCGGATGCAGCTACAGTTACAACGCGGGTTATCCGGCTCCTCGTGACCCGAGCCGTTCTCCGCCTTTGCCCCAGGCGACTCTCCAGCGCCCAGCGGGCGCGCTGCCCGGAAAATCCGATGCATGGGTGCGAGACCCGTCGCGTTTCATTTTGATGAACGAGCCGCCGGCACAGCCGCAAGGCAAGGTGATCAGCATCGATCCTCTCATTGTGATCTACTATTGGACCCAGTGGCACCGCAACCGCGGCATCACGGACTTCCGCGACCCCACCATTGCCCCGCGCATGTTTGTCTCGCCCGTCCTGTTCGTGGACGGCCATGCCGCCGTGCATGATTTCTCCCAGTCCGTGATGACAGATCCTTTCTACCCCTACGAGGAGACCAAGGACTGGATCTGGTATCAGCCGAGAAACTGACGCTGAGTCTTGCGAATGCAAAGTGCCGCAACCATCGTCCGCAAGCTCCCCCTCGCCCAGTTCCCCGCGTTTGCGCGCAACGCACGGGCGGCGCTGTCGCAGTCCGGCATCGCAGACTTGGAGCACGCCGGGGTTTTCCGCTCGCACATCGCTGCTCGCTGCTGTGGCTGCGATACGCGCCCGTCACCGGATGTTGTAGCCGCTTTGTTCATGGGCGCGGCGCTGGAGGTGGGTCGTCCCGCTGATGGATTGGCGCGGCTGCGGGAGGAATACTGCCTGCGCACAGACTGCGAGTCGCGCTTCTACGAACTCACTTTCACGCCGCATCCGACCGTGGACTGGGCCGCGATTCAAAGCAACAGCCAGCCCGACTCGCCCCGCGCTTCTGCAAACATGGCCGTCGGCGGGGCGGTCGTGCGCACCACCGCGCGAGTCGTCCGCGCACAGTTGTCGTGGAAGCTGGCGGCGGCGGTCGCGCTCCTGATCGCACTGCTCGCGTGGCGGCAATGGTGGACCGGCGGGAGCATTCCCTTCTTCCGCGAGGCAAAGACGTTTACGAGCGAAGGCGTCGGCCCCGAACCGATCCCATCGGATGATGGAGACACGAACTGACGCGGCTGGCACTTACGCCGGGGCAAAACCGAACAGCTTCGCCGCGTTTCCGCCGAGCACCTTTGCCCGGGCGATGGGTTGGAGGAAGCCAAGCAGCCTCGATGTGCGTTCGCGCTCCGCGCGGTAGCTCTCGGGCGTCGCCTTCTCATCGAAGCCTCCACCGTAGATCAGGCGGTCAGCTCCGTAGGCATCGGCCAGCTTGCGGATGACGGCGGGGAGGTCCGCGGCTTCCTTCGCGTCGCGGGCAGGGAAGGAGGAGAGCTTCATCACCACGTTCGGGAAGTCCGCCCAGCGCACCACGCGGTCGTGTTCGCCCGGCGCGCCTTGGAAGGGCCGGCCCAGGTGGTCCACGATCACGCGCGTCCGCTTGAACTCGCGGATGAGCGGCTCGAAGCCCGGCGCGTGACGCGGCTCGAAGTGGAGCTGAATGGCCAGCCCGTGGTCGCTCGCGAGCTTCCAGAGCTGGCGCAGCTCCGGCTTGCCGAAGGGCGGCAGGCGATCGGCTTGATACGCGTGGATGCGCGCGGTCACAACCGGCAGGCGCTTGGCGAGCTCAGGCAGTTTCTCCATCGAGCCAGGCCGGTCGCAGAAGACGAGCAGCGTGCCCTTGAGCCGCCCCTTGCCAACGGCGAGGCAGTGTTCGAGGTAGCGGTGGTCGTCCTGATACGGCTCGGGATGCACCACGATGGCGAAGTCCACGCCCGCACCATCCATGAGCTTCAGGAGAAACTCCGGCGACGTCGCATTCTCCGGTTGGTAAGTGCCGCGCGGGTGATACGGGAAACGCGCGTCCGCCTTGCCGGCGAAGCAGTGCGTGTGCGTGTCCACGACGGGCGAACGCGGCGCGGCGGCGAGCGCAGGAAGAGCCGTGGTAGTGGCAATGGCGGAGCGCAGGAATGTGCGGCGGTTCATGGTGTCATGGAGTGTGGCGACGCCGCGTTGGCCCGTGCCGGCGGCTTCCAGCCGCCGTCCGAATCGTTCGGAAGTCGCCGGCACGAAGCGGCGCGTCGTGTTCATGGCAACGCGAGTTTGTGCCCGTTGCGCTCCGCGTTCCCCGCCTTGTCACGGGCGGTCGCGGTGAGTTCCTTCGCGGCGGGCACGATGAGTTCCCAATCCGCCACGCCGGCGTGCTGCGTGATTATCTTCGCCCGCTGGCCGTTCACCGTCACGTCGGCGACTTCCCCGTTGTCGTGGGTCACGCCGCGCACGAGGAGTTTGCCGTCGGACTGTTTGCGGGCGGACGTAATGACGGTCGCGGGCGGCAGATCGTCCACGGGGGCGAGGAGTTGCGGGAAGGCCACGGGCTTCGACTTCGCGGCGCGCACGTCCTTGCCGGTGAACTTGTCAACGCTGGCAAACTCCGCGCCCGCCACTGCGGCCGGAAACTTCGTGCTGACGACCTTCGTCACGTCGCCCGCCGCCGGGTAGCCGTGGAAGTAGTAAGTCACCGCGTTCTCCAGCTTGTCGTTGCGCGGGCCGCCGCCAAGGTCCACGACCTTGCCCTGCCGCGACTCGCTGCCGGGCCAGCTCACGTTGCGGAAGTGCCCCGCCGTGCCGGTGCGCGGCGACGTGCAGGCGAGTTGGATAAGCGGGTCGCGCCCGGAACGGCAGTCCACGAGCCGCACGTTTTCATAGGTGAAATCGCCGTGCTGGATGCTCTCGTCGTCGTGGCCGCGGTTGATTGGCTCGGACACCACTCGCGTGAAATCGAGATTGCGATATACATGGGCGTCGTAGTCCGGGTGATAGATGCCATAGACGCCGTTGCTCACCGTCAGGCCGTCGAGGAGGAAGTGCGACAGATTCGGACGCATCACGTAGTGCGTCTCCCACGCGCGCAAATTCTTCGCGATGAAGGGATGCGTGCGGTCGCCGCTCACCGAGCCGTTCACGTCATCGCCGAAGTTGAAACTGTAGAGGCCCTCGCTGTGTGACTCGTTGTCCTCGAAGCGCAGGAAGGGAATCTTCCGCACGTCCACGCGCTCGCGCTCGCCGCTGGGCTGGAGCGTGTTCAGCTCCGGGTTGAAGTTGCTGCGCTTGGCGACCTCGAAGCGGTAGCCGTATTCGTCGTTCTCGCAGGCTACGTTCCGGGTGAAGGAGTTCCGCCCGTTCGCCCACCAGAAGCCCGCGCCGTCATTCGGGTCGAAGGGCAAAACCTGCTTCGGCAACCGCTTCCCGCGATACGCCTGCACGGCGAGATTGCGGTCGAGCAAGTTGTATTGCTCTGTCGCGTCCTCGAGGAAGTAGCCGTGGCCGACGGACTGGTAGCCGACGCAATCGCGCACGATGAGGAAGTCCGTGCCGTGGATGGTGAGCCAGCGGTTGTGCGAGTCCCAGATGCTCGCGCCGAGCACGCCGCTGCCGCGCATCGAGTCACGCACGAGATGGAAGTGGATGGCGTATTTGCCGAGCACGCCTTCCTTGCCGAGGTGGCGGAACTCCGCGTAGCTGATACCACCGGTGCTGTCGCGGTGGAACATCGTGTGCCCGCGCACCCCGTCGGGCGCGGCGGACTCGATGGTGACGTTGCGGGAAAGATTTGCGACCTCACTGCGATAGTCGCCTTCGCCGAGATGCGCGTAGTCCAGCGCGCGGTCGAGCGTGACCTGGTCGCCAACCAGCGCGGTGATTCGGCGCTCCTCGGTCTGCACCTTGCGTGGCTTGCTGGCGGACTGCCGGAAGGTGTTGCCGCCGCCGTAGCTCTCCTTCGAGGCGGTAACGATGACGGTGTCGCCCACGCGCCAACCGGTGACCGGCTCGGTAAGTTTCACGACGGACTCGCCAGCCTTGACCGTCGCGGCGAGCTTGAGCCAGGTGCGATTCAGCGGTGCCCCGTGCGTGTCCCAGCGACCGCCGCAGTTGATGATGGCAGGCAACGTTTCCTTGTTCATGCCCTCGAAGTGAACGAGCCGAATCAGCGTGGTGACGCCCGCGGGGATGGGCTGTTCCAGCGAACCAATCTCCAGCACCGGCAACACGCCCGCTTGCGCGGCCGTCGGCGCGTCCGCGTGACAATCGAAGCCGTCCTCCGTCGTCGTCTCGCCCGGCTCAATCTTGATGAGGCCGACTTCGAGCCGCGTGGATTTCTCGCGGCTGAACGCGAGCTTCCCCGCGACATGAATCATGCGTAGCGCGTCCGTGCTCGCCACGTCATACACGACCGTGTGCCCGGCGCGGACCTGCACGCGGTCGCCGGCCTTGGGCGCGCGGCGGTCGGCCCAAGTGGCGGCATCGGACCACGCGCCGCTCTTGGCGGACCGGGAGTTGAAGACGACGGGAGCGGTTTGGGCAGGGAGCAGCGGCTCGGCCAATGCAAGCGCGGCCAGCAGCAGAAGGGTTTTCATCGCAATACCGGACTGGCCGGGCCGGGGGCCGATTCAAACTCACGCCTGCTTCACCCAGTCGAAGAAGCCAAGGTCCTCCAAGTCCGCTCGCAACGCCGCCTGCTGCAGCGAGTTCAGACTGCCGTTGGGCAAGCGCGCCGGACCCACGTCCACGCCTAGCATCTGCATCGTCGCCTTGGCCGCGCCCATGTAGCCACGCGATGCGAGCACCGCGATGAGTTGCACAGAGCGGAACTGCTCCTCACGCGCAGTCTTCAAGTCACCAGCCGCGAAGGCCTTCATCAGCCGCAGGTAAATCGGCGCGGCGAAGTTGAACGAGCTGCCCACCGCGCCCGTCGCACCGAGCGCGAGCGCGCCGAGCATAATTTCATCGAAGCCGAACGGCATATCGAAAGCGCCGCCACGGAACGCGCGGCAGAGCTGGTATTCCATCAGGTTGTTGCTGGTGAACTTGACGCCCGCGAAGTTCGGGATGCGGTCGGCGGCCTGCGCGAGAAACTCGGACGGCGCGAGGCTGATGCCGGTGAGCAGCGGGATTTCGTAATAGTAGAACGGCAGCTCCGGCGCAGTGGCAGCGATGTCCGCCATGCAGTCCACGAGCCGCGCGACGTTACCGGGCTTGAAGTAGCTCGGGGCCAGCGCGGAGACGGCGACCGCGCCGAGCTGCTGCGCTTGCGCGGCGAGATTGCGCGCGTCGCCCAGGCAGTTCGCCCCGACATGGACGATGACTTTCAGCTTCGCGCCGCGCACGACTTCCATCCAGCGCACCGCCAACGCGCGGCGCTCCTCCAGCGTGAGCGAACTGCTCTCGCCAGTCGTGCCGCCGATGAAGGCGTAGCTGACGCCGTTCGCCGCGAGATGCGCGGCCTGCACCTCGACGACGTTGAGGTTGAGCGAGCCGTCCGCGTGGAACGGCGTGTGGGTGGCGGCGACAAGGCCGGTGAGGGAGAGGTGTTTCATTTTGGATTAGCCACAAAGAGGCGCAAAAATCATGTGGCCGGTGATTGAGCCGGTTCCAGCCGCTGCCAGCAATACCAGAGCATACGCGGCAGGTGAAACGGGCCTTTGTAGAGTGTGCCTTTGGCGGGCGAAGAGACGCGGCCATCGCGGTGCAGGTAGCCGAACCACTCGCCGTGTTCGCGGTCGGGGAAGTGGGCGAAACTCCAGTCGTGGACCTGCTGGTGCATCGAGGCGAACCGCGCCTCGCCCGTGAGCTGCCAGGCCAGCAGCGTCGCGATAATGGCTTCGTTGTGCGGCCACCAGAACTTCATGTCGTGCCAGTATTCCTGCACCGGCTTGCCGAGCAGGTCGGTGAAGTAGAGCAAGCCGCCGTGCTCCGCGTCCCAGCCGCGCGCCCACATCCAGTCGAGGATGGTCGTGCCGAGTTGGATGAGCTTCTTGTCGCCGCGCAACGCCCCTTCGTGCATCACGAACCACGCGCACTCGAGGGCGTGGCCGGGGTTCAGCGTGCGGCCTTCGTGATGGTCAATCACGCTGCCATCCGGCGCGACGCACTCCAGCAGCGCGCGGTGTTCGGGCTTGAGGAAGTCCCGCTCAATCTCCGCGATGCTCCGGTCAATCCACTCCGTGCAAGCGCGCCCGCTCACCGTCACGTCGCCCAGATTCGCGCGCAGCTCCTGCGCCGTCGCGATGCCAATCATGTGCGGGCCGATGCCCTTCATCGGCCGCGTGGCCGCAAACTTCGGCGGCATCACGCCGGGCGTGAAGCTGTGGTGCAGGTAAGTGGCGAAGAACTTTACCGCGTCCTCGGCCGCGCGGGCATCGCCGGTGGCCTTGGCGAAGGCCGCGTTCGCAATCGCGGCAAAGGACTCGCTGTAAACGTAGCGTCGCATCCGCAGCGGCTGCCCTTCGCGCGTGGCGGTGAAGTAGAGCTTGCCGTCCGGCGCAGCGCAGTGCGCGCGGAGGAACTCGATGCACGAGCGCGACGCGGCGAGGAACTCGGCGCGCTTCGGACTTCCCTCGCCCCCATCGGGGGAGAGGGATTGAGGGTGAG
>JBEBFV010000546.1:0-3718 GCA_040081795.1 Limisphaerales bacterium | reverse complement strand
GGAGTGGGCCGAGCGTGAATTCCCCGCCGGGGCCAGCGAGCTGACCGCCGCCGAGTCGCGCCGCGACTTCATGAAGCTGATGTCCGCGTCGTTCATGCTCGCGGGCTTCGGCCTCACGGGCTGCCGCCGGCCGACGGAGCACATCTATCCCTTCGGCAAGCAGCCGGAAGGCTACATCCACGGCATCCCGCAACACTTCGCGACCGCGATGCCCACGCGCACGGGCGCGATTCCGCTGCTGGCCAAGTCCAGCGACGGTCGGCCGACGAAAGTTGAGCCGAACCCGCTGCATCCCGACCAGGCCGGCACCGACCAGTTCGCGCAAGCCTCCGTCCTTGGCCTCTACGACCCCGACCGCGCGCAGCATTTCAAGCAGAACGGCAAAATCGCCAAGCGCGTGGATGCCCTCGACGCGCTCGCGCAAATCTCCAAGAGCGCTGCGGCGAACGGCGGCCGTGGCCTCGCCATCATCGCGGAGAGCAACAGCTCGCCGACGCGCGCGCGGCTGCAAGCGGCCATCGCGGCGAAGTTCCCGAACGCCGTTTGGGCTACTTACGACGCGGTGGATTCCAGCATCCACGCGCGGGTTGCGAGTCTCGTAACCGGCAGGCAGGTCGCGCCCTACTTCAAGTTCGCGACGGCCAAGCGCATCCTCTCGCTCGACTGCGATTTCCTCGGCAGCGAGGACGAGATGTATCGCTACACGCGCGACTTCGCGAAGGGCCGCAAGATTTCCAAGCCCGACACCGCGCAGGGTTTTGAGCTCATCAGCCGTCTCTACACGGTCGAGTCGCTGATGACGCTCACCGGCTTCAACGCCGACCATCGCCTGCGCGTGGCTCCGAGCCAGGTCGTGGCGGTCGCGGCGCAGCTCGCTTCCGAACTGTTCAAGCAGGCGGGCCGTTCCTATTCGCTGAACACGGCCCCGTTAGAGGCTGGTGCGAAGGTGGACCCGAAGTGGATTGTCGAGTGCGTGATTGACCTGATGAAGCATCGGCGCACGGCCACGGCCGAATGCACGGCCATCGTCGTCGCCGGCCAACGCCAACCGCTTGCAGTCCACGTCCTCGCGCACGCGATGAACGAAGTCCTCGGCGCGTTCGGCACGACGATTGAACTGCACGATGCGCCGAAGCCCGCTGCCGGCCTCGCTGCTGTTGTCGGTGCGGAAACGGCCGTCGTCCTCGGCGCGAACCCGGCTTACACCGCGTCCGAGACGTGGAGTGAAATTACCAAGACCGCGAAGACCGTTGTCCACCTCGGCTCCCACGAGGACGAGACGGGCAAAGTCGCGACGTGGCAACTGCCCGCCGCGCACTACCTCGAATCTTGGGGCGACGCCCGCACCAGCGATGGCACGGTCGTTGCGATTCAACCGCTCATCGCGCCGCTCTTCGCCGGCTTGACCGAGAGCGAAGTGCTCGCCCATCTGCTCGGCAATCCGACTGCGAATTCCTACACCCTCGCTCGCGAGACCTTCGCTGCCCTCACTGGCGGCACGCTCGACGAGGAGAAGTGGAAGAAGTTCCTGCACGACGGCTTGCTCGAAGGCTCCAAGGCGAAGGCGGTTTCCGCTTCGTTCAGCTGGACCGCTGCGGCCAGCTCGATTGCTTCCGCTGCTGTGGCCCCGGTGCCTTCCAAGGACAAGCTCGAAGTCATTTTCCACCGCGACGCGAGCGTGGACGATGGCCGTTACACGAACAACGGCTGGCTTCAGGAGCTGCCCGACCCGATTACCAAGCTCGTCTGGGACAACGCCGTGCTCATCAGTCGCGAGACGGCGACGCAGCTCGGCTTGAAGAACGGCGACGTGATTTCGATTTCCGCCAACAGTCGCACCGTCGAGGGCGGCATCTGGATTCAGCCCGGTATGGCGGACTTCACGCTCGGTCTCGCGCTCGGCTACGGTCGCAAGTGGGGCCGCATCGCGAGCTTCGAGGACAAGAGCGTCGGCTTCAACGCCTACCCGCTGCGCCCCGGCACCGCTGGTTTCATCACCGGCGCGTCGGCGAAGGCCACGGGCCGCACGCATCCGTTCATCTGCACGCAGGACCACTGGACGCTCCACGGCCGCCCGGTCGTGCGCGAGGCGAACGTGGACCAGTTCAACGCGAACCCCGGCTTCGCGAAGCACATGGACCTCGATGGCCACACCGAGTTCCTCGCGAAGAACTCGGACGGGTCCATCAAGAACATTTACGAGCATCCCTACAAGACCCACCCCGAGCTGGCCAGCAAGTCGCACCAGTGGGGCATGGTCGTGGACCTCAACGCCTGCACCGGCTGCTCCGCGTGCGTCATCGCCTGCCAGAGCGAGAACAACATTCCCATCGTCGGCAAGGACCAGGTGGCCAAGGGCCGCGAGATGCACTGGATGCGCATTGACCGCTACTATGCGGCGGACCCGAAGAAGAAGGCGCAAGGCTCAACCTTGGGTGCCTTCAAGAGCAACGTCACCGGCAGCCAGGGCAATCCCGAGACGGTCAACCTCGTCGAGCGCGACGACTTGCAGGCCACCAAGAAGTGGATTGACGACCCGCAGGTCGTGACCCAGCCGATGATGTGCCAGCACTGCGAGAACGCGCCGTGCGAGAGCGTCTGCCCGGTCAACGCCACCGCGCACGACGACGAGGGCATCAACGTGATGGCCTACAACCGCTGCGTCGGCACGCGGTATTGCGCCAACAACTGCGCCTGGAAGGTGCGCCGGTTCAACTTCTTCGATTACAACAAGCGCCCCATCGGCGGCGGCAAGCTGGCGCAGGACTGGTTCAAGATGGACGTCGGCCTCTACAAAGGCCCGCTCGGCCATCGCCCCGGCGACGAGGTGGACATCATCTCGATGGCCCGCAACCCGGACGTGACCGTCCGCATGCGCGGCGTGATGGAGAAATGCACGTTCTGCCAGCAGCGCATCGAGGGCGCGAAGATTTCGCAGAAGGTCAAGGCCGGTGCGAGCAACGACGTGGTGGTGAAGGACGGCGCGATTCAAACCGCCTGCCAGCAGGTATGCCCCGCCGGCGCCATCACCTTTGGCAATACGCTCGACCCGGAGAGTGCCGTGTCGAAGCTAAAGAAGCAGGACCGCAACTACACGGTCCTCGGCTTCCTCGACAACAAGCCGCGCACGACCTACCTCGCGCGCATCCGCAATCTCAACCCCGACATGCCCGAAGCCCACAAGCTCATCTGGAGCGTGGAGGAATACCGCAGCATCTCTGACCCGCATTTCATGCCGGACCCGAAGGCTGAGGGTGCCAAGAAAGGGGCCAAGCACTAATGAGCGCCGCCGCTGAACATTCCGTCCCGTCCTCGGTGAAAATCGCGCCGGCCCCCGCCGAGTTGACTCGCGAGCCGCTGGTGCTGAACAACCGAAGCATAGGCTGGATCTCCGACCACATCGCCGGTATTTGCGAAGGCCCCGCCCCGAAGTGGTGGCTGCCTGCGCTCATGATCAGCTCCACCGCGTTGGTGATGATGGTTGCCTGCATCGGCTACCTCATCTCCACCGGCGTCGGCGTCTGGGGCCTGAATCAGCCGGTCGAGTGGGCGTGGGACATCACGAACTTCGTCTTCTGGATCGGCATCGGTCACGCCGGCACGCTCATCTCGGCCATTCTCTTTTTGCTCCGGCAGAAGTGGCGCACGTCGGTCAACCGCGCTGCCGAGGCGATGACGCTTTTCGCCGTGGCCTGCGCCGGCATCTTCCCTGTCATCC
>JBEBFV010000545.1:0-3725 GCA_040081795.1 Limisphaerales bacterium | reverse complement strand
CGGTAGCAACGCGCGCGGGCGGGCGAAACGGGGAAGTTCTCCTTTCCCTCGTGCTCGCAATCCTGCTCCTCCTGCCGGGCTCGAAGATCAGGATCAGGATTACGAGCAGGAAGGCTTGCGTGCTTTTCATGCGTGATGCGCGAAGGCCGCGCTTTTGAGCCGGGGGATTCGGAAGGCCTGCTGCCGCCTTTGGTCAAACTCCTCGTGAATGCCCCATTATCATCGGGAAAAACCGCGTCGCTCCGAGCTGGCAAGGCCATTGCTAAGTGACACTCGCTCGTCGCCCGCGAGCAGCCGGGGCAGGCCCACGGACAGCTTTGCCCGACCAAACCAACGGTAGTCCCGGGTGACGTTGCCGAGCGGTTCGCTGACGCGACAGGGCTTCACTCGCGTCGGCCACGACGAAAAACTGCCGGCAACGTCGCTCTTTTTGAAGACGGAGGCTGTGTGTTTCCGTCAAGCAATGCGACTCACATGGCACGCGCGTATCCCGAGGAACAGCCGAGCGGCCAGACCACCCTCGAAGTGGCCTGGCAACGGCGGTCGCGCGCCCAGCAGATTCCGGTTCAGTTCGTCACCTCCCAGCCGTCCCAAGCCGGTCCTCCCCGGCCCACGGTGGAGGAACTGACGTGGCTCCCCCGCCACGAGCCTGGGGACGATCAAGAGCAGTCTTGAGCGGGGCGGAGAGGCCCCGAACCGAGAACGAGGCGTTCTTTCAGGTGGTTCGCCGCTGTCGGCTCACACATCCACAAGCAGACCGGGGCTGGGTTGTATGACCCGAATCTTCGGGTAGCGCTCCGCGATTTGCTCGGCGAACCACTCCCGTGCGACGGCGTCGCCGTGGCCGAGCAGGACGGTGTGCGGGGAGACTTCTCCGACGAACTCGAGCAGCTCGTCACGGTCCGCGTGGGCGGAGAGGTCGAAGTCCTTCATCTCGCACTCGCGGGTCATATGGCCGGTGCTCGGACTGAAGAGGAAAGGCTCGCCGGGCTGGCTGGACTTGAGGTGGCCGCCGGGCGTGTCCGGATCCGCGTAGCCCACGAAGAAGATGCCGTGGCGCGAGTCGCCCATCATGCGCGCGGCGAGGTCGTGCGCGGCGGTGTGCTCACTCATCATGCCGGCTGTGATCACGAAGATGCGCCCGCCGGTGAGTCGCATGACTTCGGCCTGGCCCTTCTCCAGCACGATGAGGTTCAAAGCCTCGTGGAGCTGGAGATTGCTGTGCAGGCGGTGGGCGCGGTGGGCTTCCAGGTCGTAAATCTCGGTGAAGACGCGGCCGAGGCCGCCGATGTAGATGGGCTGGTGCCTGAGCTTCCCGGCCCTCGTCGCGAGCGCGAGGGCCGCGAGAATTTCCTGCGTGCGGCCCAGCGCGAAGGTCGGGATCAGCACGCTGCCCTTGCGCTTGAGCGTCTCGCGGATGGCCTCGATGAGCCGCGCCAGCTCGGCCTCGCGGGTGAAGGTGGGCGGCACGGCGCGGTTGCCACGCGTTGTCTCCATGATGAGCACGTCGGCCTTCACGTCCTCGAACCGCGCGCCCTTGAGGATCGTCTGGTCGCGGAAGCAAACGTCGCCGGTGTAGAAGAGCGTCTCGCGCTTGCCGCGCACCAGGACGCCGGCGGAACCGAGAGCGTGTCCGGCGTCGAAGAACTCCAGAGTGGGCGAGTCGCTGGCCACGCGGGTCTTCTGGAAGGCCCACGGAATCTCACGATTGTATTTGTAGCCTTGGAAGAGCGGCGCGATTTCATCCAGCTCGTCGTGCGTGTAGAGCGGGTAGTCCTTGATGCCGGTCTCCTCGCGCTGCCGTTTCATCACGTTGACCGAGTTGTGGAGCACGCGCTCGACGAGGAAGTAGCTCAACTCCGTCATCAACACGTGCGCCCGCCGGTGATGCCGCACCGCCACCGGCAGCCCGCCGACATGGTCGTGGTGGCAGTGCGTGATGGCGATGGCGTCCAGTTCACTATCCTTCACCAGGTCGAGCAGCGGCAGGCTGTCTCGGCCCTCGCGCTTGGGGTGGACGCCGGCGTCCATGAGCAGGCGATGGCCGTCGAGTTCGAGCCACCATGCGCTCGCGCCGATGTCAGCGTCGGGGTTCAGGTTGCGGATTCGCATGGCAGGAACAGAACAGTTTCCACCGGGTTTGGACACTTGAATCGCCAGGCTGACGAGCGGCGTGATTCTTTTTTGCGCTTTGGGAAATATTTTTGAAGCGTGACCGGAGAGGCGCGTCAGTTAGAGCGAAGTTGGTTTGGTTGTTGGGGTTGGAAGCGGGTGGCGAGCAATCGCTGCCCGCTTCTTCTTTTTCTCCCCGGAGGAATTGGCCCGCAGATAACGCGGATAGTCAGAAGCCAGGACGATCCAGTCGGAGCGACAACCGCATCGCTTCGGGTGAAGAGTGACCGCAATACCGCCGCAGGAATTCCCTTCCATCCGTGTGATCCGCGTTATCCGTGGGCAACCTTCACTTCAGCCCGCCGACGCCGGCCCCGAACGACTTCATCGCCGCAGCCTGGATGACTGCGCCCAGATCAGCCTGCTTGGCAAAACCGGCTGGCACGGCGAAGTAAGCCGCGTCCGGCTGCCCGAGCTTGATGTTGCTCAACTGGAGCACGTAGGTCTGCTTGTCCTTTGTGATAGCGATTTTGATCGGGAGGTTTTGCAGGTTCGTGGCCTGCCAGACGGTCGCCGTGCCGTCGTCGCCGGGAACTTTCACGGCGTATTTCACGGTTGGCTGCCCGGCGATGTTTTCACGGCCAATCTCCTTCTTCTCGAGCCGCCCGATTTTCTCCTGCGCCTGCTGCTGGACGCCTGCGGCCTTGGGCACAGCCATCTCGATGTAGGATTTCATGCCGGGCAGCGCGAGCGTGAGCGGCTTGCCTGGGAGGTAGATGAAGAACATCCGGTCCAGGCCCATGTCCTTGATGCCGACGATGGACTCGGGCGGAAGCTCGGCGCTCTTCACGTTCGCAAGGTTCAACTCCCAGCGCATCTTGCCGTCGGCCATCGCGACGCCGAAGGGCAGCTTCATGGACTCGCCGCCTTCCTTCGCGGGCAGCGTCAGCTCAACGCCCGCAGTGAACGCCCGCGTGTCGCTGAAGAACTCCGACAGCGCGGCGGCGAGGAACGGTGCCTGCGAGTTGATCGCCGGAAGGCCCGTGGCGTTCTGCGCTCGGGCGAAGGGCGCGGCGAGCAAGAGCGCGGCGGAGAGAGTGAGGAAAAGATTCTTCATGGCGGATGCAGTTGAGAGTTACTTGCCCGCTTCCTTCTTCGCCACGGCCCACTCGAAAATCAGCTTCACGTCGTCGCCGGTCTTGATGAGGCCGATGGCGGCGGTGGGCGCGGGCGGGGTGATCTTGAAGTCCGTCATCTTCATCGCCGTGGCCCCCGAGAACGTGACGCGCGAGGTGTCCACGCGGCGCTGCATCGTCACGGGGAACGCGATGTCCTTGGTCACGCCGGAGACTGTCAGCGTGCCCTTGGCGTCGAAGTTGACTGCGGTGCCTTTCACGTCCTTGAGCGTCAGCTCGACCAGCTTGAAGACGATGCGCGGGTTTTCCTTCTCCTTCATCGCCTCCTGCATCACGGCGTCCATCGCCTTGCCGCTGCTGCATTTGAGCGAGCGCACGGCGACGAAGGTCTCGCCCTTGGCGGCGACCTTGCCGGGCTTGGCCTTGTCGGGCGCGGCCACGAACGAGGCGTCCAGCTCGATGAAGCCTCCGATGAGC
>JBEBFV010000129.1:0-13749 GCA_040081795.1 Limisphaerales bacterium | reverse complement strand
CTCTGCGGCAAGCGTCACGCCCTTCGAGGCCGCCAGCAGCCGCAGCCCCGTGATGGCCAGCTCGCGCGCAACAATCAGCACGGCCATCCACGCCTCGACGCTCACTGCCGGCAACGAACCGGAGCCAGGGTTGAACTTGGCGCGCTCCACCAGCGCGATGAACGCGGAGCAGGTAAGAATCTTGTCCGCCAGCGGGTCCATGAGGATGCCGAAGTTCGTGATGAGCTTCCGCTCGCGGGCGATCTTGCCGTCGAAGTAGTCCGTCAGCCCCGCGATGCTGAAGAGCACGAGCGCGATGGTGTCGTTCACCGGCGAGCGCGAGAACATCGCCACGAGGAACAACCCCGTGAGGACGAAGCGCGAGACGGTGAGTTGGTTGGGCAGGTTCACGGCAGTGGTCGCAGTGTCCTCAAATCGGCACCGCAATCAAGTCGTAGTCGGTGTGCCCTATGACTTTCACGCGGGCGAAGCGGCTGATGGGCAGCTTGCCGCGCACATAGACGCGACCGTCAATGTCCGGCGCGTCCGCCTCGCCACGGGCGACTAGGTAGCGGCCTTTGAGCTGGGCGGTGTGCTCGTCCGTCTCGCGAATGAGGCCGTGCTCCCACGAGCTGATTTTCGCAGCTTGAAGTTCCTTCGCCGAGGCTTCGCCCTCGACGAGCACCTTGAGCGTGCGGCCCACGAAGCTTTCCGAGACGGCACGGGCGACTTCGTGTTGCGCGGCCATGGCGAGTTCGCGACGGCGCTGCTTCACCTTGTCGGTGAGCTGGCTGGTCATCTTGCCGGCGATGGTGCCGTCCTCCTGCGAGTAGGCGAAGATGCCGAGGCGCTCGAACTTCGTTTCGCGGATGAAGTCCAGCAGCGTGTCGAAGGCCGCCGCCGTCTCGCCGGGGAAGCCGACGATGAAGGTGGTGCGCAGCGCGATGCCCGGCACGCCGGCGCGGATGCGGGCGATGAGGTCGCGGATGTATTGGCCGCTGGTCTCGCGGCGCATCCGGGCGAGCATGTCGTCGTGGATGTGCTGGAGCGGCATGTCCACGTAGCGCGCGACCTTGGGGCACTCGGCGATGGTGCGGATGAGTTCGTCGGTCCAGTGCGCGGGGTGTGTGTAGAGCAGGCGAATCCAGAAGTCGCCCTTGAGCGCGTTCAGTTCGCGGAGCAGCGAGCAAAGCGTCGTGGCATCGGCGGGCAGCGAGCTGGCGGCGGCGCGGAACTTCTCCGGTGAAGAGATGGCGCGGGAGTGATTTTTGCGCAGGTCGAGGCCGTAGTAGGTCGAGTCCTGCGAAATCAGGTTCAACTCCTTCACGCCGTCTTTGATGAGCGCCTTGGCCTCAGCGACCACATCTGCTTGCGTGCGGCTGCGGTGGCTGCCGCGCATCCGAGGGATGATGCAGAAGCTGCACGGGTGATTGCAGCCCTCGGCAATCTTCACGTAGGCGAAGTGGCGCGGCGTGAGGCGGAAGCGGGGCGTCTCGTAGTCAGGGATGTAGATGGGGCGGGCGGTGACGTCGAAGACGGGTTGAGAGTTGAGAGTTGAGAGTTGAGAGGTCGGTGTCAGGACGGTCTTGGTTTTGCCGAAGGCTTCTTGGCCTCGGAACGATTCCTCAGCGTCGTGCGCAGAAGGCTTCGCTTTGTCCAAGTCGGCGAGTTGTGCCTGAACTTTCTTCTTTGAGCGTTGAGCGTTGGGCGTTGGGCGTTGGGCGTTCAGCTTTTCTCCCCGTCGCGCCATCGCTTCTTTCACCAAGTCCCCAACTTGCGCGACCTGGTCAATGCCCATGAAGGCGTCCACTTCGGGCAGCAGCTTTGGCAGTTCCTCGCGGAAGCGCTGGCTGAGGCAGCCGGAGACGATGAGCGCCTGGCCGCGATGGTTCGCCTCACGCACGGCGGCGGAGTCGAGGATGGCATCCACGCTCTCCTCCTGCGCGGCGTCAATGAACGAGCAGGTATTGACGATGACGGCGTCGGCGGTGGCGGCGTCATTGGTGATCTCCGCGCCGGACTTGAGCAGCGAGCCGAGCATGATCTCGGCGTCCACGAGATTCTTCGCGCAGCCGAGGGAAATCATGCCGACGCGCACGGGGCGGGCGGCGGGTTGGGATTTCTTGCTTGTCACAGGAGGCGAGACGCTATGCGAAGGCGCGGAAGCATGGCAATTCGGGAATCGGCAGGGCAGGGAGGACCAGGAGGCATGTGACGCGTGTCGGGTGGCGAGGGACGGGGGAGGGCCGAACGCGTTGGACTTCGCCGGCACACTTGGAGGAACAGCACCGGTTTGGTGAGCGGTCTCTTGCCTCGCCGCCCGTCACGAGTCCTTGTCACGTCCTAGGCCCCACTCCCGCATTGCATCCGCGCTCGCCGCCGCTGCAAGCTCCGAGCCATGACTGTTCCGAACATTGTTCTGTGGGTTTACATCGTGCTGCTCGTCGCGGGCGGCCTCGTCGGCTTCCTGAAGGCGGGCAGCAAGGCGTCGATCATCGCGAGCAGCCTCTTCGCCGTGCCGCTGGTGCTGGCGGCGCTGGGAATCGTGCCCGCGCTTGTGGCGGAAGTCGTGCTCGGCATCCTGCTCGCCTACATGGGCATGAAGTTCGCCAAGTCGAACAAGTTCATGCCCAGCGGGCTGATGGCGATTCTCTCGGCCGTGGCCTTGGCTCTGCGTTTCTTCCTCAAGTGATGACCTTACGTGAATGATGGAGTCCCAGTCCTTCCGTTGCCTGCATTGCTCGTGACTGCCCGCTGGGGCGATCCGCGGGCGCGTCCGTTTCATGTCGTGGACGAAGGCGGAAACTCACTCGCCGAAATCAGATACTCAGACGGTCCGGCTCACGAGGCCTTCCGACTGGTGGCGGAAGGGAGGACGAGCTCCGTGTTCCGGGAGGTTTCATGCCACTGGCCAAAGGATGAAGCGACGCGGGAAACCGTGTCGTTCACGACAACCGGGGAAAACTCAGCCGGCAAAGCGGTGTCCCGCGAAGCCAAGTGGGGCGGTTGGTTGGTCACACGCCAATGGTATGAATTGTTGGCGGCGGATGGCGCACTGGTCGGCAGTGTGGAGTGGAAGCAAATGCTCTTCATCCACCTCTATTCATCCGGCGAAGCGCTGGTTTGCCGTCCGCGATATGTCAGGCGCAAGCCGCCAGTCGCCTTGGGATACTCAACAAACGTTGTGACGTTAATGCCCGAGGCGGAAAGCCAGCTTGATGCGCGCCTTCTTCTTTTGTGGGTTGCCCACCACTTCGGCAATCGGGATTCGGGTTCATAACAATTCGTCATGCCAACCCCGAACTCGCTCCCCATCTGGCAGCTCCACGGCCAAATCGCGGAGACGCTGCGCACGGGCAACCGCCTCGTGCTCGTCGCGCCGACCGGCTCGGGGAAGACGACACAGGTGCCGCAGATGTTGGCAGATGCTGGGGATGGTATTTGGCGTCTAGGGTCTGGGGAAGGCGGTGAGGCTGCGAGCGCCAGCCCAGACGCCAGCCGCCAGACCCCATCCCCTCCGAAGCCGTTCCGCATCGTCGTGCTCCAGCCGCGCCGAGTGGCCGCGCGGACGGTGGCGGCGCGCGTGGCGTGGGAGCGTGGGTGCAAGCTGGGGCAGGAGGTCGGCTACCAGATTCGCTTCGATGACCGGCTGGGTGAGACCACGCGCATCTGCTTCGTGACGGAAGGCGTGCTGCTTCGGTGGCTCCAAGATGACCAGCAGTTGTCCGACGTGGCGGCGGTGCTCTTCGATGAGTTCCATGAACGCAACTTACTCAGTGACGTCGCCCTAGCGCTTGTGAAGCGGCTCCAGCAAACCGCGCGGCCGGACCTGCGCATCGTCGTCATGTCCGCGACCTTGGATGCGGAGCCGGTGGCGAAATACCTGGGGCAGGCGAGCAGGCGGGAAAGTGAGCAGGTGGGAAAGTGGGAAAGTGAGAAGGTGGCAGAAGACGCCAGCTCACCGGCACACCTGCCCGCTATCTCACCTGCTCCCACGCTGGTCAGCGAGGGCATCAGCTTCCCCGTCGAGGTGCGCTACGTGGAGCATCTCAACCGCGCGCCCGTTTCCGAGCAGGCTGCGGCTGCGGTCGAGCGGATCGTGAACCACGGCGGGCCGGGCGATGTGCTTGTGTTCATGCCGGGCATGGGGGAGATCAACGCGACGATCAACGCGCTGCGGGCCGTGCGGCTGGCGGAGCCGTGCGATTTTATCCCGCTGCACGGCGACCTTTCGGCGGATGACCAGGACCGCGCGTTCTCGTCGAGCTCGCGGCGGAAGATTGTCGTGTCCACGAACGTGGCGGAGACGAGCGTGACGATTGATGGTATCCGGCACGTGGTGGACAGCGGGGAGGCGCGCGTGGCGCGTTACGATGCGGAGCGCGGGATTCAAACGCTTTTCATCGAGGAGATTTCCCGCGCCAGTGCCGACCAGCGGAAAGGCCGCGCCGGCCGCACCGCGCCGGGGACGTGCTGGCGGCTGTGGACGGAGAGCGGGCACTTGAACCGGCCCGAGCGCAACACACCGGAGATTCAGCGCGCGGACCTGGCCGAGGTCGTCTTGCTCCTGCACTCGCTGGGCATCCAGAGCGCGGTGAAGTTCGACTGGCTGGACCAGCCGGATCCGGCGGCGGTGGAGCGGGCGGAGCGGTTGCTGGTGATGCTGGGCGCGCTGCGCGGGGACAAACGGAGTGATGGAGTGGTGGAGCAATGGAGCGATGATTCGGTCTCCAACACTCCAATACTCCATCACTCCACCACTCCAAACTCCGACCTCACCGCCATCGGTCGCCAGATGCTCCGCCTGCCGATGCACCCGCGCTACTCGCGGATGCTCGTGGAGGCGGCGCGACGCGGGTGCGTGCGGGAGGCGGCGCTGTGCGCGGCGCTGGTGAGCGGAAGGGATTTGCTGACGCGCGTGCAGCGTGGCGACTCGCGCTCGGCGGAGACGCGGGAGGAATTCGAGGCGAGCGAGGACTCGGACTTCATCACGCTGATGCGGGCGTTCGAGTTCGCGCAGGATTGCCGGTTCAACTTGGATGTCTGCCGGAGCCGAGGCATCAACGCGAAGGTGGCGCGGGAGGTGGAGATGACGTTTCAGCAGGTGCTGGCGACTGCGGAGAGGGAAAGTAAGAAGTGTTTAGTAATTAGTGATCAGTCCGAGGCGGCGGCGGCGAGGTCCGATGCACCACTAATTACTAACTCACTAATTACTTCTGCCACGAAGACGTCAGCTCCCGCCGAGGACGCCCTGCTTAAGTGCCTCACCGCCGGCTTCATTGACCAGCTCGCGCTGCGGCGCGATCAGGGGACGCTGGAGTGTGAGCTGACGGAGGGGCGGCGCGGGACGTTGATGCGCGAGAGCGTGGTGCAGAAGGCTCCGTTGTTCGTCGCGGCGGCGATGCGCGAGACGGCGGGCGCGCTGCGGCCGCTGACGTTGCTCGGCTTGGCGACGGCGGTGAAGCCGGAGTGGCTGCGCGAGTTGTATCCGCAGCATTTGCACGCGACGGTGGAACACATTTTTGATCGCACGCACAAGCGCGTGGCAGCGGTGAGGCTGGCGCGGTTCCGCGATCTGGTCGTTGGGCACGAGCATCAGCGGGAGGTGGAGCCTGAGGCGTCGGGGAGCTGTCTGGCGGCGGCGGCGATGCAGGGTTGGTTTGAGCTGCCGAACTTGAGCCATGAGGTGAAGCAGTTCATCGCGCGCGTGAATCTGGTCGCAGCCGCGCTGCCGGATTTGGAATATCTGCCGTTCGATGACGCGGCCATCACGGCTGCGCTGGCGCGGGCGTTTCGCGGGCTGACTTTGCAGAAGGAGGCGCAGACGGTGCCGCTGAAGCCGGGCTTTGCCGCGCACCTCGCACCGGAGCAAGTCGGCTGGCTGGAGGAGCTGACTCCGATGCAAATTCCGTGGCAGGGCGGCAAGCCGGTGAAATTGGTTTACTCGGAGGAGTCCGAGGGCGGCGGGAGGACGGCGATGTCCCCGGAGGCGCAGGTGAAGTTGCAGGAGTGCTTCAAGCTGGAGTTTCACCCGCTGGTCTGCGAGGGCGCGGTGCCGGTGAAGCTCTGGCTCTGCACGCCGGACGGGAAGCGGCTGGCGAGCACGTGCGACTGGCCGCACTGGAAGGCGCAGGAGTGGCCCAAGCAGAAGGCGGCAGTGCAGAAGAAGTTCCCGAGCGTGACGTTCTCGTGAGGAGGTAGCCGCCGAGGTGAGGAGGCGGAACTTGCTGGCACCCGACACCTCCGCCCCCTCACCTCGGCGGCGACAGGGGGCGTCGGGAGAACATTGTATTTACGGGCTGCGCGGAGAGTGGCATTAGTCAGGCACGATGTTACGCCGCCAGCGGCAAATCCGGGCGCAGGTCCAGCAGTGGGCGGACGCGGGCTTGTTCGCGCTCGCTTTCTGGCTGGCCCACACGGTGCGCGCGGCGGCGGTGAATTACCGATCCGGCCTGGAGGAGATTCAGCCGTTCGAAAACTATCTCTGGCTCTACCTGCTCATCGTTCCCGGCACGATGCTGCTCCTCAAGGCACTGGGCTTCTACAGCCGCCCGCTGCTCTTCTCGCGGCGCGAGACGGCCTGGGTGCTCTCGCACGCGGTGACCATCGCGGTGCTGGCGGTGGTGAGCGTGCTGTTCCTCCGCAAGCAGGAGCTGGCGCGCTCGGTGATCTTCCTCTTCGGCGGCTTCAGCTTCCTGCTCGTGATGGTGAAGGAGGAGCTTCTCCTGAGCTGGCTGCAATCCAAGCTCGGCCAGGAGCAGATGAAGCGGCGGCTGGTGCTCATAGGTTCGCCCGAGGACACGGCGCAGATCGAGCGCGACCTCGACGCGAAGGCGCGTGGGACTGTGGAGGTGCTGGCGCGGCTGGACTTGCAGAGGACGCCGGTGGAGAGGCTCGTAGAACTGCTGCACGAACGCTCGGCCAACGGCGTCATCCTCAGTGCGCGGCATGCGTATTTCGAGCAGGTGGAGAAGGTCATCGAGCTTTGCGAGCTGGAGGGCGTGGAGGTGTGGCTGCTGGCGGACTTCTTCAAGACGCGCATCTCGCAGACGAGCGTGGATGATTTCCTGGGCCGGCCCACCGTGGTGTTCCGCTCCGCGCCGGAGGCGAGCTGGCAGGGCGTGGCGAAGCAGTTGCTGGACTTCGTCGGCGCGCTCGCGTTGCTGGCGCTGTGCGCCGTGCCGCTTCTGCTCGTGGCGCTGGGCGTGAAGCTGACTTCGCGCGGGCCGGTTTTTTTCCGGCAGCAGCGCAGCGGGCTGAACGGCCGGCCCTTCACGATGCTGAAGTTCCGCACGATGGTCTCGGACGCGGAGCAAATGAAGGCAGAGCTTGCGAGCTTCAACGAGATGGACGGCCCGGTCTTCAAGGTGACGAACGATCCCCGCGTGACGGCGCTGGGGCGCTTCCTGCGCAAGTGGAGCATTGACGAGCTGCCGCAGCTTTGGAACGTGCTGCGCTTCGAGATGAGCCTCGTCGGGCCGCGTCCGCTGCCGGTGGACGAAATCCGGCGCATCAATGACCACGCGCACCGCCGCCGCCTGAGCGTGAAGCCGGGCCTGACCTGCCTGTGGCAGATCAGCGGTCGCAACGACGTGAAGAGCTTTAAGGAATGGGTGCGGCTGGACTTGGAATACATAGACAACTGGTCGCTGTGGCTGGACGTGAAGATTCTGCTCAGGACGATTCCCGTGGTGTTGACGGGCGCGGGAGCGAAGTAGGCGATGGGGGATGGGGCGGAGGCATTTTCTCCTGCTCGTAATTTTAATCCTAATCCTGCTCCTTGGAATGGGACGGATTGGACCAATAGGGCGGATAGCCGTTTTGTGGGCAGGATCAGGATCAGGTTCACGAGCAGGAGGGGAAGCTGCGGGCTTGCTGGCGGGCCGGAGGGCTGTCCTACTTGAGCGAGATGAACTTCGACGCGGGTTCACAGTTTTCGATCGGCCAGCTTGTGGCCGGGGCGGCCGGCTCCACGGTGCTCGGAGCTTTTCTCGCGCTTCTGCTTGGCGGCGTGCTGCACGCGGTGCTGCACGCGACAGGCTCATTGCAGACTCGTGCTGGCGCGGAGAGGAAATTCTCGTGGTGGCTTGCTGTGCTGGCCGTGGGGCTGGGCGCGGTCGTGGGCGGCTGGACCGGCTTGAAGGTGGGCGTGGCCAGCGCCGTGATGCCGGTGGCGAAGGACCTGGGACCGAAGATGGTGGAGGAGAGCTTGCAGCAGGCGTTGCGCGGCGCGGGCATGACGAACTTCACGCAGCTTGATGTGAAGAAGCTGCGCGAACTGGTGGACAAGGCGGCGTCGGAGCCGTTGCCGCCGCTGGAGTTTCCGGGGGCGGAGCAGTTGCGTCCGCAGATCGAGGCGGCGCGGACGAACCTGCGCCCGACGGTGAACGCGTTGCTCGACGCGCACGACAAGGACGGGAAGCTGGCGCTCAACGACGTCGTGACTTCACTCTGGCCGAAGATGTTCGACGAGCTGACGGGATGGGAACGCCGCTTCCGCCGTGCAGAGCTTGCTTCTGGCGCGGTGTGGACGGTGGGCATCCAGGCGGCGCTCGCCCTGGTGTGCCTGGCCCTGCGCCTCACGCAAAAGCCGCACGTTCCCAAACCGCTGACGCCACCCAAACTCTAATCATGCCCACCAAGACACAGTTGAAAACGAAACGCGCCGCCAAAGCCCGGCCCACGTCCCAGCCCACGTCCGTCATCACCGGCGCGGCGGGCTTCCTCGGCTCGCACCTCACGGACCTGCTCTTGTCGAAGGGGCACAAGGTCGTGGGCATTGACAACCTCGTGACCGGGTCGGTCGCGAACATTGAGCATCTCGCGGGGAATCAGAATTTCCGGTTCATACAGCAGGACGTGACGGAGTTTCTGTTCCTCGACGGGCCGGTGAACTACGTGTGGCATTTCGCGTCGCCGGCCAGCCCGGTGGATTACGCGCTGCTGCCGATCCAGACGCTCAAGGTCGGCTCGCTGGGCACGCACAAGGCGCTGGGCCTGGCGAAGGAGAAGGGCGCGCGGTTCCTGCTGACGAGCACGAGTGAGATTTACGGCGACCCGCTGGTGCATCCGCAAACGGAGGACTATTGGGGCAACGTGAACACCATCGGCCCGCGCGGCTGCTACGATGAGTCGAAGCGCTTCGCCGAGGCGATCACGATGGCGTATCATCGACAGCACAAGCTGGAGACGCGCATCGTCCGCATCTTCAACACCTACGGCCCGAGGATGCGGCTCAAGGACGGGCGCGTGGTGCCGGCGTTCGTGAGCCAGGCCCTGCGGAACGAGCCGATCACCGTCTTCGGCGAGGGGAAGCAGACGCGAAGCTTCTGCTACTGCTCGGACCTCATCGAGGGGATTTACCGGCTGATGATGGGCGACTATCCGCTGCCGGTGAACATCGGGAACCCGCACGAGCTGACGGTGCTGGACTTCGCGAAGGAGATCATCAAGGCCACGGGGTCGAAGAGCAAAATCATCTACCAACTGCTGCCGGTGGACGACCCGAAGCAGCGCAAGCCCGACATCACGCTCGCGCGGAGGCTGCTGAAGTGGGAGCCGAAGGTGGAACTGGCGGACGGGCTGGCACGAACCATCGAGTATTTCCGCACGAAAGTCTGAGATGACGCCTACGGGATTTGCCGCATTGTGGAGCGCGGAACCTGTTTTATGTTTGACCCATCCAGATGGTTCCGATACCAACGCGGCGCAAGTCCGCCGTTCACGAGAAGATCAAACGCCGTGAGTTTCCCGGCCTCAACTGAAACGTGAAAGCGCGAGGGCAATGTTAAAATCAGATTCATTTCTCTGCATTGATTTCGGCGCCACGACCGTGAAGGTCGCGGAGTTTGAGCCGAACGAGACCGGCTCGCTCCGCCTCAAGAACTACACGCTGCGCAGCATGGGGCAGGCAGGGGCGGTCGAGGCCGACCGCGAGGCGGTGGTGCTCCAGGCGCTGAAGGAGATTCTCGCCGAGGGCGTGCAGGGGCCGTTCGAGGCGGACGTGATCAATGTTTGCGCGCCGGGCTTCCAGGTCTTTTCCAAGTTCGTCAAGCTGCCGGCCACCGATCCCGGCAAGGTCGGGCAAATCATCCAATACGAGGCGCAGCAGAACGTGCCCTTCCCGCTGGAGGAAGTGGTCTGGGACTACCAAATCCTCGGCACCGCGCCAACGGGCGAGTTGGAGGTCCTTCTGGTGGCGATCAAGAACGAGGTCGTCGAGAGCCTCTTCCGCATCGGCGAGCAGGCCGGGTTGGAGATGCACTTGGTGGACGTCTCCTCCGCCGCGCTCTGCAATGCCTACCGCTTCAATTACGGCGACGCCGAGGGCTGCGTCATGCTGCTGGACATCGGCGCGCGCAGCAGCAACCTGCTTTTCTTCGAGTCGGGCCGCGTCTATTCCCGCTCCATCAACATCGGCGCAAACTCCATCACACAGGACTTCGCCAACGAGGTGAAGATGAAGTGGGAGGACGCGGAGAAGATGAAGATCGAGGAAGGCTTCGTCAGCTTGGGCGGCGCATACGAGGAGCCGAGCAACCCGCACCAGGCGCTGATCTCGAAGATCGCGCGGCAGGTGATGACCCGGCTGCACATCCAGATGAACCAGACCGTGCAATTCTATCGCGGCCAGCAGGGCGGCTCGGCCCCGACGAAGCTGTATCTGGCTGGCGGTGCCTCGCTCCTGCCCTACACGGCGCAGTTCTTTGCGGAGAAGCTGAACGTGCCGGTGGATTACTTCAATCCGTTCCGAAACATCCAGATTGACCCGGCCATCAACATCGAGGAGATGGCCAAGGTGGCGCACCAGTTCGGCGAGGTCGTTGGCCTGGGCATCCGCAACCTCGCGCAGTGCCCGGTGGAGTTGAACCTGATGCCGTCCAGCCACCTGAAGCAGCAGCAGTTCAACGCCAAGCGGCTCTACTTCATCGCCTCGGTCCTCTGCGTGCTGATCACCCTGACGGCGTTCGGGTGGTTCTTCGGCTGGATGGCAGAGAAGAAGCAAAAGCAACTGGTCGAGATCAAGGCGAACATCGAGCCGATGAAGAAAAGCAGCGCCGACCTGCAACGCGCCACCCAGGAGCTCAACGCGGCCCGGACTCTGTCGAAGGAATACGTCCAGCTCCTAAGCGCCCGCTCGCGGTGGGCGGATCTGCTAGCGGGCATTCAGGGCATTCTCATCGCCTCTTCCACCAACCACGGCATCCTGCAGACGGCCGGAGACGCTGCGAACACGAACAACGAGGTGATCGCCGCCGTGTGGATCGAAAAGATGGAGGCAACCTACGGGGCGGCAGCCCCACCCCCGGGCGGGCCAACAGGTGGGACTCCGCAGCCGGGTGAAGACGGCGCGCCGCCGCCTGCCGCCGCTCCGCCGCCGGTTGGGGTGCCCCCGTTGGGTGGCCCAATGCAGACGTTTGGCATGCCGGCCGGAGGAGCGGCACCCGTCGTGGTCGGACCTCGGGAGATCTCCTTCCTGAACCTGACTTGCAGGGCGCTCAACCAGAAGCGCTTGTCCGCGTCGGGAAACCGCGAGTTCGTCGAATGCCTTCAGACCAATTTCCAGGGGGCCACCAACTTCTTCATCGCTGAAGGCACAACGCTCACCAACCGCGTCGAGGAAGTGGAGCTGACGAACCACACCTTTGGATTCAGCGTCACGCTTCAGTTGAAGGAGCCCATCCGGTTCTAGCGCGGCACTTATGCTCTGGATCAAACGAAACCTCCTGCTGGTGATTGGCATCGTTGTCTCGCTGGCGCTGCTTGGCGGTGCGGGCTACTACCTCTACAACAATTCGCAGGAAAACTTCGACCGCGACGACGAGTTGGACAAGCTGAAGGTCGAACTCGAGCAGCTCAAGGGGGGCGTTTTTCCCAGCCAGCCCAACATCGCCTTCGTCAAGAGCAACACGGCGGCGATACAGGGCTTCATGGTGCAGGGCGAGCGCGTGTTCACCACCGACACAATCAGGGTTCCGGGCGAGACGCAGATCAAGGTGGGGCTGGCAAACCTGGTGGACACGTTGCGCCGGGATGCCACCAATGCCGGAGTCGAGGTGCCGCCCAAATATGAATTCACTTACGGCGAGGTGAAGGTGATGCCGCGCCTGCCCAGTTATGCGATCGAGCCATTGACGAACCAGCTCAAGGAAGTGCGTTCAATCTGCACCATCCTGTTCAACGCGAAGGTGCCCGCCTTGGAGAGCCTTCAGCGCGGGCCTGCCTTCGCCGGTGAGCCGCCCAGTGCAGACATTCTGACAGACCGGGTGACCCAGACCAACACTCTGTCCACGAACATCTCAGTCGTCATTACGCCCTACCGGCTCGTATTCCGGGGCTTCTCCAGCCACCTCACCGAAGTGATGAACAGCCTCACCAGCGCGAAGGAGTTTTATGCGGTGCGGCAGGTGGATGTGGAGCCTTACGGGGGCGCGATGGAGACCCCGGGCCTGAGGGATCCCACTGGCATGACGACCATGCCGGGCTTTGGCCCCATGGGAGCACCGGGCCTGCCCGGGACGACGCTGCCCTTCAGTCCGAATGGTGACCAGGCACCCCGCACGCGGGAGGCGCTCATCGAGACCGCAGTGTCGAGACTCTTCACCCCGAATGGAGACAACAAGCTCGCGCTGATCCGCTTCACTGACGGCAAGCAGCGTGAAATCCACGCGCGGGAACTCGTCTCCGGGCGGCTCATCGAGCAGATCTGCAAGGCCGCGAGGATGCGCGCCTTCCAGCGCGATGTGAACCGCGGCGATCCCGGTCTGCGCATCGCAGACATGGAGGAGGCCGCGGACGAGGCCATCCAGCGCCTGCGCACCACGCTCACGCGTGAGAACGCGCACCATCACCTGGCCGACCTGCCGCAGGACGTGCAGATCCTCGCAGTGGATGCGGTCCAGCCCCGTGTCGCCCAACCCCGCCGCTACCTCACCCAAGCCCTGCCATGAAACCTGAATCCGAACTCATCAAGAAGACCACCGGCGGCGACTTTGAGATCACGGCGTTCATCGAGGGTGATCCCACTGGCACTGGCAGCGCACCGCTCGCTGCCCAGATCCTGCTGGCACAGGTCAAGGGAATCGCGGCACTCCACTCCACCTTGCGCGTGATCCGCGAGGTGAAGGAGGGCGAGGGGCCGCCGCCCGGCGGATACTACCACACGCTGGACTGGGGCCGTGTTTTCCTTCCCACGAATGGATCGAGTATTTACATCGACTGTGATCATCTGGAACTTGCCATGGCCGAGGTCTGGGGGGCACGCCAGCACTACGCGGCCATGCGCGCCATGTTCCTCATCGTGCGCGACGCCATGGACCGCGTGAATGCGGCGCTGCCGCCCGGACAGCGCCTCCGCGTCCTGCTCAACAACGTGGATGCGCACGGCAACTGCTTCGGCACGCACCTGAACTTCAGTTGCTCAACGGGTGCGTTTCACAACATCGTCCGCCATGAGCACGGCAGGCACATCCAGTTCCTTGCCTCGTGGAACGCGACCTCCATGCTGCTGGGCCAGGGCAGGGCCGGCTCGGAGGACGGCAAGGTGAGCTATCAGTTTTCTCAACGGGCGGACTTCATCGATCATCTGCTTTCGGAGAACACCCAGTTCCCGCCCGGCCGGCCTCTGGTGAATGCGCGCAACGAAGCGCACACGGGCATCAACAGCGGAATGGCCCGGCTCCACGACATCGTGCATGACAACAACCTCTGCCAGACCGGAGCGGTGCTGAAGGTGGGCCTCATGGAGATCGTGCTCTGCATGATCGAGTC
>JBEBFV010000544.1:0-3730 GCA_040081795.1 Limisphaerales bacterium | reverse complement strand
AATGCTCTGGGTCGGCTGGTATGGCTTCAACGCCGGCTCGGCGGTCGCGGCGGACGGCATCGCCGGCAACGCCTTCATGACCACCACGCTCGCGGCGGCTGTCGCCTCGTTCGTCTGGCCCGTGCTCGAGTGGCTCCTGCGCGGCAAGCCCTCGATCCTTGGCTTCTGCTCCGGCGCGGTCGCCGGCCTGGTCGTGATCACTCCTGCGGCGGGCTTCGTGAACGCCAAGGGCGCGGTGATCATCGGCGTGCTGGCGGGCATCATCCCCTACCTCGCGTGCACCAAGCTCAAGCAGATCTTCAAGTATGACGACGCGCTCGACACCTTCGGCGTCCACGCTGTCGGCGGCACGCTCGGTGCGCTGCTCACCGGCATCCTCGCTGTGAAGGAAGTCAACGCGAACCTCACCGACGCCAATGCCTACGCGAAGGCCAACAAGCTCTTCGAGCTGGTCGGCAACGGGCTGTGGATCGAGCAGCTCAAGGCCATGGCCATCACCGTCGTGCTGGCCGTCGTCGCCACTGCGGTCATCGCCTACATCGTGAAGGCCGTCGTTGGCCTGCGCCCGACGGAAGAGACCGAGACCATCGGCCTCGACCTCGCGGAACACGGCGAAGAAGGCTACCACGGCTGATAGCTGATCGGCTTCAACACCCGCCGCACCGGATGCACCCGGTGCGGCGGTTTCTTATTTGGGAGGGGAGACGGAGCCTCACGCGGAGGCCGCGATGTCCGCAAAGGGTGGAGAGTTCGGAGCGACAGCGACGGAATCACCCGTCTCTGCAGGGACTAAGCCAGCTTCGCCGGCGAGATGATCAGGTGCTGTATCTCCTCCAACTGCGCTTCGAGCGAGAAGGACACGCCCATCGCGAGGTAGATCAGCGAGCCGAGCGCGTTCATGTTCGCGTCCTGCTCGGAAGCGGCGTCAATGCGGCCCTTGAAGCAGCGGTTCACCTCCTGAAGCTGCTCGTAAAGCAGGTTCAAACCCTTCAGCTCCCAGTCCGGCTCGCCGCCCTTCTTGTGAACGAGGAATTGCTGGATGAGATATGCGCCAACCGTGCGAAAGATTGTTTCTTCCATCGTCGAGAAGGGCAGGTGCGTGCGGGCGAGGCCCTTGAGCCGCGAGAGGATCGGGCAGCCGCTCGTCGCCATCACAAGGCCGAAGAGCGCGCGCAGGCCGGTCTGCGCGTCAGTGCGCTTGACGTAGGTGCGCTCCGGCGTGCGGACCTCCAGCGTGACCTCCACGTAGGAGATCATGGCGCGGAAAGTCTCGGTGATCTTCTTGGCGTCCAGTGCGGCGGGGCAATGGCGGAACTCCTCGATCGAGAGCGGGCAGAGCGTGCATTGCTGGAAGTCCAGCTTGGTCCAGAACGGATGCTCCACCTTGTCGAACCGGGCCTGGTAAGTGCGCTCGGTGTCCACCTCGAAATTGAAAGCCTGGCCGTCGTCGAGCTTGAACACGTATTCGATGGTCACGCGGCGAGCGTAGCGGGCAAGGGCCGATTGGGCCAAGGGATTTTGCCGCGCCTATTTTCGGAGGAGGGAAATGGGCTTGTCGTGCCGGGGCCGGTCGGGATGATCCGCGACATGAAAAAACTCCTCACTCGTCGGTCACTGTTGCTGGCCGCGCTGCTCATGCCCGCGTTTTCCGCCATTGCGCAGGACCCCAAGGCCTCCACCAACTACGTCCTCAAGGTCTCGACCGACCGCGCCGACGCGCTCTACAAATCCGGCGAGACTGTGACCTTCAAACTCGATCTCACACTCGACAGGAAGCCCGTCCCCGACGCGGAGGTGCAGTGGACGCTGACGAAGGACGGCGTGCCGCCCACCACGAGCGGCAAGGTCAAGCTCATCAACGGCGCGGGCACCGTGACAGGCAAGCTGGACGCGCCGGGCTTTCTGTCGTGCCGCGCGACGTTCATCGGCGCGGACAAGAAGGCCTACACCGGCCTTGGTGGCGCGGGCGTTGACCCGTTGAAAATCAAGCCAAGCCTGCCCGTGCCAGCGGACTTTGATGCCTTCTGGGCGGCGCAGAAGAAGCAACTGGTCGCCGTGCCGCTCAACGCGCGCCTGAAACCGGTGAAGCAACCGACGGCGGGGGTGGTTGCGTCCGACTTGCAGGCGGACTCCGTCGGCGCGCCGGTGTCCGGCTACTTCGCGAAGCCGGAGAACGCGAAGCCTAGGAGCCTGCCCATCATCCTGCTCGTCCACGGTGCGGGCGTGCGCAGCGCCAGCCTCGGCGGCGCGGTGGGCTGGGCGAAACAGAACTTCCTCGCGCTGGACATCAACGCGCACGGCCTGCCCAACGGCCAGCCGGAGAAGTTTTACACGGACCTCTCCAAGGCTGACCTGAAGGACTACCGGGCGCGTGGCCGTGAGTCACGGGACACAATTTACTTCCGCGGCATGTTCCTGCGGCTGGTGAGGGCGCTCGACTTCCTCACCGCGCAGCCGGAGTGGGACGGCAAGACGGTCGTGGTTTACGGCTCAAGCCAGGGCGGCTTCCAGGCGATCGTCGCCGCAGGACTGGACGCACGGGTGACCTTCCTCGCCGCTGGCGTGCCTGCGGGCTGCGACCACACAGGTTTCAAGGCCGACCGCATCAACGGCTGGCCCAAGTTCATCTCCACAGGCGAACAGCCGCCTCCGAACGCCGTGGAAGCGGTCCGCTACTATGACGCGATGAATTTCGCCACGCGCACGAAGGCCGGCGCGATCTTCACTGTGGGGTTCATCGACACGACCTGTCCGCCGTCGAGCGTGTATGCCGCCTACAACAACGTCAGCGGGAAAAAGTCCATCCATCACGACCCCGATGCCGGCCACACCAGCACGCCCAAAGCGAGTGAGGCGATGCGGAACGCAACCATGGCGCACATAAAGGCGATGCAGGCGGCGAAGTGAGGGGGCGGGAAGCAGATTCGGGGAAAAAAGAAGATTCGGGCAGCAGACGCCAAGGAGGTGGGGATGGGGAATCCCTCTGAAGAAACGTGCTGCCGCCCGAATCAAAATCGAAAGAACTGAGGTAGAAATTAGGACGCCGTGCCTCGTTGTCAATCGTGAATTTTGAGATTCTTTTTCCCCGTGGCCCGGAGTCCAACGCAGCCCCTTTCCCGCATTGACGGGTCCACTTCTACCGCTACGGTTCCCGGCGACAGCCCGCCTCTGCGCACACCGAAATGATTAGCGTCCTCGGACAGAGCAAAGCCGCCTGCGACGGTCTTCGTCGCCGGGAGATGCTGCGTCTCGGTGGCCTGTCACTGCTGGGCCTGTCGCTGCCGGACTTGCTCCGCGCGGAGGCGACGCTTCCCGCGAAACCGGGGCGGGGCAAGGCCAAGTCCGTCATCCTGCTCTACCTCTTTGGAGGTCCTGCGGTGCAGGAGACCTTCGACCCAAAGCGCGACGCGCCCCGCGAACTGCGCGGGGAGTTTGGCTCCATTCCCACGTCGCTGCCAGGCGTTCATTTCTGCGAGCACCTCCCGCGCATGGCGAAGTGGATGGACCGCTCCACACTCATCCGCTCCGCCACGCACGACCAGAACGACCACAGCGCCGGGATGCTCTACACGATGACCGGCGCGCCCGCCGACAAGCTGGAGTCGCTCGTGCCCGTGCTGAACACGCAGGCGCCGAGCATGAACGCGATGGTCGAATATCTCTCTCGCAACAGCCGTAGCACCGCGCCGGCGAGCGTTTGGATGCCGTGCAATCCTGGCTGGGGCCAGAA
>JBEBFV010000543.1:0-3736 GCA_040081795.1 Limisphaerales bacterium | reverse complement strand
AGCCTCGCTGCGGGCCTGTGCCTGCTGGCGTTCGGCGACTTCGCTGAGAAGCTGCTCGTTCGATGCGGCCAGCTCGGCGGTGCGGTCCGCCACGCGTTGCTCGAGCGTCTGGTTGAGCTGCGCCAGCCGCTCCTCCGCCTGCCGGCGTGCCGTGAGAGCGCGCTGGATGCGGATGAGCGCGTCCACCCGCGCCACAAGCTCGCGGTTGGCGATGGGCCGGGTGATGTAGTCGTCCGCGCCGCACTCCAGGCCGGCCACCTTGCTGTCCAGGGAAACCTCAATGCTGGAGATGAGCGCCACAAAGACGCTGGCAAGCGCCGCGTCGGCCTTGATGCGGCGGCAGACCTCGCGCCCGTTCATGTCCGGCAGCATCACGTCCAGAAGCAGCAAGTCCGGCTTCAGCTCGCCCGCCAGCCGCAGTCCGTCCGTGCCGGTGGCGGCGGAGAACACCTGGCAGCCGTGGCGTTGAAACAACCGGCACAGCAGCTCCAGATTGTCCGGCTCGTCGTCCACGACGAGGAGTCGTGGGGCCGGAGCCGCCTTGTCTTCGGGTTGTGTGGAGTTGTCCATGCCGGCTGTCCTGCTGACTTGCTGTGCCGCGAGTCTGGCCCATGGCGCGCGGCTGGCGAGCCGATTCTATGCACCTGCCAGAACGGCCAGCCACTCGCGCGGCTGGCCGTCTGAAAACTTTCGGAGACTCCGCGAATCAATACTCGCGTTTCGTCTTCTTGCCCGGCTCGGGCACGGGGTAGAGGCCGTTCGCGTCCGCCTGCACGGGCGCGGGCGAGTTGAACGTGAGCTTGTCCGCGTCGGGCGCGTATTCGTGGGTGTGGTTGAGCAGCTCGTCGAGCGTGACCTCCTGCCCGGTGTGCGCAGCGTAGCGGCCAAGCGAGGTCGCGAGGCTCGCCATCACGCCGCGCTCCACTTCGTTGTGCGGCTTGTCGTTGCGGATCGCGTCGGTGAGCACCTGCCACTCGGTGAAATACGGATCGTCAGCCATCTTGGGATCGGACGCCCAGAGCTGGTTCTCGCGCGACCGGACGTGGCCCTTGTAGGTGCTGGAAGGTCCGTTGCAGTCGCCAGAATTGGCCGCGACCGCCATGCCCTTCGTGCCGTGGACGAAGCTGTGGTAGAGCGGGACCGCGCCGAGCATGGTGCGGCCGTTCATGTAAAGTTTCGCGCCGTCCTCGAAGGTGTATTCGACAGCGTAAGAGTCGAAATTCTGGTCCACATACGGCTTGCCGTCCGGGCTGGTGCGATACGTGCGGCCGCCGACGCCCTGCGCCTTGACGGGCCAGAGGAATTGTCCCGGCGGGCTTTTCAGCCAGCAGAGGTGGTCAATGTGATGGACGTTGAAATCGCTGTAGCCGCCACCGCTCGCCCAGATGAAGCTGTGGAAGCGCGAGATCTGCCACATCAACTCGCTGGGTTTGCCGGGCAGGTTGTTGTCCTTGCCGGGATACTTCTCGGAGAAGGCCGAGCCGAGCAACCCCTGCATCCGGTAGCCGCGCAGCAGCATCACGTCGCCGATCTCCTTGTCCTGGTGGATGCGCGCATGAAGCTCTTGCAGGCACTTCTTGTGGCGCGACATCAGGCCCACGCCGACCTTGAGGTTCTTCGCCTTGGCGAGCTTGTTCAGCTCCAGCATGCGACGCGAGGTCGGGCCGTCCGCCGTCACGGGCTTCTCCATGAACACGTTGATGCCCTTCTCGATGGCATACTTGAAATGCACCCAGCGGAAGGCCAGCGGCGTGGTGAAGATCGCGACGTCGCCCTTCTTCAGCGCGTCAATCGCGCCCTTGTAGGCATCGAAGCCGATGAACTTGCGGCTGTCCGGCACATCCACCTGGTCCTTGTATTTGGTCTTGAGGGAATTAAACGCGCCATCGAGCCGGTGCTGGAAGACGTCCGCCATCGCCACGAGCTTGGGCGGGCCGCTCTGCGACATTGCGTTGGCCGCCGCGCCACCGCCGCGACCGCCGCAGCCGACGAGCGCCACCGAGATTTGGTCGCTGCCCGCCGCGTGGACGTGCGGCAGCACGACACCCGAGAGCGCTGTGGCACCTGCGGCAAGGCCGGAGGCCTTGATGAAATCACGACGAGACGCGGGAGGAAGAGCTGGCGAATTGTTCATGGGTCGTATCGTTTGCCCGACGCCGAGGGGGTGTCAACACCGGAGCAGCGCGCACGCGCGTCTGCGCTGCACAAGCCTCGCGTCGCCACAGCCAGAGTCAGCTCAAAATCTCCTTCACCACTGCGCCATGCACATCCGTCAGCCGCCGGTCCAGCCCGCTGTGCCGCATGGTCAACCGCTCGTGGTCAATGCCCATGAGGTGCAGGATGGTCGCGTGCAGGTCGTAGCAATACGTCTTGCCCTCGCCTGCCTGATAACCCCACTCGTCGCTCTGGCCCACGGACGTGCCGGGCTTGATGCCCGCGCCAGCCAGCCAGGTCACGAACGTCCCGCCGTTATGGTCGCGCCCAACCGTGCCTTGCGCGAAGGGCGTGCGGCCAAACTCCGTCGTCCACACCACGAGCGTGTCCGCGAGCAGGCCGCGTGACTTCAAGTCCCGCAGCAGCGTGGCGATGGGTTGGTCCACGCTCGCGGCCATCGGCGGCAGCTCGTTCGGGATGTTGCCGTGGTTGTCCCAGTTGTTGACCGCGCCCTGCGGCCCGCTCCAGACCTGCACGAACCGCGTCCCGCGCTCGATGAGCCGCCGCGCCAGCAGGCAGCGTCGGCCGAAGTCTTCGGTCACTTTTTTGTCGAGGCCGTAAGCCGTGCGCGTCGCCTCAGACTCCCGCGCCAAGTCAAACGCCTCCGGCGCGCTCAACTGCATCTTCGCCGCCAGCTCGTAGCTCGCGATGCGCGCGTCGAGCCGCGAGTCGGCGGGATTCGTTTTCGCGTGCGCGCGGTTCAACCTGTCCAGCAACGCCAGCCCGTCGCGGTCCGCGTCGCGCGTGGCAAACCGAAACTTCTCCCGCGCGAACAAGTCCGGCACCAGCTCCGGCGCACCTGCGTTGAGGATGGTTCCTTGATGCACCGCCGGCAGAAAGCCCGCGCTGAACGTGCCGTTTTGGTTGTAGGGCAGCCCGCGTGCGTCCGGCAGCACGACGAAGGTCGGCAGGTTGTCCGTGAGCCGGCCCAGCCCGTAGCTCACCCATGCGCCGAGGCACGGGAAGCCGGGAAGGAGCTGGCCGCTGTTCATCATGTAGGTGCCGGGGCCGTGGACGTTCGTCTTGCTGGTCATCGCCATGAGAAAGGCGAGTTCGTCCACCAGCTTCGCCTGCTCGGGGAAGACGCTGCTCACCCAGCGCCCCGACTGCCCGTGCTGCCGGAACTCGAACGGGCTTTTCATCATCGTCCCCGGCATGGCGGTGAAGCCTTCGGGCTTCTCCGTCGGCCCGAGCTTCTGGCCGTGCAGCTTCGCCAGCGCCGGCTTGTAGTCGTAAGTGTCCATCTGGCTCACGCCGCCGGTCATGAAGAGCTGGATGACGCGCTTCACCTTCGCCGGATGGTGCAACCCGCCGTTGAACTCGGACTTGGGCTGCAACGCGCCTTCTCCGAATGCCTCGCGCGCTAACACATCCGCCATCGCCAAGCCGCCGAACCCGCCGCCGATGCGCCAAAGGAAGTCGCGGCGGCCGAGCGAGGCAATTGGCTCCATGCCTTCGCCAAAGGTGCTGCGACCGCGACGCGCTGCTTCTCCCTCTCCCCCATCGGGGGAGAGGGCCGGGG
>JBEBFV010000128.1:0-13799 GCA_040081795.1 Limisphaerales bacterium | reverse complement strand
CGGTCGGGATGAAGGAAATCCTCAGGTCACGGAAACTGCGGTTCTACTGCAACCGCCCGTGGCAGAGCGCGGTGGTGCGGCGCGTTTTACACGGGCCAATCACTCCCTCGTGTCCTGCCTCGCTGCTGCGGCTGCATCCCGACGCCATACTGACGGTGGCGGATTACGTAGCCCAACCGCCGGAGATACGGCTGAGGTGAGCCTGAAGCTGGTAGGGCGGGGTGTCCTCACCCCGCCGCCGGCCACCCGAATGCCACAAGACCTCAGCGGCGCGCCGAGGACAGCGCGCCCTACCTACCTTCGCCGAACTCCGCTCGCTTCGCCTTCGCAATGTTCGCCAGCAGCTTCTCGGCGCAGGCCTTGGCGAACTCCGGCGCGTTGATGACGCAGTCCCACTCCACAAGCTCAATGTCCTTGCGCAGAAATGTTCTCATCATGGTGAACAGGATGCGGTCGGCGATGGGGTCGTGAAATTTTTGGCCGGGCGCGCTGATGACGCTGATGGCCTTGCGAGGGAGGAGCACCGTCACGGGCGCGGTGGAGAGGTTGACCTTCTCCGCGAGGATGCGGCCCAGTTCGGCGCATTCCTCCGGCGTGGTGCGCATGAGCGTCACCTGCGGGTTGTGCTGGTAGAAGGTGCGGCCGGCGAACTTCGCCGGAACCGTCTCCGGCGCGCCGAAGTTCACCATGTCGAGGCATCCAGGCGTGACGATGGCGGGCACGCCGTGGCGCGCGGCTGCCTCACAGCGCGTCGGGCCGGCCCCGAGCACGCCGCCGACCAGCTCATCCGCCCACTCCGTCGTTGTGATGTCGAGCACGCCCGCGACAAGGCCGGACTCGATGAGCGACTCCATCGCGCGGCCGCCCGTGCCGGTGGCGTGGAAGACGAGGACTTCGTAGCCGGCGGCCTCGATGATCTTCTTTGCGGCCTGCACGCAGTCGGTCGTATTGCCGAACATGCTCGCGACGACGAGGGGCTTGTCCTCACCCGGCTGCGGGACGCTCTCGACCATCCCGCAAATCGCTCCCGCCGCGCGCGTGAGAATCTGGCGCGAGATGCGGTTGATCCCGGCGACATCCACCACGGCGGGGAACATGACGATGTCCTTCACGCCGACATATTGCGCCGTGTTGCCGGACGCGAGCGTCGAGACCATGACCTTGGGGAAGCCGATGGGTAGCGCACGCATCGCGGCGGTGCCAATGGCCGTGCCGCCGCCGCCGCCGAGCGAGATCACGCCGTCAATGCGCCGCTCCTCGACGAGCCCCGCCAGCACCACGGGCGCGCCCTTCGACATCGCGGCGACCGCCTCGCCCCGGTCCTTGCGCACGATCAACGCCGCGAGGTCCACGCCCGCCGCCGCCGCGACCTCCAGCCGCGTCACGTCAGGCATGAGCTTCGGTGCGTCGAGCGTGCCGGTGTCGATGACGAGCACGTGATGCCCGCGTTGCTTGATGAGGTTCGCCACGAAGGCATGCTCCTCGCCCTTCGTGTCCATTGTGCCGAGAACTGCGATAGTCGCCATAGGTGTGCGTGGAGCTTACCGGGGCCCGTCGGGAACGGCAGGAAAAAGTCTCGGCAGAAACCGTCGCGCGCCGGATCGAGAACTTTTCCTTTCGACCCGCACTGGCTTCCGGCATAACGCCCTTATCGCATGAAGTCCCTGCTTCTCTCCCTGCTCCTGCTTTCGCTCATCCTCGTCACGCGCAGCCCCGCCGCCGATGCCCCGAAGCTCTTCACCGAGGGCGTGCGCGCCGCCGAGCCACTCTCGCCCGAGGAGCAGCGGCTGAAGTTTCATCTCCCGCCCGGCTTCAAGATTCAGCTCGTCGCGGCGGAGCCGGACCTCCGCAAGCCGATGAACATGGCCTTCGACTCGGCGGGCCGCCTCTGGGTCACGGAATCGCGCGAATACCCCTTTGCGGCGACCAACGCCGCCCTCGCTCGCGACACCATCCGCATCTTCTCGGACTTCGACGACAATGGCCGCGCGCGCAAGGTCACCACCTTCGCCACCAACCTGAACATCCCCATCGGCATCTATCCTTTCCGAGCGCCGAAGGGGAGCGGTCAGCGGTCAGCTATCAGCGGTCAGCCATCAGCGGTCAGCAGTGAGAAGAAGTCGGGGACACCGCAGCCTTCCGGCGCTGACCGCCGACCGCTGACTGCTGACAGCTTGGTCTGGAAATGCCTCGCCTGGTCCATTCCGAACATCTGGCTCTTCGAGGACACGGACGGCGATGGCGTCGCCGACAAGCAGGAGAAGCTCTACGGCCCGTTTGACTTCACGCGCGACACGCACGGGAACCAAGCCAGCTTCCGGCGCGGCCTCGACGGTTGGATTTACGCCACCCACGGCTTCAACAACCAATCCCGCGTCGCGGGCACGGACGGCCACGAAATCTCCCTCCCCTCCGGCAACGTCTATCGCTTCCGCCTCGACGGCTCGCGCATCGAGCACTGGACCCACGGGCAGGTCAACCCCTTCGGCCTCGCCTTCGACCCGCTGGGCAACCTCTACTCCGCCGACTGTCACAGTTCCCCCATCTACCAACTCCTGCGCGGCGCGCACTACCCGAGCTTTGGCCGCCCGCATGATGGCCTCGGCTTCGGCCCCACGACCATCCAGCACTCGCACCACAGCACCGCCATCTGCGGCATCGTCCACATCAGCGACCCCGCGTGGCCCGCCGAGTTTCAGGGGAACCTCTTCATCGGGAACGTCATGACCAGCCGCATCAACCGTGACCGCCTCGAATGGCGCGGCAGCACCAGCGTGGGCCATGAGATGCCCGACTTCCTCAGCACGGATGACCCCTGGTTCCGCCCGGTGGATTTGCAATTCGGTCCCGACGGCGCGCTGTGGGTGGCGGACTTCTACAACCGCATCATCGGCCACTACGAAGTTCCCTTGCTCCACCCCGCCCGCGACCGCGAGCGCGGCCGCATCTGGCGCATCGTCCCTCCCGGCGGAGCTGACGTGAGGAGGCTCAGGCTCAACGCTGACACAACTGAACAACTCATCGCTGAACTTGGCTCGCCAAATCCAACGCGCCGTTCGCTTGCGCTCAATGAGCTGCACGACGTCAACCGAGAACCCATCGGGCGCGCGTTAGAGAGGCAACGGAGCAGAGAGCTAACGCCCGAGGACAGCAAGCCGCTCCAGCTAATCGACAGGCTGAAGGGCACCTTGAAGACAGCAGCTAACAGCCAGCAGAAGGTAGGAGTTTTGTCGTTCCTCACGCGTTCGCGTGCCTTGGAGACAACCAATTACTTTCAGTTGGCAAATGATCAGCATCGCGAGGTTCGAGCGCGAGTGCTGAAAGACTTGGAGACGCTACGCGGGCGCTCTTTGCGTGGTGTTTCAGAGGCAATTGAGGGCGGACTGAAGGATTCTGATCCCTTCGTCCGCAGGGCTGCCGCAGAGGCATGCCTCGGAGCGGAACCAGTAGAGCTGGACGAGTTGCTAGCAGCCGTTCGCGCCACATCCGCAGAAGATACTCATCTCGCTCATGCGCTCAAAGTCGGGATCAAGTCGCAGCTTGGTAGGGAATGGTGGATGGGCAATCCAATCACAAATGAAAAGCAAGAAAGCCACACTCATTTCAAGTCGATTGCCGAAGATGCGAAAGCTGGAAAGCCTCTCTCAAAGGCCGATTCAACTCTGATTGCGAGCATCGCAGTCGCGCTCACCAACGCCGAGGCCGCCACCTTCCTCGTCCGCCACGTCGAGCAACACACCGAGCCCGCCGATGCCCTCGCCCGCTACGTCACGCACGCGGCCCGCTACGCGCCCGACGCGGATCTGCCTAAACTTGCCACGCTGGGCCGCAAGCAATTCGCCACCGACCTCGACACCCAAGCCGCTCTCTTCAAGTCCATGCATGACGGCCTGACCGTGCGCGGCGGCGCGCTGCCGCCGGACTTGCGCGCGTGGGGCACCGACCTCGCCAGCCAGCTCCTCGCCCCCGCCATCAAGTCAGCGGCATGGACCTACGTGCCGCTGAACCCCGCCGCGCCCGGCCGCAACCCCTTCGCCTTCGAGGAGCGCACCAGCGCCGACGGCCAGAAGACCCGCCTCATGTCCAGCTTCCCGCACGGCGAGACCTTGACCGGCGTCCTGCGCTCGCCCGTGTTTGTCCTGCCGAAACAACTCTCCTTCTACCTCTGCGGCCACGACGGCTTCCCGCAACAGCCCGCCGGCGGAAAGAATTTCGTCCGCCTCCGCCTCGTGTCGGATACCGACAAGGCGGAAGCGGCTCACGGTGAGGCAGAAAGCGCCCTACGTCTCACCGCCCTCGACCATTCACAGGCTGAATTGACAATGCGACAGGCTGGCATTCCCCCTCTCCAAGCGGGAGAGGGCCGGGGTGAGAGAGAAAGCGTCCCCCGCCAGCCTGAATCCGCCCAACATCAGGTAGCCTCACTATCCCGACAGGAAGAATTCGCACTCAATCAGGTTGAACCGACCCAGCGGCGTGCAGAACCGGACTCCCGACGTGTTGAACCGGCTCACCAGCATGTTGAATCGGTCCACCAACGGGGTGAATCGGTCCCCCGACGGGAAGAAGCCGGAGACCGACGTGTAGAATCGCTTCACCAGCCTCGTCGGGATGACGATTCACTACGTCGGGATGGTGATTCTGCTCGTCGGGATGACGATTCAGCACGTCGGGATGGCGATTCTACCCGTCGGCGCCTAAGTTCGAGCCGTCAGGCTGACGTTCCGACCCGTCGAGATGAAGATTCTGCCCGTCGGGAGACCGTTCCTACCCGTCTGGCCGCCGTTCCAGCCGCCGGGGCCTTGCCCAAGGGCGTCGTCCGCGAGGCCAAGGTGCCCCGGAACGACACGGCACAGAAGATTACTTGGGACCTGGCTGACTTGGCCGGGAAGCGGGCCGTTGTCGAGGTGACGGATGGCGACGACGGCAAGGCCTACGCCTGGCTGGCCTTCGGGCGGTTCGCCCCGGCCTTGCCCGAGCTGACCTTGGGCGAAGTCCAGTCCCTCGCCCGCCGCCAGCAATCCGGCGCGGACCTCGCGCGTTCGCTCAAGCTCGCCACGCTGGAGCCGGCGGTGACGAAGCTGTTCAACGACTCGACGGATGCCGTTGTCCGCGCCGCCGCCGGACGCGCCTGGCTCGCGCTCAATGCCGTCGCCGCGCTGCCCAAGGTCGAGCCGCTCGTGCGCGATGCCGCCCAGCCGGAGAACCTGCGCGCGGAACTCGCGGCGCAGCTCGGCGAACAGGCGGACGCGCGCGGTCTCGCCGTGGTCGTGGCCGCGCTGACGAACGCACCGACGCGCCTGCAACTGCGTTTCGCCACCGCGCTCGTGAGCACGGCGGCGGGCGCGGAGCAGTTGCTCGCCGCCGCCGAGTCGGGGCGCATCGCGGCGCGCCTCTTGCAGGACCGGACCTTGACCGACCGCCTCCGCGCCAGCCCCGCGCGCGACGCGAAGAATCGGCTGGCCGCGCTGGTGAAGAACTTGCCGCCCGCTGATGTGCAGTTGCAGAAATTGATTGAGGCCAAGCGCAATGGGTTCGATGCGAAGCAGGCCAGCGCGGTGCGCGGGGCGGAAGTTTACACGAAGGCGTGCGCCGCGTGTCACCAACTCGCCGGCCAAGGCGCGCTCGTTGGCCCGCAGCTCGACGGCATCGGCGGGCGCGGCGTGGAGCGGCTGCTCGAAGACATCCTCGACCCGAACCGGAACGTGGACACGGCGTTCCGCGCGACGGTCTTTGTGCTGAGGGACGGCGAGAGCGTGAGCGGCCTCTTCCGCCGCGAGGAAGGCGCGACGCTGGTGTATGCGCTGGCGAACGGCCAGGAGGCCCGCGTGCCCAAGGCGGACGTGAAGGAGCGCCGCGAGACGGAGACTTCGTTGATGCCGGCGAATTTCCACGAAGCCCTCACGCCAGCGGAGCTGAACGACCTGCTGGCGTTCCTCCTCGGCAAGACGGGGAAGTGAGCGTCGCCCCGGCAAATCCGAGTGTTGAAGCGCGCCGAAAAACCGATGGCGAACCGTCGGTTGACATGCCCCCACGAAAGGCGCACGGTGCGCCAAGTTCAACGCACCAACCCATGAAAGCCTCCCTCCTCGTTCTCGCCCTCGCCACGCTTTGCACCGCGTCCTCCGCCTTCGGGCAGGGTGCCGCCGTCATCATCAAGCAGCGCGCGAAGGAAACTGCTGGTCGTCCGTTGAACCTGCCGACTGCGCCCGGCGCGCAACCGGCCGCTGGCGCTTCTGCGACGCAGACCGGAGTCGCCCAGCCCAACGTCTCGAAAATCCTCGCCGACCTCGCCATCATCAAGTCCCGTCCGCAGGCCACGCAGGAGCAGAAGGACAAGCTCGCCGGCAATCTCGCGGGCGTCGCCATCGGTGCGAGCAAGCCCTCGGCTGACGCGCTCCAGGCCCTTGCCAACTCGCTGGCCGATGCCATCGCCGGCAAGAAGATTTCTTCCGCAGACCAGACCGCCCTCGTCAACTCGCTGGCCGGTGCGCTGAACGCGGGCGCTGGTTCGCCGCAATTCAGGGCCGCGCTCCAAGGCGTGCAGGACGCGCTGGTGCTCTCGGGCGTGAACGACGCGTCGGTCCAGTTGGTCGCCAAGGCTCTGACGGGCCTGACCACGAAGGCGAAGTAGCGGCCGTTCTTCCTCTTGAGCGATTTTCCCCCGCAACCCAGCGGTTCCTCGCGCGACGAGTTCATCCGCCTGCTGCGCGCGATGTCCCTGCCGTTCGCCGTCTGCCTGCTGTTTTTCTTTGTCACGCCCGGGAGTGTCCAACCGCTGCACCGGAGCTCGGCTGAGGTGCGCCGGCAGGTCGTCGGTGTTCTTGAGTCTCAGTTCGCGGCCTTCCGAGACGGTGATTACGCGCTGGCATATTCCTTCGCCGCCTCGGGTCTTCAGCAGCAGCTCACGGTCGCGGCCTCGGAGCAGGCGAAGGACGGCCGCATTCTCCCACAGGCCGAGCTTGAGAAGCGGGCGATCGCAGCGTTCGAGCGGATGGTGAAGGACGGCTATCCCATCATCGCCTACTGGCGCGCGGTCTCGTTTGGCGATGTGGAGGATAACGGACGCGAGGCTGTGGTGCAGGTCTCGGTGCAAGGCCGCGGCGGACGCACGCGGTTTTTCCGCTACGTGCTCGTGCGCGAGGAGAACGCGTGGCGCATCGGCGGCGTGGAGGAAGTCAACCTGTTGCCAGCGGTGCGGGGGCAGATGGCCTGAGATCCTGAGTGTCAGTGCGACTGTGCCCGTCTCACGCGAAGGGCGCGAAGGAATTTCCTGCCGATTCAAGACGCCCACAGATTGAGCCACGATCTGCGGTTACTTCGAAGCTGCGGAAATCTCTTTGCGGGTTCACTTCCTTTTGCGCCCTTCGCGGCCTCTGCGTGATTTCCCAGTTGCCCGCATAGGGGTTCCCCCCAGCCCGCAATCGGACGCCCCGCCCGATACCGCTCCCTGCGCCCGCGCGTATTCTGACGCCATGAAAAACGCACTGAGCTATCCGAGTGGCAGCGAGGAAGCCGTGCGCACGGCAAACAACACACAGCCTGATGTTATGAGCAACAAACCCTCCCTCGGCACGACCCAGACCCTCCGCGTGAGCTTCCCCCAGAAGCCCGTCGTGTTCCTCGACATCGTGGTCAAACGCTTTACGCGCAGCGTGGCGGCCAGCCGACCGGGCTTGCTGGCCAAGCTCGACCGGCCCGCCAATGGCGTCCTCGCACTCGTGCTTGGACTTTTGCTGACCCTCGCGGGACGCCCGGCCGCTCACGCTGCGCTCACGAACTCCTCCACCGACCTGGCCGTGCTGGTGGTGACAGCCACCACCAATGACGCCGCGCTGCCCGCCATCCGGCAGGCGCTGGACTTCATCGGCACGCCCTACACCCTGCACGTCGCCTCCGCCCAGCCCGGCACCCTGACCGCCGAGAAGCTCTTCGTCGGCACCCGCGGCTTCTACTCTGCGGTCATGCTCACTGACTCCCAACTGGCTTACTCGCCCGATGGCACGACCTGGACCTCCGGTCTCACCAGCGCCGAGTGGGCGGTGCTGAACCAATACGAGGCTGACTTCGCCGTGCGCCGCGTCAACTGGAGCGGCTATCCCACACCGGAGTCGGGCTTCAACTTCCCCACCGCCGCCTACGACTCCACGGGCGCTGCCGCCGTCGGCACCTGGAGCGCTGCCGCCAAGCCCTCCTTCCCCTACCTCGTCATGACCAACGCGTTCGCCGTCTCGAACGTCTGGACCTACCTCGCCACTCCGCTCGACACCAACACGACGGTCTGGCTCTCCGACTCCCAAGGCCACGCGCTCATCGCCGTGAAGAAACACGCCGACGGTCGTCAGGTGCTTTCGCTGACCTTCGACAATGCCCCGTGGCTCATCCACAGCACGGTTCTCTCCCACGGCCTTGTCACCTGGGCGAACAAGGGGATGTTCCTCGGCGAGCGCCGCACATACCTGAGCGCGCAGATTGACGACGTGTTCCTGGCCGACGAGATGTGGCCCGCCGGAGAGTTCCGCCAGAGCGCCAAGGACTGGCAGGCGACGATCAACTGGCAGGCCAAGTTCAACACCCGCACGCTGGGCCGCCACTTCCGCTACGACATGGCCTTCAACGGTCTGGGCACCGTCGCCGGCCAATACGAGAACGATGACCTCACGCCCTACGTGCTGACTAACAAGGCGATGTTCAAGTGGATCAGCCACACCTACACGCACCCCTACCTCGACGACATCAGCTACACCAACGCGTTGGCCGAAATCATCCAGAACAACAAGGCCCACGTGGCGCTGGGTCTGCCCCACTACAACAAAGCCAACATGGTCACGCCCAACATCACGGGCTTGAACAACCCGCAGTTCATCAAGGCCGCCTACGACACCGGCATCCGCTACCTCGTCACCGACACCTCCATTCCCAGCCACCGCCCGGCCAGCCCGAATGTCGGAATCCCGAACTGGGTGGACGCCCGCATCCTGATGATCCCCCGGCACGCGAATAATCTCTTCTACAACGTCTCGACCCCCGAGGAGTGGGTGAGCGAATACAACTCCATCTACGGCGCCTACTGGGGCCGCGACCTGGCCTACGCAGAGATTTTGGACAACCAGGCCGAGCTGCTCCTGGGCTTCCTGCTCAAGGGCGATGTGAGCCCCCTGATGTTCCACCAGCCCAACCTCCGCGACTACAACGGCCGGGGCAACACGCTCCTCGGTGACCTGCTGGACAAGGTCGCGGACAAGTATGAGAAGCTCTACAACTTCCCCGCCCTGTCCCCGACCATGAACGCGCTGGGCGCGACGCTCCAGGAGCGGATGGACTACAACGCCTCCGGCGTGGTCGCCACGCTGAACTCGGACAGCACCGTCACCCTGACCGTGACCAAGGCCGCGAGCATCCCGGTGACGGGCCTGGTCAACGGCGGCATCGTGAGCTTCACCGGCACCGTCGCCCCGGTTGTCACCACTGGAGGCTACGCCGGCCAGCGCATCACCACCGTGACCCTCGCCGCCGGCCAGAGCGTGACGATCAAGAAGCTGTAAGAGCGGACAGCGGTCAGCAGCCAGCACACAGCGATCAGCCAACTCAGAACCCCAGAACGAAAGGAACCCTGATGACGAAACTCTCCCGCGCCACGTTCCCTGCCAGGAACTGAGCGCGACTCGACTCCGACCAGCTTGCGTGGCTGTGGGCCGGTCGGAGCCAAACCCAGGACGGAACACCGGCGCGGGAACTGCCTTCCCGCGCCGAAGTGTTTTCGGAAGTTGAACGCCTCGACACTTGTTTCGTCAGTAGGTGCGTTCGTATCCTGAACCACGCATGAAGTTGAACGTCTGGCTTTGGTTGTTGCTGCTCGCAAGCGGTCTTGCGGGCTCGGCCGCCGATTACCGCGACTTCGACCAGCCTCCTCACGACTACTGGAAGCAGACACCGAAAGACCGCTTCAGCCGCTGGATGACCAACGTGCAGGCGGGCCGCGTCGAGCTGGATTACTCGGGCGAAAAGGCGTTTGTCGCCAGCGTGCTCAAGTCGCTCGACATCCCGGTGACCTCGCAGATGCTGCTCTTCTCCACGACGAGCCTGCAACTGAGCCTCATCTCTCCCCGCACCCCGCGCGCGCTGTTCTTCAATGAGGATGTTTACCTCGGCTACGTGGTGAACGGGAAAATCGAGATCGTCTCCGTGGACCCCGACCTCGGCGCTGTGTTCTACATCTTTGACATCCCGCGCAATGGCCAGCCGCCGCGACCCGAGCGCGCGACGCGCTGCATGAACTGCCACGCGCGCGAGGACACCGGCTACGTGCCGGGCCTCGTGGTGAAGTCCGTGATTCCCGGCGTGCGCGGCGGAAGCCTAGAGTCTTTCCGGCAGGAGCAGTCCGGCCACGGCATCCCTCTCAATCAACGCTTCGGCGGCTGGTATCTGACCGGCACGGGCACGTTCACGAACCATCTGGCGAATTTCTACGGGCTGTCCTCGCCGCAGGGCATCGCGCGCCAGCAGTTGCAGCCCGGCGCGTCGTTCAGCTACGACCGCTACTTCGTTCCCAGCAGCGACCTGCTCCCGCAGCTTCTGCACGAGCACCAGATCGGCTTCGTGAACCGCGCCGTCGAGGCCACATACCGCACGCGCACGGCGCTGGCGGAAGGCGGCGGCAAACTGACTTCCACGAACACGACCATGCTCGATCAGCAGGCGCGCGCGCTGACGCGCTACCTGCTCTTTGCCGACGAGGTGTCGCTGCCGAAGGGTGGCGTGGCGGGTGACGGCGAGTTCAAGCGGGACTTCACAAGCGTGCGCCGGCTTGGGCCGGGCGGGACTTCGCTCAAGGACTTCGAGCTGCGCACGCGGCTCTTCCAGCATCGGTGCAGCTACATGATCTACAGCCTCGCCTTCCAAGGTCTGCCGCCGGAGATGAAGCAACGTGTCTTCACACGTCTGGCCCAGGCGCTCGACACCGCCAAGCCGGACAGGGAATACGCCTACCTGCCTGCCGCCGAGAAGCAGACCATACGCGGCATTCTGAAGGCGACGCTGCCGGAGCTGCCGAAGGGTTGGTGAGGTAGCCGCCAAGGTCAGGAGGCGGACCCCTTGATCTGACCCGGGAAACTCCACCTTCCGACCTCGACGGCTACGCGCAGAACCGGCTGAAGCCGGGACACCAAACAAAAAGCGCCCCGCGCGTGAGCACGGGGCGCTTTGGAATTAATGCCGGGGCGTCTTAGTTCGCCTTCTCGGTCTTCTCGTTCGCGGCGACCCAGCCGGAGATGCCAGCGGAGAGGTGCTTGATGTTCTTGTAGCCGAGCTTCTCAGCCGCGTTGGCGGCGGCCTGGTAGGCCTTGCAGCTCGGGCCACCGCAGTAGGCGACGACGAGGGCGTTCTTGTCGGCGGGCAGCGACTTGGCGAAGTCGGCCTTCACGGCGGCGAAGTCAATCGCGCCGGGGACGTGCTTGGCCTTGTAGGAGGCAGAGCCCATCACGTCAATGACGGTGACCTTCTTGTCGGCGATGGCCTTCTTGAGGTCCGAGATGCTGATGTCGGGGAACTCGCCGGCGAAGGCGGAACCAGCGATGAGGGTGGCGGCGAACAGTGCGAACAGTTTCTTCATGATGCTATCAGGTTGTGTTGTTTTGTTTATGCGCCAGATTAGCGGCGCGAGGAATATGACGCAGGCGTAGCAAAAACATTCAAGACCCAAAAAAACGGTCTCAGCCCGGCTCCCGCGTCCACCGGCGGGCCTTCGATTCGAAGCGCGGCAGGCTGCCCGGCGTGGCCAGTTCGACAGGCACGCGCAGAGCGAGGCTGGACTCAAACGCCGCTGCCAGACGGCGCTCCACGCCGAGGCCGGAACCGTCCGCCGCCGGCTCGACGGTCACGGTCAGCTCCGCCAGCGCGCGCCGCTGGCTCACGCGCACCTGATACTCCGCAACGCCACCGACGCGCCGGATGATTTCCTCGATGGCGCTGGGATAAACATTCACCCCGCGCACGACGACCATGTCGTCCACGCGCCCGAGGATGCCGCCTTCGAGCGCGAGGTCGGTGGAGCCGCAGGGGCACGGTGAGAGTTGAGAGTTGAGAGTTGAGAGTTGGACCAAGTCACCGGTGCGGTAGCGCAGGAGCGGAGAGCCGGTGCGGCCGAGGTTTGTCAGGATCAGCTCGCCGCGTCTGCGTTCGCCGACGGGCTGGCCGGTGGCCGGGTCCACCACCTCGGCGATGAACGCGCGCTCGATGACGTGCAGCACGCCGGACCGCGTGGGACATTCGTAGCTCACCGGGCCGACCTCGGTCATGCCGTGATGGTCATACACTCGTGCGCCGGGCCAGAGTTCCTCCAAGCGCGCCCGTGTGGCCGGGATGCTTCCCCCGGGTTCGCCCGCCACGCTGAGGGTCTTCACCTGCGAGCGGCGGAGATCAATGCCTTCCTTCGCGGCGACCTCAGCGAGGTGGATGGCGTAAGTTGGCGTGCAGCAAAGGATCGTTGCGCGCAGGTCGAGCATGGCTTGCAGCCGCGCCACACTGGTCATGCCACCGCCGGCGAAGACCAGGCAGCCCAGCCGTTGCGCGGACTCGAACGCCGTCCAGAAGCCGAGGAACGGCCCGAAGCTGAATGCGAAGAAGATGCGGTCCGCCGCCGTGGTGCCGGCCTTGCGGTGGACCGTCTCCCAGTTGTCGAGCATCCAAGTCCAGCTCTCCGGTGTGTCCAGCCAGCGCAGTGGACTGCCCGTGCTGCCGCTGGTCTGGTGGCAGCGCGTGTAGCGTTCGAGCGGGAAGGTGAGATTCGAGCCGTAGGGCGGTTGCGCCTGCTGGTCGGCGACGAGTTCCGCCTTCGTCGTGAACGGGCAGCGCGCGCTGAATTCGGCGAGACTCGCCGCACCGTCCAGCAAGCCGGTGCCCGCGAGCTTCCGCGTGTAAAACGGATTCGTCCGCAGCGCGGCGAGCAGGACTCTAAGTTGGGCAAGCTGGTCGTTCACAGAGTTGGGTCGTCCCGCCAAAGACAAAAGGCGCGAAGAGCGATTCTCTTTGCGCCTCCTGTGCCTTTTTGTGGCAGGTCATCTGCGGTTCATTTCGCCGGCGGCTCCGATGCCGGGCTTGCAGGAGCGATGGCAGCGGCGGCCTTCTGCGGCGCGGGCGGCGCAGGCTTGTAAAAGGTCACGAGCGTCCCGCCCAGCGCGGCCAGCAGGATGCCGACCCAGAACATCGGCTTGATGCTGCCCCAGCCGCCTGCCGGCGGATGAGTGACTATCGAGTAGAGCGCGTTCACCACCGGCGCGCCGGCGAAGATGATGGACATGACCACGGCGGGCGTGCCCTTTGCGCCGAACGCGAGCAGCACACCCAGCGCGCCCACCGCGCCGACGATGCCCGCGATGAGCGACCACCAAAGGCCCTTGGCCGGGAAGACCCACGACGCGCCGTTGAGCGCGAGAATGGCCAGCGGCGCGAGCACGGCGGTGAGGAAGTAAGCCACGCCCACGAAGAGAAACGCCTTGATGCGCCCGTTGGCGGCGTCGGCCATGCCGATCGAGCCGGTGTGAAGGAAGACGCCATAGACGCCCCAGCAAGCCACGGTGAGAAACGCCCAGCCCAGCCACGCCATGCCCGGTCCCGCAGAATTTTCAGTTCCCATAATGCCCGGCGACTCTAAGGACGGCCCGGAGGGAGTTCAATCGGTTTGTCGCTCGGCTGGAATGGGGCAGACCGACCATTGCAGCCGGTTTGCAACGGGGGGCAGAAGTGGTGGACGCTGCAGGTTTCGAACCTGCGACCCCTACCGTGTGAAGGTAATGCTCTAC
>JBEBFV010000542.1:0-3761 GCA_040081795.1 Limisphaerales bacterium | reverse complement strand
TTCCGCCCTTTCAGGGCGGCGATACTTCTATCCCGCTACCCGGGGCGTTGCCCCGGGCTGTCATGTCTGAGGCTTTCAGCCTCGACTTCGGAATTCGGGCTAAACACTTGAGCGGAACGGGGAAAGAAGTGTCCCCACCACGTTCACCCCACCACGATGTTCACCATCTTCTTCGGCACGATGATGACCTTCCGCACCGTCTTGCCTTCGAGGAACGGCTGGGCCTTCTCCGCACGGCGGGCGGCGGCCTCGATGGTGGCGTTGTCGGCGTCGGCGGGGACGCGGATGACATCGCGGTGCTTGCCGTTCACGGACACGGGGATTTCGATCTCGCTCTCGACCAGGAGCGCGGGGTCGTAGCTCGGCCACGCGGCGTAGCTCAAGGACGGCGCGCGCTGGCCGAAGGCGCTGTGCAGGCGCGACCAGAGCTCCTCGGTCAAGTGCGGCGCGAAAGGCGCGAGCAATTGCAGGAAGGTCCGCATCACGGCGAACGGGCGAGACTGCCAGCCATTGGCTTCGTTCACGAAGACCATCATCGCGCTGATGGCGGTGTTGAAGCGCAGGTGGTCGAGGTCTTCGGTGACTTTCTTGATGCAGGCGTGGAGCACCTTGAGCTGCGCGGGCGTGGCGGAGACTTCGGCGATTGTGCCGTTCATCACCAGATGGTCGAGCAGGTCGGCGTCCGGCTGCGTGGCGACGGTCTGCGCCTGCTCGAAGGCGGTCTCGGACTTCTCCTCGATGAACAGCCGCCACACGCGCCCGAGGAAGCGATACACGCCCTCGACGCCGCGCGTGTTCCACGGCTTCGTGTCTTGCAGCGGGCCCATGAACATCTCGTAGAGCCGGAAGGCGTCCGCGCCGAACTCCACGAGCACGTCGTCCGGGTTCACCACGTTGCCGCGGGACTTGGACATCTTCTGCCCATCCTCGCCGAGGATGAGGCCCTGGTTGACGAGCTTGAAGAACGGCTCGGCGGTCGAGACGTGGCCGAGGTCGAACAGCACCTTGTGCCAGAAACGGGCGTAGAGGAGGTGCAGCACGGCGTGCTCCGTGCCGCCGACGTAGAGGTCAACGCCGGGCGTCGTCGCGCCTTGGCGATTGGCGATTGCCGATTGGCTATCTGAAGAAATAGCCGATGGCCGATAGCCAATCGCCGAGCCAGCCGAACCCATCCAATAGCTCTCCGCCTCCTTGCTCACGAAGGCGCTGCCATTTTTCGCATCGAGGTAGCGCAGGTAATACCAGCACGAGCCGGCCCATTGCGGCATGGTGTTCACCTCGCGGACAGCACCGTCGGGGAGGTTCACCCAGTCCTTCGCGCGGGCCAGGGGCGGCTCGCCGGAGGCGGTGGGCTTGTAATCGGTGAGGGCGGGCGGGAGCAACGGCAGCGCGCTCTCGGGCAGCGCCTCGTGATACGGCTGGCCAGTCGCAGCATCGCGCCGCCAGACGATGGGGAACGGCTCGCCCCAATACCGCTGCCGGCTGAAGAGCCAGTCGCGCAGCTTGTAGTTGATGGTCTTCTTGCCGAGGCCCTTGGATGCAAGCCAGGTGGTGATTTTGGCTTTGGCTTCGGCGGTGGGGAGGCCGTTAAGCGAAATCTCTCCGTTCGTGGAATTGGTTGCGAATCCTTCTCCCGCAAAGCACCCCGTAGGACCGGGATGATGGCCGATTGACTTGTCTGGTTGAACAACCTCAACAATCGGCAGGTGAAATTTCTCAGCAAACTCAAAGTCACGTAGGTCATGTGCCGGCACGGCCATGATGGCTCCGGTGCCGTAGCTCGCGAGGACGTAGTCAGCAATCCAGATGGGAACCTTTTCGCCGTTGACTGGGTTGAGGGCATACGCGCCGGTGAAGACGCCGGACTTCTCCTTCGCCAGTTCGGTGCGTTCGAGGTCGGACTTCTTGGCGACTTCGGTCTTGTAGGCTTGGACAGCGGCGCGTTGCTCCGTGGAAGTGATTTGGTCCACCAGCTTGTGCTCAGGTGACAGCACAATGTAGGTCGCACCGAAGAGCGTGTCGGGCCGCGTGGTGAAGACGCGGATTTTGGAATCGGCAATCGGCAATCGGCAATCGGCAATCGCAAAGTCCACTTCCGCGCCCTCGCTGCGGCCAATCCAGTTGCGCTGCATCTCCTTGAGCGAGTCGGTCCACTCGATGGTGTTCAGGTCGTCCAGCAGGCGCTCGGCGAAGGCGGTGATGCGCAGCACCCATTGGCGCATCGGCTTGCGCACGACGGGGAAGCCGCCCACCTCGCTCTTGCCGTCCACGACCTCCTCGTTTGCCAGCACGGTGCCCAGCTCCTCGCACCACCACACGGGCTGCTCGGAGACGTAGGCGAGGCGCTTAGAGTCACGGAAGGCACGGCGTTGTTCCTCGGTGGTGCAATCGGTGGGAAACTTCAGCGTGGAGATGGGTTCAGCCTTGTTCGTCTCCGGGTTGAACCACGAGTTGTAAACCTGGAGGAAAATCCACTGCGTCCAGCGGAAGTATTCCGGGTCGGTCGTGGCCAGCTCGCGCGACCAATCGTAGCTGAAGCCGAGGGATTTTATCTGGCGCGTGAAGTTGGCGATGTTCGCCTCGGTGGTGACGCGCGGGTGCTGGCCGGTCTTGACGGCGTATTGCTCGGCGGGCAGGCCAAAGGAGTCCCAGCCCATCGGATGCAGCACGTTGAACCCCTTCGCGCGCCGGTAGCGGGCGAGGATGTCCGTGGCAGTGTAGCCCTCCGGGTGCCCGACGTGCAGGCCCGCGCCGGACGGGTAGGGAAACATGTCGAGGATGTAGAACTTCGGGGGCAGGGCCGCGGCGGAAGCGGTCTTGCCCGCGAGCGGGTAGCGCAGTCCAAATGGATGCCCGTCCGGCACGGAGTCGCCGGGGTTGAAGGCGCGGAAGGTCTGCTCCGCGTCCCACGCGCGCTGCCATTTCGGCTCGATCAAATCAAACGGATACTGTCTGCGGCTCGACATAGGGCGGGGATTATTGGAGGCGCGCGACGCGGCGGGCAATGGCGGAGTTGGGAGATGGCACCGCAGAGGCGGGACAGGCGCAGAGAAAGGGGCGAACCTCCAGCGGGCACGGATGGAAAGGTCACATTTGCCCGGTCAACCGCGCTCAACCCGTCGAAGCCAGCGCAGTGCGGACGGACTTGAGCAGTGTCGTCACGGGGAATGGCTTGGTCACCCATTGGTCCGGGGTGAAGCCCTTTTCCCCCAGGGCAGCGTCGGCAGCGAGGCCGCTCATCAGGACCGTTTTCAAGCCGCGAATCTCCGACTTTCCGCGGGCGAGGAGTTGCAGGCCGTTCAAGCCCGGCATCTTGAAGTCCGCGAGCAGCACGTCCGGCTTCACCGACGACCGGCTCAGTTCGTCCGCCGCGAGCCGTGAGTCGTTGAAGACGCGGGTGCGGTAGCCGGCGAGTTGGAGCAGTTCGGCGACGATCTCGGCGGAGACGGGTTCGTCGTCCACGATGAAGATGAGCGGTGCAGAGTGGGCGGCGGCGGGGAGGGATTTGGTGGCGGCGCTCATGCGTTCGCAAATCTACGGCGGAAACCGTAGAGGAAGTTCCGTGCCAGACGCGTGTTTGCGAGGCGCCGAGGCGCGCGGCATTCATGCCGCTTCAAGGGGCTGCGTTCTTTGGTGTTCGGATACGTCCGCCCATTCGGACACTGAAGCAGCATGAATGCCGCGCCCGCCATGAGCCACCGGGCAGGTTTTGCTTTCCATCAACTTGCCCGGCAGATACAAACACGCGCGAAGGCACTCGC
>JBEBFV010000127.1:0-13889 GCA_040081795.1 Limisphaerales bacterium | reverse complement strand
GCGATTGGCAGTTCCATGAAGCCCCGGGTGAGAGGGCTCGACGAGTTGAGCCAGGAGTGGGTGTTCTGGATGTTCCTTGCGGGACTTGTCTTCGCCAAGTTTGCGTTCCTGCGCGTCCCGGTGGCGCTGGCTTCCCGGCAGGTGGTGCAACCCCGCACTCGCTGGGGCACCGTCCTCGCCGCGTCATTCATGATGGGCCTGCTCGTGCTGGGGGCTGGCTTGTCCGTCAACGAGGTGCTCAACGGAGGAATCCTCGACCGGGAGTCCGCGCTCGGCCTCCAAATCTCAGTCGAGCTGATGCTGATAAGCTGGCTGGGCTGGGCCATCTATTTCAACCTGGCCTTCCAATTTTCCCCACCCGAGAAGGCAATGCACCGGCTCCGTGCATGTTTGCTGTTCGGCAGCATCCTCGAACTGCTCATCGCGCTCCCCATGCACGTCATCGTAAGCCAACGAGACTACATCTACGTGGGCGGGATGACCTTCCTCGGCCTGATCTGCGGCATCTCTGTGCTGCTCTTCGCCATTGGCCCCGCCATCTATTTCCATTGTGCCGAAAGATGGAAGCGTTCGCGTTCGGAAGCCTGAGCAGCACCCTTTTGGTGCTTCGATCTTTCGGTTGCAAACCACCGACACAGGTTCATGGAGGAGGAAACAGCGGGATTGCATCCCAGCCGTCCGCTCCTACTCTGGGCGTGATCCCACCGCTTGAAAGATCAGGGAACCCAACCTGCTGCCCAGCCGCCCAGCGCAACTCCGCTGCAAGGCTTCGTCGCCTTCTGCCGACGCCACCCGTTCGTGTCGGTGGCGCTGGCGTATGCGGCGGGCGTGCTTTGCGGATGGAGATTTCAAGTGCCGCAGGCAGGCCTGCTAATCGTTGCGGGCGCACTGGTGATTGCCGCTGTCATCCTTCCGAACTGGCGCGGCTGGCTGCTTTGGCCGCTGCTCGTCAGTCTCGGATGGACGAACATGACGCTGCGCTCTGCCGTGCTGTCGCCCGTGGACTTGCGCTTCGTCGCCAAGGAAGTCCCCGAGATCGTGACGCTGCGAGGACGACTCATCGAGACGCCGACGCTCCGCGTCTTTGTGCGCGACGAGAAGGAGTCCTGGCGTGCGCACACTCATGTCGAGGTCGAGGCCATCCAGCGGAGCGGCGAGTGGCAGCCGGCCAGCGGAGTTGTCGCGGTGACGACACCTGGGATTCTCGCTTCGAACTTCTTCGCCGGTCGCACAGTGGAACTCACGGGCATCCTGCGTGCGCCACCCGGGCCGCCGGCGGAAGGGCTGTTCGACTACCGTGCCTTCCTCGCGTGGCAGGACATTTACTTCCAGCTCCAATGCGCGGACACAAACGACTGGCGGTTCATCGAGACCCAGGGAGTGCCGTCGCAGCCGCCGTTCGCTGACCGCTTCCGTGACTGGTCGCAGCGCACCCTCGCGCGCGGCCTGCCGGTCGAGGACGAGGAGCTTCGCCTGCTCTGGGCCATGACGCTGGGCTGGAAGACGGCGCTCACCGACGAAGTCTCCGAGCCGTTCATGCGCTCGGGCACGATGCACATCTTCGCCATCAGCGGCCTGCACATTGCGCTCATCGCCGGCATCCTCGTCGCCGTGCTGCGCGCCGCACAACTCCCACGCGGCGCGTGCGGCGCGGTCATCGTGCCGCTCATCTGGTTCTACACAGCGGCGACTGGCTGGCAGCCCTCGGCCATTCGCTCAACCCTCATGATGACCGTCATCATCATCGGCTGGTCGGTGCGGCGACCGAGCAACCTGCTCAACTCCCTCGCTGCCTCCGGCTTCATCATCCTCATCTGGGAGCCAAGCCAGCTCTTCCAAGCCAGCTTCCAGCTCTCGTTCTTCGTCGTCCTGAGCATCGCGCTTCTGCTTCCGCCGTTTGAAGACTTCCGCCAGCGCCTGCTCCAGACCGATCCGCTCCTCCCCGATGAGCTTCGCCCGCGCTGGCAACGCTGGCTGGACTGGCCGGTGCGCGCCGTCACCACGAGCCTCGCCACTTCACTCGCCGCTTGGCTCGGCTCGCTGCCGCTCATCGCCCACTACTTCCACCTCTTCACCCCCGCGAGCCTGCTTGCAAATCTCATCGTCGTGCCCCTCAGCAGCCTCGCGCTCATGTGCAACCTCGGCGCGCTCGTCTGCGGTGACTGGCTGCCCTGGGCCACCGACGCCTTCAATCACTCCGGCTGGCTCTTCATGCGCGGCATGATCTGGTTCAGCAAGTGGACCACCACGCTGCCCGGCGCGTTTGTGTATGTCCGTGGCCCGAGCAGCTTCGAATTCTACGCGTTCTACACGGCAGTCTTCTTCCTCGTCGCTGGCTGGCTGTGGACACCGGGCAAGCGCCGCTGGTCATGGGCGGTGCTCTCCGTCTTCGCCTGCATCTGGCTGGCCGACGAATTCCGCACGCGCGATGAGGTGCGCCTCACCGTGGTGGGGCAGGGGGCCAATGCCATCATTTCCGACGCCCCGGGCCGCGATCGCGATCTGCTCGTGGACTGCGGCAGCGAATCCGCCGCGAACTTCCTCGTGAAACCCTTCCTGCGTGCGCAAGGCGTGAACACACTCCCCAATCTCGCGCTCACACACGGCGACCAGCGGCGTGTCGGCGGTTTCAAACTCATCCACACCGAGTTCAAGCCCGCGCGCTCCTTCACCAGCCCGGCCCGCTCCCGCTCGCCCGCCTATCGTGACGCGCTCAAGCAACTGGAAGCCACGCCATCGCACGCGAAGACGGTTTCCGCTGGCGACCGCCTGGCTGGCTGGGAAGTCCTGCATCCCGCCGCCACGGACAAGTTCGACCGCGCCGACGACCAGGCGCTCGTCCTGCGCGGCGAGTTCCACGGAGTGCGCGTGCTGCTCCTCTCTGAACTCGGTGCCGCCGGGCAGAAGGCATTGCTTGCGCGACACACTGACCTCCGCGCCGACCTCGTCATCGCCGGGATTCCCGAACAAGGCGAGCCGCTCAGTGACGCATTGCTCGCTGCCATCCAACCGCGCCTCATTGTGCTGACCGACACGGAATTTCCCGCGAGCAAACGCCCAAAGCCAGCTCTCCTTGCCCGTCTCTCTCGCACCGGAGTTCCCGTCCTTCGCCTCACCGAAACTGGCTCGCTCACCGGACGGGTCACCGTCGATGGCGTTTCTGTGACGACTGTGGACGGGCGTGAAGTTTTCGAACTATCCGCCCGCCGCTGACTGCCGACTGCGACGCGGCAGGGCGAGTAGAAACTTCGCTGTGCGGCGTGCTTCGTGGAAACCCTTCACTTGCGCGGTGGCTCGTAGCCGACTCCCGGTGGGACGAGATTCGTGGTGACGAAGCCCTGGCCCATCACGAGCAACCGCCCCGCGCGCAAATCCTCCGCGTGGTAACGGATGACCTTGAGCCATTCGTCGCGGAGGGCGTTGGCCTTTTCCTGTCCGCCCGGCTCGCGGAGGAACTGCCAGCTCCCGCTCATGTGCCCGCCGAGGGTGATTTCGACCAGGTGCCGCATGAAGTTCATCCCCACGAACTGCGGGTCACCAGCCACTTCAGCGAAGCGCTTTGCCAGCATCTCAGCGCACTCCATTCGCCCGCCGTCCCGCACAGCGGCGTCCTTCGCCATCCAAACGGTCCAATGGTCCGTGGACATGGCGATGGCCTTAAGCGCGAAGGCACGCCCACCGGCGAGTTGGAGGTTATTCGCCTTCTCGCAGGCCAGCCGGCACACCGTGTTGTCCGGGTCGGCCATGAGAAAAACGAGCGGCTGATGAAAGGCCGCAGGCAAAGGGCGCGGCAGCCGTCCCAACGCGGCCTCGCGAACCATCGCTGCCTCATGCTTCAAGGCGCGCTCGAAGGATGCTTCCCAGCCGGGCGGCGAGAAATTCTCTGAGCGGCCCACTCCAGCAAGGAAGCCAAGAAACTCGCCGGCGGTCGTCGGCGATGCCGGCATCGGGACATCAACGGCAGCCAATTCGTCCAGTGCCGCCACCAACTGCTGGCTTGCCCATCGCGGAGTGGCGGGAACGGGAGTTCCGAGCTTCACGAAAGGCCAGGCGAGCGCACCATCCAGCGCGGTCATCAAGGCTGGCGGGTCGGAACCGTGCCCCAGCCAACCGAGCACTGCCGCTGCTGCTGCGAAGCAGGCATCATTGGGCCGCGCCAGCAAGCGCACGGCGTTGGTGCGCGCCAGAGCGGAGAACTCAAGTTGCCAGGTGTTTGTGGCGGGCGCTTTCAGTCCGCGCATTTCATCGGGCGTCCAGGCTGCCCGCTCCTTGGCTTTCCACGACGACTTGGGCATCCGCAACCGGAGGGCGGCGGCGGATGCAGCGGCGACGGAGTTCGAGGGATGCGCCGTGAGCTGGAGCAACGCGCGGGTGGCGTCCACCGTGCCGATGCTGGCGATGCCCGTCACCCAAACCGAATCGCCTGCGGCGGCACGCTCGACGAGCGGCGCGAGGTAGTTCGAATGTTGCAACAGGCGGTAGTCGGGCGTCGCTTGCCCCTTCTGTCCCCACGTCTTTCCGTTGTATGACTTTGCTTTGTCCAAGTCCGCCAAGACTTGGAGGGCCTGCTCTGCACTGGGTTCCCGGACAACGATTTGAACGGACACCGTTCTCTTGTCGCGCGGCTCTTCCGCACCCCAGCCCATGTCGTGGAAGACCCTGACCGTAAACGTGCCAGAACGCTCGATGGTCCGGTAGTGCAAGACGGGCACGTCTTCAAACCACGTTTCCCCGGGCTTGGTCAGGTTCAGGGGACTCAGGCCTCCCATTTGTAACTGCAACCGCTCAGGAGGCAACGGGTCCACCATCTCCCGCCCCCGCTCGTCCTCCACCGTAACGCGAAAGCGGGTGGCACGTCCGGCCCCGCGATAATCTCCGCCGACACTCACCACAAACGCCTGCGTCCCGGTGTTCTCGACGCAGTAGTGGAGCAGGATGTTCTCCCCGAGAAAAAACTCCGGCTTGTCGGTGCGGAGGGTGATTCGTCCGTCAGTCCGAACGCTGCCTTTGGGGTTCCGTGCCTCTCCCTCCTCAGCCCGGCTGTTGAGCAAAGCGGCGAAGTCGAGGTTCACCTTCTTCTCTGGAACCGCCGCTGGACGAAGGTCCGCCTCCAACATCCATTCAGTCAGCCACACGAACGCAACGCAAACTGCGAGCACTCGTAAGCAGGAGAGGAGTCTTGTCCGAGTCGTCATTCCCAAAATTATCGGCGGAACATGCTGCACGCTATGCAACCGGGCGTCCGCAGCCTATCCGGCAAACTTCGTAGTGGCTTGAGTCCGGTGGGCTCCGGTCATTTCACGTCCACCACCGTCACGCGCAGCTCCGCGCCGTTGCAGCGGATTTCGGGGACATACATGGCGTGGCCGAGGACGGGGAGGGCGTGGAAGGCTCCGGGGACTTCCGCACGCATCTCGTAGCGGAGCTGCCAGACGCCTTCGGGGAGCTTGTCGAGGAAGAGCGCGACTTTGCGGTCGCGCAGCTCCTGATAAACCCAGCGCGTGCGGCCCGTGAAGTCCGGCTCGCCGATGCCGATGGGGTGGGGTGGCATGATGCCAATGGGCGGACGCACGGCGGCAAGACGCGCGACCGGCGCGCCGGGTGCAATCGCAATAGCTGGCTCGGCCACTGCTAACTCCGCGGCAACTGCAGGAACTGCCGCCCCGACCTTGGACTTGGGACCCTTGGACTTTGGACTCTTCTCCGGCCCCGGCACGGGCTTGCCGACCACGCCAAACTTCCGCTCCACTGCGCCGCTCATGAGTTCGCGCGCGTAGAGGCTCTCGCCGCTGCGCACGGCCACGGCCTCGAAGCCGGCGGGCTTCAGGTCCTCGAAGAGCAGATACTCGTAGTTGTTCTTCGCCTCGATGGTCAGGACGGTCTCGATGCGCTCGCCGCTCGTGACGGACTCGCCGTCGAGCAGCGGGACTTTGTCATAGACGAGGCCCTTGAGCAGCGTCGGGCGGCCCACCAGCTTGAAGTATTCGCGCTTCACGAAAATCTCGTTGCCGCTCGCGGGGATGGGTTCTTCGAGGCTGAAGAACTTGGCTTCCGCCGCGAAGTAAACCGGCCCCTCGCCCTTGCGCTTAATGCGAATGTCGTTCGCGCCGTCCTTGATGAGCTTCGTGTCCACGGCGAACCGGCTGGGCGCGGCGAAGACCTCCGCGCCGCTGACCTTGCGCTTGGCGATGCTCGTGCCGTTCACGGTCACCTCGTATTCCAGCTCGGGCGACAGCTCCTTGGTCACGCGCAGGTAATCGTTCAGCGCGAGCACGGTGATGGCGGTGTCGCGCGTGTTGCTCCACTGCGCGCCGCGCCGGCCTTTCAGCAGCCAGTTCGTGACCGGCTCGATGAGCTTGTTCTGCGGGTCAATCGCCAGTAACGCGCGGAGCGCAAACGCCGTGGCCTCCACGCCGCCGTCGGACCAGCGCCAGTAAATGCCGTCCTCGCCCCAATGCGCGGTGCCCATCACGCCGGCGTTCGCGGGCAACTGGCCGCCGATGAGCACGCTGGCGTCGGGACGCTCGTCGCGCTTCACGCCGTTCTCCAGGTTCGCGATGAGCGTCCTGGCTTCGACACCCTTGCCCATGTGATGCGCGGCGAGCGCGAGCAACGCGCGGGTGTAGGCGTTCAGCCCTTCGCGGTTCTTCCACAGGTTGTCCCACGCCTTGTTCTGCGCGGGGGAAAAGACCGCCTTCGCCAGCGGGTTCGCGCCCGCGACAGTCGCGTGCAGCATGAAGGCCTGCATGTCGTGGTTCAGCTCCTCCTCGACGAGCGTCTTGTCGAGGAAGGCCGCGCCGCGCTCCAGCACATTGGCCTTCAGCGCCACGCCGGATTGCTTCGCGAGCGTGAGTCCCCACACGACGTAGGCAGTCATCCAACGGTCGCTCTGGCCTTCCTTCCACCAGCCCCAGCCGCCGTCGCCGTGCTGGAAGTCGTAGAGGCGTTTCAGGCCGGCGTCGGTCATTTCGTTGAGCTTCGCGAGGTCTTTCTTCGCGCCCAAGTTCGGCGGTTGCAAACCGCCGGCACGGGCTTCAATGCCGCCGAAGACGCGGCTCATCACGTCCTCAGGCTGGAGGCCGAGGTCCTTCAAGGTCTTCGCCGTCACGACCGACGGGAGGAAGCGGCTCATGGTCTGCTCGGTGCAGCCGTAGGGGTAATCAATCAGGTAGGGCAGCGCGTCGAGCATCGTGACCGCGAGGCTGGGCGCGACCTGCACGACGAGCGTGGTGGTGTCCTTCTTGCGCGCGGCGGGGATGTCCAGCCGCACGGTGATGTCGGAGCCGCGCACCTTGCCGGCCTTGGTGAGGAAGCGCTCGATGCCGTGCTCGTGGACGGGATAAGTCTTCTCCATCGCGTCCGAGTATTTGCCGCTGGTGGCGGTGACCTTGAGCCGGGCGGTGCCGGGGTTCTTCACGTAGATGGCCCAGTCCTCGCGCACCTCGCCGTTGGCCGGCACGGTGACGGTGTCGGCGCGCTGGCCTTTCACCACCATGCCGTCCTTGATGCCGATGCCGCTGATGATGAGGCCGTCGGCTTCCAGGTTGTTCTTCACTGCGAGCGGCTGGTCGGTGTTGTTGTTGAAGACCGCCGAGACGAGCACCAGGTCGCCCACGGAGAAGAAGCGTGGGGCTTGCAGGCGCACGATGAGCGGCTGCTTCGTGCGCGTGGTCGTGTTCGCGATGCCGAACTGCGCGCCGCTGCCGACCGCGCGGGCCGTGGCCTTCCAACCGGTGAGCGAGTCGGGATACTTCACCGGCACGCGCGCCGTGCCGTCCGCGCCGGTCTTCACGTCCGGCAGCCAGAGGATGGTGGAGCGGAAGTCGGTGCGAACGACGACGTTTGGCTCCTCTTCGCCGGGTGCGCCCAATTGCTTTTCCGCTTTGCCCTTCTCGTCGCGCAGGGATGATTTCGCGGCGGACATCGTTGCGTAGCCGGACACCGCATCCATCGCCATCACACTTCCCAAAGCGACCGTGGGTGCTGGCGCGGCCGCGCTCATCGGCATCGCCATTCCGCGCATCCGATTCCCATTCATGCCGCCGCCGAAACCGCCGGCTTGCTCCATCATCGCGCCAGCCTTCCGCAGCTCCTGCATTTCACTCTTGTCACTCTCGCCCTCCGCGTTCCGCCGCGCGTCCTTGCGCGCCAGCACATCGCTCAACTCCAGCACCATCTTCACGCCGTCCTCCTCCCACTCCACGAGCTTCGCGTAGCTCTTCTGGTTGAACGTGCTCTGCGTCTGCGTGCGCTGCTGGCGTTTCGTGCCGAAGTAGAACTTGCGCGGGTCGCCCGCGTAATCGCTCTGGATGTAATAGACCGACTCGTCCACGAGGCCCACGGCCACCTCGGCGGCGACGGGCTTGCCCTCGTGGTCGCGCGCGGTGACGAGCAGCGTGCCTTCCTCGCGCGGCTGGTATTGGGCGCGGTCGGGCTTCACATCTACGGTGAGGAAATGCTTCGTGGGCGGCACGATGACCTGCTTCGTGTCCATGTGAACCTGCTTGTCCGCGACCATGGCGGCACTGAGGAACACGTTTGGCACATGGGCATCGCTGAGTTGCAGCTCGACCAGCTTCACCGTGCCCGTGAGATGCACCACCTGATGGCTGATGAGCTCGTCCGCCTCGACGGTGAAGAGCACGTAGCGGTCGTTGCTGTTCGCCACGAGCATGACCGGAGCCTTCTGCCCGGTGCGGAACGTGTCGCGGTCCACGATGATTTCCACGCCGCCGTGCCGGTAGCCGAGTTCGGCGGTGGCGTTGTTCGCGACCCACAGCGTCGTCTCCGTGCGGATGGGCTGCGGTGGGCGATTGGGGAACGCGTCTTCCGTCAGCCAAGTCACCTTGTAATAGCCCTCGCGCTCCGGCGTGAAGACCAAGTCCACCTTCCCCTCGGCGTCGGTCTTGAGCGTGCGCGTGAGGATGTCATCGCTGTGGTAGCCACGGAATTTCAGCCGCCACGGACGCTGGCCGACCGGCGGCGCAGGCGGGAACTTCCCGTCGCTTTGCAGCGCTTTCAGCTCCGGCCCCTTCACTTCCTTGCCAGCGGGGTTGACCCAAATCTCTTCCCAGAACTCACGCGTGACTTTGACGATGCCTTCGATTTGCGCGGGCTGCTCGTTCGCGTCCTGCGCGCGGAAGTTCACCGTCGCCTTGTCGCCGGGCTTGTGGAGGTTGTGCTCCGGTTTTGCGTGGACGTAGTAGCGCTGGCGGGTGACGCGCACGTTGCCGTTGCCGGTGATTTCGCGGCGGCTGGCATCAACCACCCGAGCCTCGATGCGGAACTCCAAGTCCTGCCCGTAATCCTTCGGCGACTCGAACTCCAGCCGCGCCTTCCCCGTCGCATCGGTCTTGAGCGTCTCGCGTTTCAGAATCTGGCCGCCGCCACCACCGCGATAGCCGCGACCGCGACCATAGCCCTGATTCTCCTCGTAGAACCAACCGAACTCGCGCGGTTCTTTCCACGCGAAGTAATACGGGTTCTGGTGCACGATGACCTCGACCGTCGCGTTCGCCACCGGCCCGCCGAAGTAGTAATCGGCCTGAATGTTGACCTCCACGCGGTCGCCGGTGCGGAAGGCTTTCTTCTTTCCGTCCACCTCCGGCGTCTGCACGGCGACCTTGAACTCCGGCAATTTGTATTCCTCCAGCCGGAAGAGCGTCGCGTTGCCGATGTGGTTGTTCTTCGTCTTGTCGCGGAACGACACGCGATACTCGCCGAGCCGCTGCTGCTCCGTGAGTTCGAGCGAGGCCCAGGCGGTGCCGAACTCGTTCAACTTCAGCTCGCCCTCCTTCACCAGCGCGCCGTCCGGGCCGTCAATGCGGAACCAAATCGTCTCGTTCGCCGGCGTGGAATAGACCGAGCCGTTGTAGCGGCGGACAACGGCCTTCCACTCGACCTTCTCCTTGGGGCGATACGCCGGGCGGTCGGTGAAGGCATAGATGCGCCACGACTCGTGCGGGTCGCGGTAGGAGTAAGTGTTGCCGGGGCTGAAGGCTTGTTTGTCGCCCGCGATGGCGGCGGCGAACACCTCGACGTTGTTGTTCACCACCCGCGTGACCTCGAAGACCGCGAGCCCATCCTTGTCCGTGACCTTGTCCTGCGAGCGCGCCTCCCACTTGTTGTTCCCGACGTGCCAGCGCTCCCAGATGCGCGTCTTCGCATTCGCCAGCGGCTTGCCCGAGAGCGCGTCGGTGACGAAGACCAGCGCGGTCTTGCCCGAAGTTTTCAGCATCAGCGCCGCGTCCGTCACCAGCACGAGGTCGCGCGCGGACTGCCCGCCGCCTTGCGCTTCGAGCACGTAAGCGCCGGGGCGCAGCTTGCCGTCCACGCGCAGAGAGGCGTTGCCGGGACGGTAGTCACCTTTGTCCTTCGTGTCGTGCGCCCACGACTTCGCCTTCTCGCGACCGGCGAGGTCAATCGTCTGGAGCCACGACGGGCGCTTGTTGCCGTCTTGCGTCGCGAGGTTCACGTCCTTGGTGAGGTCCACCGGGTAGAGCGCGAGGTCAACGCGCTTCACGTTCCGCCAGTTGAGGTGATACTGAATCTCCGAGTCCGGCAGGAAGACGTGCGAGATGCCGACGCCGACGTTGACCTGCGTGATGTTGCGAATCTGCTGCTGCGCCTGCTCCCAGTAGCGCGTCTCGCCTTTCTGGAACTCCGCCACGAGCCGACGGAACAGCCCGAGCGCCTTCACGTAATCCTGCTCCTGCGTCCAGTTGCCGTCCTTGAGCGGGACCGCGCGGCCCTGGTTCATCATCCACTCGGCGTAGTGATAGAGCGCGTCGTCATACCAGTCCGTGCCCTTGCCCGGCTTGAGCGCCGCCTCGAAGTGCTCCGGCACGCGGGCGCGGGCGTCCCAATCGCCGCCGTGGTAGTTGAAGGATACGGCGAGGAGGTAATGCGCGTGGGCCTTGTCATTCTCGGTCGTCGCAATCTTGAGGACGTTCTCCAGGATATTGAGGGGAAGTGCGTTGCCGTAGTTGCCGTAGCGGTAATAAGGCTCGGCCTGCGGCGGCTTGGCGGAACGCCACACGATGTTGAGGTAGCGGTTGCGCGACTCGTCCGACGCGCGCTGGCCGGCCCACCAGTCCAGCACCTGCGAGTAGTGCTGCCACGCGCCGCCCCAGTTGCGCTGATTGCGGGGTGTCCAGTAGGAATCCCCGAGCGACTCCTGCACCTCGACCCACGTGCGGTCCTTCTCTTCCTCGCGCTGCACATCGCGCACGAGGACGTTCAGCTCCTGCCGGGCGTTAATGAACTTCGTGTTGTCCGCCCGCTGCGTGCTGGCTTCCGAGCGCCACAGCGTGTCCGCGCGCCGGAAGAGCACCCAGCGCTGCTCGGTCGGCGGGAGGCTGGTCACGTTCACCGCGCGGTAAATCTCGTTCGCCTTGGCGAAGGATTTCTCCGCGAAAAACTTCTCCGCCTCGGCGCGCTGCGCGGGGTAGTTCGCGGGCGGTTCAGCGGCGAACGAGGGAAGGACAAACGCGAGGCTGGCAAACAGCGAGACAAGGAAGGAGGGTTTCATAAATCGCACGAGCGGTTAGACGGCTGGATACCAGAAACCCTCCCCGCACGGAAGCAAAGTAGGTAGGCGTGTCTGCCTTGGATAGTAGGTCAGTGCGTCCCGCCTGACCTCCATCTGAAGTGATTCCGCTTAGGCGGGAACTGGAAATGAGAAGGACAGGCGGGACGCGCTGTCCTACTTTGACTTACTTCTTCAGAGTCTTCGCCTTGCCGAGGAGGTTGATGAACTCGGCGCGGTAGCCGTGGGTGTCGTTTCCTTTGCCCTCTTGCGCGAGTTCGAGCGCGCTGTCGAAGCTGGAGGTGCCTTTGAACGGCGAGTCGTTCAGCAGCATCCCGAACTCCGCGACGGCACTGGCGAATTTGAAGTCCGCGCTCGACCGGGCCAGCTTCGCGCGGCTGTCCGTCATGGGAACCTCCATCAGCGTGCTCTTGTCGCCGTCGGGGGCTTTGTAGCGAAGTTTGAGCGTCAGGAGTTCCTTGCTCATCGCGGTGGCCTTCGCCGGAGCCGGCATTACAATAGGTGACTGATACTTCAACGGGTCCACGTCCGCAGGGAGCGTCACCCCGGGCGGCACCACCTCATACAACGCCGTGACCGTGTGGCCCGCGCCGATTTCACCCGCGTCCTTGGCGTCGTTGTTGAAGTCCTGCTTGGCCAGGATGCGCTTCTCGTAGCCGATGAGGCGATACGCGCTGGCCTGCGCCGGGTTGAACTCGATTTGTATCTTCACGTCCTTGGCGATGGTCACGAGCGTGGCGTTCATCTGCTCGACGAGCACTTTGTGGCCTTCCTCCACGCTGTCGAGGTAGTGGTAGTTGCCGTTGCCCTTGTCGGCGAGCTGCTGGAGCGTGGCGTCCTTAAAATTGTCGTCGCCCACGCCCAGCGTGGTGAGGAAGACGCCGCTCTTGGCCTTCTCCTCAATGAGCTTGAGTAACTGCCCGCGGTCGGTGATGCCCACGTTGAAGTCGCCGTCGGTGCAGAGGAGCACGCGGTTCACGCCGCCCTTGATGAAGTTCGCCACCGCGAGGTCGTAGGCGCGCTGGATGCCCTCGCCGCCATTCGTCGAACCGCCCGCTTCCAGTCGGTCAATGGCCGCGAGGATAAGCTCCTTGTTCACCGCCGACGTGGACTCCAGCACGGTGCCGCTGCTGCTGGCATAGACCACCATCGCCACGCGGTCGTACTCGGTCATGCGCATCCCGAGCTGCCGCAGCGCCTGCTTGATGAGCGGGAGCCGCGTGACCGGCGACATCGAGCCGCTCACGTCAATGAGGAAGACGAAGTTGCTGGGCGGGCGTTTGTCCGCCTTCAGCTCGCGGCCCTTGAGGCCCACGCGCACCAGCCGGTGCTCCGGCGCCCACGGGCAGCCGGCGACCTCGATGTGCGCGGCGAACGGATGCGGGCCGGTGGGCGGCGCGTAATCGTAGGTGAAGTAGTTGAGCAGCTCCTCGATGCGCACGGCGTCGCGCGGCGGGAGCTGGTTCTGGTTCAGGAAGCGCCGGACGTTCGCATACGACGCGGTGTCCACGTCGGTGGAGAAGGTGGAGAGCGGCTCGCTGGCGACGAGGGTGAAGGGGTTTTCTACGTAGCGCGGGTAGGCGGCGGTGGAAGTGGTGTCGGGGCGGAAGCCCCAGCCTTGGTGTGTTACGAAACTGCTGTTGGTAGCTCCGCTGGCGAAGTAGGCACGCGTTTGTCCGAGTGCAACCACGCCGTTGTCAATGGCACCCTGATTGATTGGGTTTTGGACAACAGACTGAAACCCGGAAGCAAACGAGTCCGGGTTCGACTTAAACGTCCGTTGAAAGAGAGAGGTGGAAGAAGTTCGCCCGTCCACAGCCACCCCCCAGACCACAGAACTAGCTCCCGGAGGAGAAGCTGCCTTGGCTGTGTTCAGTTGATTCTTGTCGCCCGGGGAACTCAGCACAGTCTTGTTACGGGTCTCCGGGTCGAACTTCACGGAGGTCCTGTCCGTGGTCGCGTAGGTATCGAGAAAACCACCGGTGAAGAGATTGGTTCGAGTCACGGTGATGGTATTGCTGCTTGCGCTGTGCGGTGCGGAAAAGGAGAGAACTGACAGACGGCCGTTCGTGTCTGTCGCGCCCGGGGAGATCGAAGCACTTGTAGTAGACGTGGCACGAGGGGGCGGCATCAGTTCTCGTTTCTCAACCCGCGCGAAGGGCTTCGGCTGCTCTCGCTGCCAAGCCTTCGTCACAAAGAACCCAACCACCAGCGCCGCCGCCGCCGCCATCCCCAGCGTCCGCCAATGCCGCCACGGGAGGAAGATGACCTTGCCCTCGCCTGGCGCGTCCGCGCTGCTCTTCTCCCTCGCCCCCATCGGGGGAGAGGGCCGGGGTGAGGG
>JBEBFV010000126.1:0-13926 GCA_040081795.1 Limisphaerales bacterium | reverse complement strand
CGGTCCATGGAGCGGGCGTCACGGCGGCTGTTTGCCATAGCGACAAGGAGACTAAACTTGCGCCCGTTTTATGTCTAGCAATCAATGCACTCCTTAATATGTATGTGCTCTACGGCTGGACTAGCAACCTTGGCCAACATTGCACAGCCATTCCTAGTGCCGGTTGGTATTCGGATGTGACGCTATCAGGGCCGGGCACGAAGGGCGTGGCGACCTACGCGGATGGTTCCGGGTCGATGCACTTGGTCTACACCATCGAGGATGAGTAGGGAGCCTGCCGTCGTTATCCCCTAGTCTTGGAGAGCGCTGATTTGGCAGTGCTGGCTGGCACGTGCAAACATAAAGGTGGTCACCGGAGACCGAACAACATCTTGTGACACGATAATCACCGGTTCCCCTGCCCGCGCGTCCAGTCGCGCCTCTGCGATGGGGACGAGTGGTCTGCGCATCGAAGATGGCGCGGCAGGGAAAATCTATTCCTTCGGCTTCCGACCGATGCCCCAGATGAGCCAGACGGCCAGCGCCACGAGGAGAATGAGCCACCAGAAGTAACGCAGCTCCAGCGCGGCCATCTCGACGAAGGCGAGGACCGGCTTGAACAACAGCGCCAGCAGCACCAGCACGGCGATGAGGACCAGCCATCGAAGCGCGGCACGGACCTGCGGGTTCATGGGACGGCAGGGTTCGCGGCCGGGCCGAGCGGAAGGAGCAACGCGGCACCGGAGCTGTTGGGGTCAGCGGGGACGACGAGCGGGGACTTGCCGTTCCAGCGCTCGACGATTTGCAGACGCAGGAAGGCGGGGTTCAGCTTGAGCGCCTCGCCGCGCACGGTGATGGCCTTGGCCTCGCCACTCGCGCGGATGATGGCGGTCTCGGCCTCGGTCTGGGTTTGCACCTGCGTGAAGCGCGCCTGGGCGGCCTGCTGCTCGGCCACCATCTTGGCCTCGATGGCGCGCTCCAGCTCGGGCGAGAGGTCAATGTTGCGGATGACGACGTCCACGAGGGTGAGCAGCGTGCCGATCTTGAGCTTCGCGGCGGCGATGGCCTTCTGCTTGACCTCCTCGCGGTTCTTTACGATCTGCTCGGCGGTCTGCGAAGCCGTGACTTCCTTGAGCGCCTCCTGCACGCGCGGGGCGATGAGGCTGTCGAACGGGTCGCCGGCGAACTCCTTGAAAATCTGCACCACCGACGATTCTGGCACCCGGTAGAGCACGCGCACGTCCAGGCCGACCTGCTGCAAGTCCGAGGAAAAGCAGTCGGCCTTCACGGGCATGGTCTTCTGCCGCACATTCACGGGAAAAATCCGGGTGATGAACGGGGCCTTGAAGCCGAAGCCTTCCGGCAGGAACTGGTCCGCCGTCTTGCCGAGCGTCACTTTGATGCCGCGGGTGCCCGGGTCCACCATGTAGCTGGAGGAAGAGCCGAGGATGACGAGCACAAACACGAGCACGCCGGTGCCGATGAGCCTGGGCAGAAAGGTCGGGCTCATCGCGCTACCTGGCGGGGCGGCGAACGGCTGGCGGTTGAATGGAGGGCGAGGCATTGGGTCGGGCTTGGCGTTGGCGTTCCGAGTCTTGGAGGGAGAGCAGAATCTTGTCCCCGCCGCCGATGATCAGCGGGGTGAAGCCGTCCCACTTGTCCACGATCTTCAAGTCCACGAACGCCGGGTTGTCCTTGAGCGCCTCACCACGGATGCGGATGGACTCGGCCTCGCCCTTGGCCTGGATGACGGCGGTGTCCGCCTCGATCTGCGCGCGCTGCTGGAGGAACTTGGACTTCGAGGCCTCCTGCTCCTGCACCATCTTGGCCTCGATGGCGTGGCCCAGCTCCTTCGAGAGCGCGATGTCCTGGATGACGATGTCCTCGATGACGAGCAGCGTGCCGACCTTCTTCCGGGCGATCTCGAGGGCGTCGGTCTTGATCTTCTCGCGGTTCTTCACGATTTGTTCCGCGCTCTGGAGGGCGGTCACTTCCTTGAGCGCCTCGTGGACGCGCGGGGCGATGAGGCTGTCAAAGACGTGGCCGTGATACTCTTGAAAGAGCTTCACCACCGACGCCTCCGGGATGCGGAAGAGCACGCGCAGCTCGACGTGGATTTGCTGCAAGTCCGACGAGTAGCAATCCGCCTTGTCCTCCGCCGTCTGCTGCCGGATGGAGACGGGATGGATGACCGTGACGACCGGGGCCTTCATGCCGAAGCCCTCCGGTTTGAAGGCCGGCGAGACCTTGCCCATCGTGACCTCCACGCCGCGATAGCCGGGCTGCACCACATACGTGCCCGACGACGCCATGATGACAGCGCAAAAAATCAGGAGGGCGATGCCGACCGTCCGCGCGATGTTCTGGGGTGTCATGCTGGCAAATTCCGGGCGTCAGAGTCCACGTTGCCCGGGGCAGAGACAAGGCTGCATTTCCGACACTCAGACAGAATGCGATCCAGCGGACGCCGGCGAGATGCCTGGCCTGCTTATTGGGTGGTGGAGCCGACAGGAGTCGAACCTGCGACCTTCTCATTGCGAACGAGACGCTCTACCAACTGAGCTACGACCCCATTCCACACACCCATAAGCACTTACGACGAATTCTACAAGGTCCAAAAACATTTGACACCCCCGTTTGTCACCCCTCAAACTTTGATCATGCCGGAGCACTCTCAAAGCACGAGGCAACTTCTGGGCAAGATCCCGAATGTTCAGTGCCTGTATCGTCATACGCTCAACGGGATTTATTATGCGTCGAAGAAAGTTCGAGGCAAGCGGAAAGAAAAGAGCCTCCAGACGACCGACCGCAAGATCGCGGAACGGAAACTGAAGAAATGGCTCAAGGATCTGGAAAATGTGGATGCCATTGCCGGCCGCACCACGCTGGCCGAGTTGATCCGGAAATTCGAGGCGGCGCGCAAGGGTAAGTCGGATCAGACCAAGAACACCGACCGGTCCATTCTCAATGCACTGAAAGAAACCTGGCCTCACGGTCTGACGATTCAGATCGCTGACATCCGACCTTCCCACTTGGAAGAGTGGCTGGCCAAGCATGAGGCGCGGATCAAGAACACCACGTTCAACCGCTACGCCAGCGTCCTGCGTCAAATGTTCGACATCGCGGTGAAGGACCACATGATCGCCGAATCCCCTTTCGACTCGATCAAGACGCAGTGGAAGAAACCGCAGAAGCCCATTCGCCACATTCCCACGCAGGAGCAGTTCGCGCAGATCGTGGCCGATATTCGCTCCCAGAAGTTCAACGCCGAGGCCACCGAGAGCGCGGACTTTGTTGAGTTCATGGGCAGCGCGGGCTTGGGGCAGGCGGAAATCGCGGGCATCGAACTCGGGCTAATCGACATGCAGGCCGAACGAATTGCCATCCGCAGAAAAAAGACCCAGGCGGTGTTTTACCTGCCGGTCTATCCGCATCTCAAACCGGTGCTGGAGCAAATTCTGAAGAAGCACCCCACACCGGACGATCCGCACGCCAAGTTGTTCCGCATGAAGGACGCCAAGAAAGCACTTCAAGCAGCCTGCAAGCGATTGAAGCTGCCCCATTTTTCCCAGCGCAATATCCGTCAAGTCCTCATCCGTCGCCTTTGGAAATCTGGCCTCGACCGGAAGCTCATCGCAAAATGGCAAGGACACCAGGATGGCGGGAAACTCATCCTCCAAACCTACACGGAAGTGTTCGCGGATGACGATGCGAGTTACGAGCAACAGCAGATTGGCATGATCAAATAGCCAGTCCATGTCCGACCTCTTCGATTCCGCGCAACCGGCCAGCCTCAAGTCCAAGCTGCAATCAGCGGTTCAACGTCTCGCCGCTAGCAACATCTTCATCGGGACTCCCAAGGAACCCTTCAGGGATAGTCAGTTGTGCATTTTCCAGATCACCACGAGGCCGTTGGCCCACTCCTTGAGTGCCGTGCGCGCCAGCTCGGCATCAGCCAGCTCCTTGTTCTGGTGCGCCACGTAGTCATTGCGGAAGGTGTTTAACCGGTTGACCAGCTTGTAAGTGTCTTCCGGTGTGCTGGTGAAGTGGAGGCGCACCGCTTCAAATGCTCCCCCCGGCGTCGTTCCCAACTCCCGCGCGTATTGCAGGCACCAGCGCAGAAGCCCAATGGGGCTGAGTCCGTTATGGTCCACCAGCGTGCGGCGCAAGTCGCTCCCACGACGCTTGTGCATCTCAGCGTCCTTCGTCGACAAGGCGCTCAAGTCTGGCTCAAAGAACTTCTGCTGTGCGTTTCGGTCGGTGGGAATGTCGGGACCAAGACGCTTCAACATCACGGCCTTTGACGCTTCATCGAGCGGGCCGAGCAGCGGGGTGAAGACGGGGGCAAGCGACTGGCCCGTCTTGTTCTCCAAGAACCGGAACAGGCTCACCGCCTGCCGCACCATCTTCTGATGTGCCGACGGCAGCGCGGCGAAGTCCGCCTCACTGATGAACTCAGCCATCCGCTCATCGCCTGGGCGCGACTCGCCGAAGGGCAGCAGCATCTGAGGTTCGGCGGCTTCTTCCAGCAAGTCTTGCAGTGCCGGTTCGCACGCGCGCACCAGCAACTCAGCCCGGTCTGCGGAAAACAGCTCAAAAGTTTCCTGCGGCACGTAGAGATAGCTCCACTTCACCTGGGCGGTGGAAGCAGCTTTGCACCAAGCAGCGGCGGCGCGGGCCTTCATCGGCACGTCGCGGTCCACCCGCCCCTTTGTCTCGACGAGCAGATGCGAGCCGCCGCCGAGCCGCACCAGGAAATCCGGCGTGTAGAAGGCGATTTGCCCGTGCCGGGTTGAATAGTCCACACGCAACGCCTGCGGCCCGGCGTTCTTGGCGAAAGCAGCCACGTCTGGTGCGCGGTCAAGAAACTGCGCCATGCCCACTTCCAAGCCACGGTTGCAGGGCACGAGATTGAAAGCCGTGCGGATGGCCGGAACCGCAGGATGCTCCTGCGAGTGCGTTGCTTGAAACGGCTTCCACGCCACCACGCTGCGGGTCGCGCCTTCTGAACGCCGTTCTTCCTTGGTCGTCGTCCGTTGGCGGATGAGCGGAGCGAACACCGCGCGCACATGCTCGCGCACGTCCGGGTCGCCCAAGCGGCCGATGAGTCGCTCGTCGAAGAGCGTGAGCTTCTCGACGAACAGCATCTCCGTGAGGAACACCTCAAGCAGCGGCGCGAGCGCCGCGTGCGTGCCACGCAAACCGCAGGCCATCTCCAGTTCCTCGCGGAAGAAGGAAACCGCCCCGACTCCGTTCTGGAGCAGTGGCAGCCGGATTTCCATCTTCATCACAATCTCGTCCGTGATGAGGTGCCGCTCCTGATACTCGATTCGCTCTCTGCGCGCCTCACCGACTGGCAGCGGCTGGTAGCGGGCAAACTGCTTCCGCACGTCCTCAAGCGTCAGCCCTTCCAGCATCGGGCGGCGACTGAAACCGGCGCTCACCGACGGAATCATCACGTCCAGTGCGGCACAGTCCTTCTTCTCAGCGTCGGGGTAAATCGTGACCGTCGTCTTTGGGACGCGCTCCACGTCAATCGTCTCGATGAACAACCCCTGCTGTTCGAGTTCCTGCTGATACAGGCTCACGAACGCCGGGTGCTCCACCACCGTAATCAGCTCCGCCGCCTCGCCGGGAGGCGTCATGCGACGCAAGCCACGCCCCAACGTCTGCTCCGGCAGGATGTTCGACTTGGACGTGTAGGGACGCAGCGGCACGATGGTCGTCACGTTCCTCACGTCCCAGCCTTCGCGCAGCATCAGCACCGAGACGATGCAGGTGTAGGGGTTCGTGTCCGAATCAATCTGCCGCGACAACTCACGCAATGCCCGCAAGTCCTCGTCGTTGATTTCGTTCTCGTTTGGCTCGAAGACCGGGTAGCCCTGCTTCCGTCCGCCGACCCACTTGATTTTGCCCTTGAGCCGCGTGTGCAGGTTCACCGTCCGGCCGTTTAGCTCCGCGAACACCGGGTCGGTGTCGAGCCGGTGCGCAATCTCGTTGGCCGCCTCCGTGTCCTCCGTCATCACGAATAGCAGCGGCTTCTTCCCGCTCTTCTCCCACTCCTCCTTCGACTTGAGCCAACGCGCGTAGCCGACGCGCAACTGTTCCTCGAACTTCTCCGAGGCGTTCTGGCTGGCCCGCTCGACCCATTTCTGGCCGCGCCCGATGACCGGCGTCTTCACGATGCCGCCGTCCACCGCCTCGCCCAGCGGCGTGTCGCAGACGACATGCTGGAAGACCTGCCCCTTGTTGTCCTTCGGAGTGGCGGAAAAATCCAACTGTGCCGTCACGCCTCCACCGGAGTGCTTCGCAATTTCATCATGCACGAAGGCGATGGCCTCGTTCCACGCCGAGTCTGGGTCCCACAGATGATGCGCCTCGTCGTTCAGCACCAGCACCCGCTCATGGCTGGTCACCCGCGCCCGCAACGCGGCACCGGTGTCGAGCGCCTTGGCTTTGCTTACCGCAGGCCCCATCCATTCGTGCGTTTCCGGCTCGCGCTTGCGCCGCTCACTGTTGTCGTAGAGGCGGTGAATGTTCGTCAGGTAAAGCGTTCCGCCCGTCGCCGCGCCACCCGCCTCGTCTTGCAATACAGTCGTGAGGTTCCAGTCACCACGCCACGCCAGGGGAATGAGCGGGTCGCGGTCAAAGATGTCGCTTCCGCCTTCCGCCGGTTTGAAATCCGTCCTGAGCCGCTCGAAAACCGTCAGGTTCGGTGCGATGACGACGAAATGCTTCGCCAGCGGGCTGTCGCTCTCCCGCAGCGCATGGAAGTAGCTCCAAACGATGGCGAGGCTCATCACCTTCGTCTTGCCCGCACCGGTGGCGAGCTTGAAGGCATACCGTGCCCAACGGTCTTCGTCCGGGTTCACGCCGAGCGCTGCCGTTTCCGCGTCCGGCCCGGCGAACTCGCCCATCAGCCCGCACAGCGAGCGGGTGCCGCGCACTTCGTAGAGGTAAATCAGCGTCTCAATCGCCTCGCGCTGGCAAAAGTAGTAACGGAACGGCACGCGCTCGCCACTGTCCAACGTCACGAGATGGTCCCGCTGAAACCAGTGATGCAGCAACTCTCGCGTGGTGTCCGATGCGCCGGGATAATCTGTCTCCCGCCATTCCCGCACGAAGCGCCGGAGGTTTTGTGCGATGACGATGGGCGATGGCCGACGGCCGCGTTTCGCCTCCGCCGACTGGCCCTCCTGCGCGCGGACACGGTGCAAGTTTGGCTCCTCGTGTGGGGCGAAGAGCGGTTCGAGGGCCGAAAGGTTGAGCGCTCCTTCGCTCATGCCGTCACCTCCACCGTGATGCTGGTATCGCACCCGAAGACGTCCACCACCTTCACGCAGATGGTATGCTTCCCGGCTTTGGCGTAGGTGTGTCCGGCGTCGCTGACTGTGCGCAGCGACCGGTCTTTGCGCGTGCGGTAATCCTGCCAGTGGTGCTCGAAGGGCTTGCCCTCGTGCCACTCGAAGTCCACCGCCCAGAAATCAATGAAGTCAAAGCCGCTCTTCACTGCGCGCTCCTTCAACGCCTCCAACTCCTTGCTCGGCACTTCGGCGAGTGAGGGCATGAACTTCGTGAGCTTCACGTCCACGGTCTTCGTCCTGCCCTTCGACTTCACGACCGCTTCTGCTTCCAGCACCGCCATTTCGAGGAACGGCGGCGGGCTGGTGCGATTCTTCTCCATGATTTCGCGCGGGATGGGGATGAGCTTGATGCTCACGTCCGTCTCCGCTTCTAGTGCGTGGCAGACGAGCCGCAGGTCCATCTCGAATTCCCACGCGAGGCAATGCACTTCCTTCGCCCCGGCCTCCTTTGCGGCGAGGGCAACCGCTCGCACCTCGGTGCGCGTCAGCAGGCCGTCAATCCCGTCCACATGGATGTAGGCTCGACCTTTACGCCCGTGGAGCAATCCGGTGGCATTCGGCAGTGGCTCGGCCTTGTAGAAGCCGAGGACGACTTTGCGATGCTCGTCGTCCGCGCCGCGCAGACGCTCCTTCTGCCACCACTGACGCTCGTAGCGGCCAAGGTTGTGGACATCGAAGGCGCGGTAGGGCTGGCCCCCGGCGTGGAGTTTCCGCTGGAGTTCGATGAGCCGCTTGCGGCTGGTGTGGATGGCAAACCGTCCGAGATCCGCCATCAGCCAGCGCCGCCCGAGCCGCTCCGCCACCGCGCCCGTCGTCCCGCTGCCGCAGAAGATGTCAGCCACAAGGTCGTCGGGGTTGCTGCTGGTTTTGATGATGCGCTCAAGGAGCGTTTCGGGCTTTTGAGTGGCGTAATCTACACGCTCGGAGGAAAGGTTGTGCATCGCTCCGACATCTAGCCAAAGGTCTTGCAATGGAATGCCCGGAGCTTCGTCAGCGTAGAACTTCAATCGTGGCATGCCGGTTTTTGATTGCGGCCAATGTATTTTTCCTTGCCGGTCGAGTTCGTCCATTTTGTCCTGAGTCATCGCCCAGCACCGACTCCCTGTGGGCGTAATCCCCTTCCATGTGTAAATCTGTCCCGTCGAAGCTCGGCTCATCGAGGCCGTTAAATCGCGCCTCGCATAGCGGCGCCCAGCCTCGCCGATTTGGTCAAAAAATGTATCGAGATATTCCTGCGTGTAGGGAGCGTAGAGTTGGTTCCACGTCCACGAGTCAGTTTTCGTGAAGAACAAGAGGGATTCATGGATCGCGCCGTAATTGTTCGTGACGTTCGCGTGGGCAGAGGTCCGATTCCAAATGATGTGGCCGCGGAAGTTGCTGGCACCAAAAATGTCCTCTCCGAGCAACCTTACGGTGTGTGCCACTTTTGGTCCCACATGCACGTAGAGGCTTCCCCTCTCGGACAGCAGCTCTTTCATCAGCGAGAGCCGCTCGGACATCATGTGAAGATACGAGTCGGTGCCTTTGCCCCACATGTCGCGGTAGGCGACCATTTCGAGCGTGGACTGGTCCTTACCGACGGTCTCCTTTCCGTCGCCGATGGGCACGTCCATCGTGAAGTCCGCGCCCACGTCGAAGGGCGGGTCAATGTAGAACAGGTCAACCTTGCCCTTGAACTCGGCGAGCAGGCTGGCGAGCACGAGCTTGTTGTCGCCCCAGATGAGCCGGTTGCGGAAATCGTCGCGGCGCCTGCTGTGCTTTTCAAAGAGCGCGAGTTCGTCCTGCGCCACAGCTTCGCTACGCGGCTGGTCAATCGTCTCGATGCGCTGCATCGGCATCGCGCAGCCAGCGATGTCCACCTCGCGGCGTCGTCCGTATTCGTCGTATTTGCCGTCCCAGACCAGCTCAGTCTTGAGCTGGGAGAGCGGGTGGGGATTGGCAGGCCCCCAGCGCATGGCCGGAGTGCCCGCTTCGGATGAAGTGGACATGACAGAGGGATGCTCGCGCGTGCATCTGCTCTGTCGGGATGGTTGTCCTTCTGTGAACCCTTGTGGTGCCTGCGCTAAAAACGCGAAAGGGACGTGTTTACACACGCCCCGTCACAGGCACCGCTAAGAGCCCACAGAGGAGCGCTTTCAACACGCCCCCAGTGGGGTCGTGCATCAAGCGATGTCCTCTGTGTCGAAATTAGCGGTTTCGTGACGGACAGCAGCCGAAGCTACGCGAAATGGATTTGTAAAATGGTGTTTCTGGTCGTGTTCGTTTCTCTGCTTACGCGCAGAGAGTAGTGGGCAGGCGGGGCCTTGGAAAGTCGGAGTTGAGGAATTCGCTCTGCGAACTCGCAGGCCACGCGCACCCGCTACGGCAAGTCTTTGCACCGTTCGGCATCATGCACGCCGCCGGGCAGGTAGCCGTCGGCTGCCGGCTGGTTGGCTTGGCGCAGATGCGCCCCCGCAGAGTGCCCGACCGTTTTTTTGCAGGATTTCATGCTGGCAGCAGACGGCCTGACTTGGTAGAAAGCTGATTACTGCCGAGAAGGAATCACACCAATTCAGGCTCGGCGTAAGGGAAACCGGGTGGCTATGACGGGACGTTTTGAATTTTTGCTCCGGGAAGGCGGCAAGGCGTGAGCTTGCCGAACTTCAACCAGTTTTTTACCGCCGCGACGGACAAAGAGCCGTTCGACTACCAATGTCGCCTTGCCCGTGGCGACGGTGCGCGCCCAGGCCAGCCTGCAACGTCAGAGCAGGGCCACGAATGTCGCTCGCTGCTCATCGACGTCCCAACGGGGCTGGGCAAAACCGCTGCCGTCGTGCTCGCGTGGCTTTGGAATCGTGTTCGACTTCAAAATCCGAAGTGGCCTCGCCGCCTCGTTTATTGCCTGCCAATGCGGACACTGGTGGAGCAGACCGAGGCGAGCGTTCGTGAGTGGCTCGAAAAACTTAACCTGACCAACCCCGTTGGAGTCCATGTCCTCATGGGCGGGAAAGAAGCTGGCGAATGGGACCTCCATCCTGAAAAGGCCGCCATCCTCATCGGCACGCAGGACATGCTCCTGAGCCGGGCGCTCAATCGCGGCTATGGCATGAGCCGTTATCGCTGGCCGATGCACTTTGGGCTGCTCAACAACGACTGCCTGTGGGTGATGGATGAGACGCAGTTGATGGGGCCGGGGCTTTGGACTTCGGGGCAGTTGGACTGGATGCGGCAGCACCGGTTCGGTGTGATGAAGCCGTGCGTGACTTGGTGGATGAGCGCGACGAACAGCCCGGTGTTTCTCGATACGCCAGACCGGCGGAAAGAGAAAGTTGCCCTGCCTCCCGTGATTGAAATCGATGACGACAAGAAGGTGCTTCCGAGGCTCAACCCAACACGGCCGCTGAGTTTCTGGAAGGACGCTGCACCAAAAACGAAGGCCAAAAGGAAAGGCGTTCCAGCGGCAAGTTTCGGCAACACATTGGCATCGGCGATTCGCGGCGATCACGCTGCGGGAACGCTCTCGCTTGTCGTGTGCAACTCCGTGAGGGCAGCGCAGGAACTCTATCGGGCCCTGGGCGGCGAAGATGCCATTCTTCTGACTTCGCGTTTTCGCCGGGGAGACCGCGATGCAAACACGAAGCGGCTACTGGCCTTCGAGGAGCAGCGCAAGGCGGCGGCGAAGGTTTCGGGTGGCGACACGCTGTCCGGTTCAGCGGGCCTCATCTGTGTCTCAACTCAGGTGGTCGAGGCTGGTGTTGACATCTCAGCCCGTCGGCTGTGGATGGAGGCCGCGCCGTGGCCCTCCGCGCTCCAGCGGCTCGGGCGGTTGAATCGCGACGGTTCTGGCGATGGAAAGGCGATGGCATTTGTTTTCCAGTGGCCGGAGGAAGGCAAGAAGGGGAAAGGGCAGTCCGGCCCTTACGAAGCGAAGGATGTCGAAGTCTCCGTGAAGCTGCTCACGAAGCTGGCCGCCATTTACGAAAGCGAGCCTGCCAGCGGCGCGGCGGATGCGATGGTGAAGCTCCGCGCGTCCAGCGGCACGGAAATGGATGCGGCCCTCAAGCCCAAGGCTGAAGACTTCCCGCGCGCTGATGCCGTCCACGGACTTTTCTCCACGGAGCCGGATGTCTTCGGCGGGTTCACCGATGTGAGCGCATGGGTTCGGGGCGCGGACAAGAATGCAGATGTCACCGTCTTCTGGCGTGAGTTCGATGCAAGGAAAGGGCCAGGCAAAGCCGACGCGCTCACAGGCCCGGCGTTCGATGCAGCGGAAGGATGTGCCGTGGCCATTCACCACTTCCGGGAGTTTCTCGGCAAGGGCCGGGCGCTCGTTTGGAACGAACGCTCCGAGCAATGGCAATCCATCTGGCCCAGCGATGTCTGCCCCGGAATGGTCGTCATGCTGCCCCGCACGGCTGGCGGCTACTCGGAGCAGCTTGGCTGGACGGAACAGACGAATGACAAATTGAGCGCCGCCGAGCTGCCGGGGCGGTTCAGCGACACCTTCGATGACGACGCGGCCTCCGAACAGGCTGGCTGGGTCACACTCGAAAGCCACCTCGCCGACGCCAAGTCCGCTGCGGAGCAAATTGCCGATTCTCTTCAACTCGAAACAGCGCATCGAACCGCCTTGGTGACCGCTGCTGGCCTACACGACATCGGCAAGGCGCACCCAGTGTGGCAAAGCGCCTTGCCTCGCACCGCTGCCACGGAAAAGGACCAGTGGGCCAAGGCTCCCTTCGTTTTCATCCTGTCAGGAAAAGATTCCCGCAAGTTCCGCAAATCCACCCAGCAGCTACTCAAGGCCGCAGGCATTCGTGCAGATTTCTTTTGCGAAGAGGAGTGGGACAATGTTCCCAGACAGTTCTGGATTGTGAGCGAGAAAATCCGCGACACCCGTTCGCTGCGGCTGCACTCCGAAATCCAAGCGCAGGCGCCGGGACTAAAGGGCTGGATGCGCCGTTTCCTCCCGCGTCCGAACAAGGACAAGCCCTGCATCCGCCACGAAGCCGCCTCTGCACTAGCGATGTGGCCTCAGTATTTCAAAACGGGTGCCGCATGGCCCGGCCTCACGCTGTTCCTCATCGCCTGCCATCACGGCAAAGTCCGCACTGTCCTCTACGCCCGGGGCGGGGACGGCGAAGACGTTTGCGGCGTGCCGAAACAGCCTGAGACGCTGCCGTGGTCGGACGGAATGCCGATGGACTTTTCCTGCGCTGCGGTCGGCACGGGCGGCGAGTTCTCAAACGACGGCCTCACCTTCACCCCCGGCTCTCCCGGCTGGACGGCACTCGTTGCCGACCTCCTCGGCAGTTGGGAGCAACGAGCGGCAGGACCACCTCCACCGCTGGCTTTGCGGGATGCCGCAGAGCCTCGCCTTCTCGGCCCGTTCTCGTTGGCCTACCTCGAATCGCTCATCTGTGCCGCTGACATCCAAGCCAGCAAAAATCCAAGTGACCGGCGCCATGTCTAATACTTCGCCAGAGCCAAAGCTAAGACTCACAGTCCTTCCGTTGTCCGGCCTGCATCTGGACAGCCTCGGCCTTTGTCTTTCCGCGCTCGGGCTGCTGTCGCTCTGTTCGCGGCACTGGCCGTCTGTGCGCGGTGGCTGGCGGGGCGGCGTGTTCTACCTCGCGGGTGGCCCGGCGACTGAGGACGGGTTGCTTCAATACATCTCGGGCATCGGCGAACGCGGCGAGTGGAGTCTCTACCGCAAAGGCTGGGACAAGCATCAAAAGGCGGACACCAAAGCTAAGAGCGGAGCAAACACCGCGCTCTGGCGTGCCCGCGAGGCCGAGGAGGAATCCCTGTCACTCCTCCAGTCGCACATTTCGCCCGCCGCCCGGCTCAGTTTCAATCCGCTCTTCGGCACAGGTGGGAATGCTGGAAAGCGCGACTTTTCCAACGGCTGGGCCAAGGCGACCGGGGCCATTCAAAAGCCGCCGAAAGGCTTGAAGCGCGAAACGCTGAACGCCGACCTCGCGGCCTTCCTTCGTGGCGAACCGGGCGTCTGTCTCGCCGACTACAATGCAGGCTGCTGGTTCGGCGCTGCGAACAAGGCGTTCAACAGCGGCACGGCAAAACCTTTCCGTGAAGGGCAGGCATCGCCTTGGGCGATGGCTCTCGCTTGCGAGGCGTTTGGACTTTTTCAAGGCAGCGCCTCCCGGCGGCTCGGCAGCGCGCGGCGGGCGACGGGCGCGTTTCCCTTCGTGACGAGCGGCACCTCGCCGACCACCTCCGGCGAGGCTGGAAAAAATCTCGGCGAACTCTGGCTGCCCGTTTGGGAACAGCCCATGAGCCTGCCGGAAGTCGCCGCCCTCTTTCAGCGCGGCAGAGCCGAGGTGAACGGGCACGGCGCTACAACCTCCCCCGCGTTCGCCGCCGCGATTCTCCAGCGCGGTGTGGATGCCGGGATTCGGGAGTTCCGCCGCTTTCTCCTCCTTCGCACGACGAGTGAAAACACCTTCGAGTCACGGCTCGGTTCCGTCATTCCAGTTTCAGGCCAAGCAAACAGCGCGACTGCTGCCGCACTCACTCGGATGCTTGGATGCCGCGACTCGCTGCCGGCGGATAAGAAGAAAGGCAAACGCTGGATTTATGCCGG
>JBEBFV010000541.1:0-3791 GCA_040081795.1 Limisphaerales bacterium | reverse complement strand
CCGGCCCCACGCAGCTCACGCGCCGGCTCGTGGCGGACGGCGACCGGGTGTTCGTCACGCTCGGCATCGAGGCTCCCATCAGTTGCCTCGACGGCGCGACGGGGCAGACGTTGTTCACCTGCGAAGGCTCGCGGGGCGCGGAGGAATTTGTGCAGGCAAACGGCATCCTTTACGCGCTCATCAACCCGCGCCCGTGGGTGCTCGAGGAATTCGCCGTGAAGCAGCAGAGCGACCAGGGCCGCGTGGTGAACGAATACAACTGGGACCAGAAGCCGCGCGACCTCGCGGCCTTCGACGCGAAGACGGGCAAGCTGCTCTGGCGGAAGGCCGACCAGAAAATCGCGCCCATCACCATCGCGTGCGACGGCACGCGGCTCGTGTATCACAATGGCGACGGCCTCGTGTCGCTCGACCCGAAGACCGGCGCGCAACAGTGGGCGAGCGAGAAGGCCAGCAAGCGCACGCTCTTCGAGTTCAACTACTCCCCGCGCGTGCTGCTCTCCGGCAACACGGTCCTCTACGCGGGCGGCGACGGCGCGCAGCGCGGTGTGGACGCCGCGACGGGCAAGACGCTCTGGCAGGACACGCACGAGAAGTCCGGCTACCGCTCGCCGGAGGATTTGATTGTCGCAGGCGGCCTCGTGTGGAACGCGGGCACGCTCGCCGGCAACCAGAAGGGCGAGTTCAAGGGCCGCGACCTCCGCACCGGCGCGGTGAAGAAGCAGTTTTCGCCGGACGTGCCGGACGGGACTTACTGGTTCCACCACCGCTGCTACATCGCGAAGGCGACGGAGAAGTATCTGATGCCCTCGCGCACGGGCATCGAGTTCGTGGACCACGCGAAGGAGCACTGGGACTTGAACCACTGGGTGCGCGGCGCGTGCCTTTACGGCGTGATGCCCGCGAACGGCCTCACCTACGCCGGCCCGCACAACTGCGCGTGCTATCCCGAGGCGAAGCTTGACGGCCTCAACGCGATGGCCGGCGGCCAAGGCTCGCCGCATCCCATCCGCGCGGAGGCCACGCGCCTTGTCAAAGGCCCGGCCTTCAACGACCCGCTCGGCACAGACGCCGACGCGAAGGACTGGCCCACCTATCGCCACGACGCCAAGCGCAGCGGCAGTTCCGACCAACCGCTCCTGCCCAATCTCGGCAAGGCGTGGGAAGTAAAGCTCGGCGGGCCGCTCTCCGCGCTGACCATCGCGGGCGGCAAGGTGTTCGTCGCGCAGGTGGACGCGCACACGGTCCACGCGCTCGACCACGCCACGGGCCTGCCGAAGTGGCATTTCATCGCGGGTGGTCGCGTGGACTCACCGCCGACTTATTGGAAGGGCCGCGTGTATTTCGGCGGCAAGGACGGCGTCGTTTACTGCCTCCGCGCGAGCGACGGCGCATTGGCTTGGAAATATCACGGCGCGCCCAGCGACCGCCGTCACGCCGCGCACGAGCAGATGGAGAGCGTCTGGCCCGTTCACGGCAGCGTGCTCGTGGAGGACGGCAAGGTCAGCTTCGTCGCGGGCCGCAGCGTGTTCCTCGACAACGGCCTGCGCTTCGTGCGCCTCGATGCCGCGAGCGGCAAGCTGTTGGCCGAGCAGACTTACAACCACGTTGATCCCGAGACGGGCAAGGACTTCAACGACCGCCACAAGACCCTGCAAATGCCCGTGGGCTTGAACGACATTCTTTCCAGCGACGGCAAGTGGACTTATCTCCGCACGCAGAAGATTGCCGCCGACGGCAAGCGCGTGGACATCGGGCCGGTGAGCAACAACGCCATCGAGCAGGGCGCGGCGCAGAAGGGCGAGGGCGCGCACCTCTTCGCGCCGATGGGCTTCCTCGACGACTCGTGGTTCCACCGCAGCTACTGGGTCTATGGCAAGAGCTTCGCGGGCGGGCACAACGGTTATTACCAGGCCGGCAAATACACGCCGTCGGGCCGCATCATCGTCCACGACGACAAAAACGTGTATGGCTACGGCCGCGAGGCGCAGTATTTCAAGTGGACCACCACCATGGAGCATCAGCTCATGAAGATGCCCAAGGACGCGCCCGGCGTCGCCCCGGACCTGACGCTCGCCACGAAGGCTGGCAAGCAGGCCGCGAAACAGGCTGCGAACGCCGCTCCCGCCGCCACCGGCAACTCGCCGCTCACCGTCACCTACGCGCAGACCGAGAAGAACAACATCGCGGGCAAGCCCTTCACGCTGGAGATTTGGGCGCTGCCCGACGGCAAGGACGGCGTGCTCATCAGCCACGGCGGCCCGCAGAACGGCGCGGGCTTGGTCATCGAGCAAGGTAAAGTCGGCTTCGTCATCAACAGCAACTCCACCCGCGCCCGCGCCAACGCGCCCGCGCCGCTCCTCGAAGGCTGGCACCACATCGTCGGCGTCCTCGAAGCGGACAAGACGATGAAGCTCTATCTGGACGGGCAGATTGTCGCGCAGGCGAAGTCTGAGTTTATCCCCGCGCAACCCAAGCAGCCGCTCCGTCTCGGCGGCGACGGCAACAACAACCTGACCGGCGAAACGCTCGACGCCAGCTATACCGGCATGATGGACCAGTTCGCGATTTACACCCGCGCGCTGACCGGCATCGAGGTTCAAGCGCGCCTCGCCGACCCGACCGCGAAGACCGACAAGTCCCTCGCGCAATTCTCCTCGTTCGACAAGGGCGACGCCCGCGACGAGGCCGGCACGAACCACGGCGTTTCCGGCCCCGGCATCGAGACGGGCAAGGGCCGTAGCGGAGCCGCGCTGTGGTTCCGCCGCGCGCCCGGTGCGCCCGCGCAAATTGCCGCGAAGGGTGGCAAGAAGGCTGCCGCAAAAGCCGCGGCCACGACGCCTTCACCCGCGAACCCCGTGCAGCCCGGCCAGCCCGCGCCCGCGCAGAAAGGCACGTTTGTGCAGAACGACTGGCAGCGTTACGTCCCCATCATCACGCGCGCGATGGCCAAGGCCGGCAACTCGCTCATCGTGAGTGGCGCGGAGGATTTGGTGGACGAGGAGTATGCCTTCGAGCGTCTCGCCGCGAAGGACAAGAGCATCCTCCAGCAGCTCCAGGAGCAGGACGACGCCCTCGAAGGCAAACGCGGTGCCAAGCTCTGGGCCGTGGCCGTGGACAACGGCAACCAAAGCACCGGCCTCGACCTCGCCAGCCCGCCCGTCTGGGACGGCATGGCCGTGGCGCAAGGGCGGTTGTATGTGTCGAGTTTGGATGGCGTGGTGCGGTGCTTCGGGAAGGCGAAGTGAAGCCGTTTGGAGCAGGCCATGCTCGTCCTTTGTCCACATGCTGCCTCGAACCCGCCGCCATTGTCGCGTAGCGACAAAACAACAGTAGCCGTGGGTGAAGCGAGCCATGCGAGTGCAACCCACGGTGCATGTAAGAGAGGACAGGTGCCGCGTAGCGGCACAACATAACCGCACCTCCCGACATGCCCAATTCCTACACGCAAATCCTCTACCACATCGTCTTCTCCACCAAGAATCGCGAGCGCGTCCTTGTTGCCGATCACCGTGAAAAGCTCTTTCGCTACTTCTGGGGCATCCACAAGAACCTCAACTGCCACCTCTACCGCATCGGCGGCGTCGAGGACCACATTCACATCCTCACCGCGCTGCACCCAACCGTTTCGCTGGCCGATTACATGAAGGAAATCAAGACCGGCAGCAGCAAGTGGGTGAAGGCGGAGGGTGTGTTCCCTGGCTTTGTCGGATGGCAGGATGGCTACGGGGCATTCACGCTTTCCGTGAGCGAGAAGCAGGCAGTCAGCGATTACATCGCCAATCAAGTGG
>JBEBFV010000540.1:0-3801 GCA_040081795.1 Limisphaerales bacterium | reverse complement strand
CAACGACTTCACCGACTTCGGCAAGCACATCATCCCCGGCGCCATCGCCACGCACCGCGTCTTCAGCCACGTCTATCAGGGCTACTGGGAGGACATCGGAACCATCAAGAGCTTCTTCGAGGCGAATCTCGACTCCGCCGAGGAGCTGCCCAAGTTCAACTTCTTCGACATGAGCGCGCCGATTTACACCCGCCCGCGCTTCCTCCCCGGCAGCAAAATAAACGGCGCGAGCATTGACCACGCGCTGGTCGCCGATGGCTGCATCATCAGTCACGCGCACATCAGCCACTCCGTCGTCGGCCTGCGCAGCTTCGTGGGCATCGGGACGAACCTCCATCGAGTCATTATGATGGGCGCGGACTACTACGAGTCGCAGGCCAGCCTCCACGAAAACCTCAATGCCGGACGCCCCCGCATGGGCATCGGCCAGCACTGCCGCATCGAGAACACCATCTTGGACAAGAACGCGCGCATCGGTGACAACTGCGTGATCTCCCCCGCCGGCAAGCCGGAGAACTTCGACGGCCCCGGCTACGTCATCCGCGACGGCATCGTCATCGTCCCCAAGAACGGCGTCATCGCGCACGGCACGGTGATTTGATTCCGTCCGCGTAGGTGACGACGTGCGCCATCGTGGTGGACACGATTTCTTTCGGCTCTGACCCAAGCACGCCCATGAAAAAGTCAGACATCCGCACCCGCCTCGCCAACGCCATCCTCACCAGGATTGCACGGATGCTTGCCAAGCACTATGGCAGCACAGCCGAGCTTCAACGCCGGTTCACCAAGGCCACGGGCGAGCCGCTTTACCGCAGTCGCCTCGCCACTTGGCTTCACGCTGACCCCCACCAACGGGAGTTCCCGACGGCTGGCAATTTCCTTCTCTTGGAGAGGCTTGCCGCACGCATGGAGAAGGAATTCAACGAGAAGGTTTCGCCCGCGCAACTGGAGTTCGCGGCCGTTCCCGCTCACCCTGACCCTCTCCCGCCGGGAGGGAACCAACGGCCCGCCAATCCCTGCGATTTCGGCCCCTGAACCGGCGCTCCGGTTCATGGGTTGGGAGAACGCGTAACCACTCCCCGTCGGTCCCCGTCCGCAGACACACGTTATGAAACTCGCCTCCTTGCTCCTCACCGCCACCTTCCTCGCTTCCTCCGTTCTCGCCGCCGACCTCGAACCCAAGCTCGGCAAGCGCGGTGTGTTGCTCATGGAGGAAAAGTTCGACGGCAAAGAGCTTCCCAAGAATTGGAACAAGAACACCGGCAAGCTCACCGTCGCCGACGGCGTCCTCAAGGCCAGCGAAGTCGCCGCCGACATGCACGCCGCCGCGTTCCGTCGCCCGCTGCCGCTCCAGGACGCCGCCATCTTCGTGAAGTTTCGCTTCGAGGGCGCGAAGATGTTTCACGTCGGCTTCGACCCCGCGCCCGGAGAGCTGAAGAAGAAGGGCCACCTCTTCTCCCTCGTCTTCACCGCCACCGGCTGGAACCTCACCGAGCACGTTGACAAGGCCGACCCCAAGTCCACGAACAAGGTTCTCGCGAAGGCCACGACCACTTTCGAGAAGGGCCGCTGGTATGAACTCCTCCTCGAAGTGAAAGGTGACGACGTGCTGGCGCAGATCGCCGGGATGGAACCGCTGCGCGCCACCAGCAGGGACTTCCACGTCAAGAAACCCGGCCTCGTGTTCCGCACCGGCGGCAAGGATACAGACGAGGTTCACCTCGACGAAGTCCGCGTCTGGGAGCTGAAGTAAGTCCAGCGCTGCGTCTGGACAGGTTCCGAGCCGTCACGCTCAAGCGCGCGGCCAGAGAAGGAGGCGCAAGCTGTTCAGCACCACGATGACGGTGCTGCCTTCGTGGCCGAGGACGCCGAGGGTGAGCGGGACTTTGCCGAACAGCGCGAAGCCGACGAGCACAACAACTGTGCCGAGCGAGATGACGACGTTCTGCCGGATGACGGCGCGGGCGCGCTGGCTGAGGCGGTAAGCTGCGAGGAAATTTTCCAGCCTGTCGTGCATGAGGACGACCTGCGCCTGCTCCAGCGCGGCGTCAGACCCGCGCGCGCCCATCGCCACGCCGACGTGCGCGGCGGCGAGGCTGGGCGCGTCGTTCACGCCATCGCCGACCATCGCGACGCGGTCGCCGGCATCGGTGAAGGCGCGGATGGCCTCGACCTTTTGCTCGGGCTTGAGACCGGCGCGAAGTTCGTCGAAGTGAAGTTCGTGTTTGAGCAACTCGGCGGACTCGGGGCGGTCGCCGGTAAGCACGACGCTGCGGATGCCGGCGCGACGGAGTTCCGTGAGCACGGCGGCTGATTGCGGGCGGATGTCGTCGCGCAGGAGGATGCGACCGAGAAGTTCGCCATCGCTCACCCAGACTTCGGAGTGGCCGGGGGCGGGCGGTGGCGCATCGGGATGCGAGCCGGGCGGAAGCTTGCTCAGGACGAGTTCGCGCCGGCCAAGCACACAGGTCTTGCCGCCGAGTTGCGCGCGCAGGCCGAGGCCGGTGATGGACTCGAAGTGGTCGAGCGCGAGCGGCGGGAGATTCTGCTGCTTGCCATAGCGCGTGATGGCGCGGGCCAGCGGGTGGGTGGAGAGTCGTTCCATCGCGCAGGCGAGTGTGGCGATGTCCTGCTCGCGACCGGGCGGGAAACTCTCGACCTTCTCCACCTGCAATTCGCCCGTCGTCAGCGTGCCGGTCTTGTCGAGCGCGACCACGTTCACGTCCGCGAGTTGCTCGATGGCTGCGCCGCCCCGGAAGAGGATGCCGCGTCGCGCGCCCCATGCGATGGCCGCAAGCACGGCGGAGGGGATCGAGAGCACCAGCGCGCACGGCGACGCGACGACCAGCAGCGCCATTGTGCGGTAGAATGCGCTCTGCGTCTCGCCCGTGCTCGTGAACGCCGGCAGCCCGAAGCCCTGCCACCACACGAAGAACATCGCGAGCGCCAGTCCGGTGATGGCGTAGGTGTAAGTGCTGCCGAACTTGTCCGTGAAGCGCTGCGAAGGAGCCTTCAGCCGCTGCGCCTCGCGGATGAGCCGGATGATTTTCTGGAGCGCGCTCTGCTCGGCGGCACGGAGCACGAGAACTTCCACGGCACCCCAAAGGTTCAGCGTCCCGGCGAGCAAAGTGTCGCCGACGTTCTTCTCCACCGGCGCGGCCTCGCCGGTGAGCGTGGATTCGTCGGCGGCGGTTTTGCCCTTCACGACCTCCGCGTCGAGCGGGAGCTGCGTGCCGGGTTTGATGAGCAGGCGCGCGCCGGGGCGCAGGTCGGCGACGGGAACCTCTTGCTCGTGCCCGGCGTCGTCGAGCTGGGTGGCGGTTTTGGGTGCGGCCTTGAAGAGCGCGCTAATCTCGCGCTGCGTGCGGCCCATCGCGTAGTGCTCCAGCGCGCCGGAGATGCTGAAGAGGAAGAGCAGCATCGCGCCTTCGTCCCAGTGGCCGATGAGCGCGCTGCCGAGCGCAACGGCGAGCATGAGGAAATGCACGTCGAGCACGCGATGTTGGAGTCGCTCCCAGACTTCCTGCGCGGCGAACCAACCGCCGGCGAGATAGGCGGCGAGATGAAAGCCCAGTGCGAGCGAGCCGTCTCCGACCAGCGCGGCGGTCAAAGTGGCCGCACCGCAAACCCCGGCGGCGACCATCTGCGGCTTCCATTCGTCGAGGTCGGCGTCCGCTTCCGGGATTTCGACTTCGCGCGGGATGATTTTGGGCAGCGGCAAGTTGCGCCAATGCCAGAAGCGCGGCGCGGTGGGGCAGGTGACGCGGGCGATGATGGAGCGGTCGCCGTTGCGCTGGATGG
>JBEBFV010000539.1:0-3801 GCA_040081795.1 Limisphaerales bacterium | reverse complement strand
CCCTAACCCTCTCCCCCGATGGGGGAGAGGGAACCCAAGCTGCGGTCTTCGCGTCCCGCTTTTGCCCTTTGAGCTTTCGCGCCCCGCTTTTACAGTCCCGCGCACATGAAGCAGAAGGGCACAGTCTATTTGGTCGGCGCGGGGCCGGGCGACGCGGGTTTGTTCACGCGGCGCGGGGCCGAGTTGCTCGCGCGCGCGGATGTCGTCGTCTATGACGCGCTGGTCAACCCTGAACTCCTCCGGCTCGCGCCCAAGTCCGCCGAGTTCATCTACGGCGGCAAGCGCGCCGCCGCCCACGCCATCCCGCAGGAGGAGCTGAACCAGTTGCTCGTCACAAAGGCGAAAGAGGGCAAATGCGTCGTTCGCCTCAAGGGCGGTGACCCCTACATCTTTGGACGCGGCGGCGAGGAGGCTGAGGAACTCGCGGCGGCGAAGGTGCCGTTCGAGGTTGTGCCCGGCGTCTCTTCCTTCTTCGCCGGGCCGAACTACGCGGGCATTCCCGTCACGCACCGCGACCATTGTTCCAGCTTCACCGTGCTCACCGGGCACGAGGATCCGACGAAGGACGAGAGCAGCATTGATTGGGCGCAGCTTGCGAAGTCCACCGGCACGAAGGTCGTGCTCATGGGTGTCGAGCGCATCAGGCGCATCGCCGAGCAGCTCATCGCGCACGGCATGGCGGCGGCCACACCGGTCGCGCTCGTGCGATGGGGCACGACAGGCCGCCAGCAAAGCATCGAAGGCACGCTGGCGACCATCGCGGACGTGGTCGAGAAGGCGAAGTTCTCCGCGCCCGCCGTCACCATCATCGGCGGTGTGGTGAAGCTGCGCGGGACGTTGAACTGGTTTGAGCAACGCCCGCTCTTCGGCAAGCGCGTCGTCGTCACGCGCACGCGGGAGCAGGCCAGCGAGCTTGCGCACCAGCTCACGGAACTCGGCGCGGACGTGCTGGAGATTCCCACCATCAAGATTGTCGCGCCCTCGAAACGCGAGGTGCTCGCCGAGGCAATGGCCGGGCTCGGCACCTACCAATGGATCGTCTTCACCAGCCCGAACGGTGTCACCAGCTTCTTCGACTACTTCTTCAAGGCCTTCGATGACATCCGCACCCTCGGCTGTGTGCGCATCGCGGCGGTCGGTCCGGCGACGGCTGCCAAGTTGAAGGAGATTCGCCTCTCCGTGGATGCGATGCCGGACAAATACATCGCCAAAGACATCAGCAAGGCCATCTCCGAAAAGGACGACTTGGAAAACCTCCGTGTGCTTCTGCTGCGCGCCGAGGTTGCGAATCCCGAGCTGCCGAAGCTCCTCGAAGAGCAAGGGGCCATCGTGGATGACGTCGCCGTCTATCAAACGGTGCCCGAGACCGAGGACCTGACCGGCTCCGCAGCTCGGCTGCTGGAGGAAGGCGCGGACTGGCTGACCTTCGCGAGCAGCTCCGCAGTGGAAAACTTCCACGCACGTTTCCCGCTGCCTGCACTGCTGAAGAAATTTCCCGCGCTCAAGACAGTGAGCATCGGGCCGGAGACCACGAAGGCGCTCATCGCGCTCGGCTTGAAGCCGACGGTCGAGGCAAAGCAGCACACCATCGCAGGCCTTGTTCAGGCGATCCGCACCCGGACTTAGCCCGCTTTCGTCGGATTCTCGTCCTTCCGCACCTTCTGCCACACGGCGAACACAGCCGCGCCCGTTCCGATCACGCCCAGGCCCACCAGAAGTAATTGTATACCCGACGTGGCCCAGAGGAACACCCAGCCGATCAACGCCAGCACCGAGGGGATCGGATACAGCCACATGCGGAACGGCAGCGGCACGTCTGGCCGCTGCGTGCGCAGGATGTGCAGCGCGATGATCTGGCCGATGAATTGCACGAGAATGCGAACCGTGACCGCGCCATCAATCACCGTCTGCAACGGCAGGAAACAGAACACCGCCGTCAGCCCTCCGAGTGCCAGCAGCGACACCTGCGGGTAGTTGCCGCCCGGCTGAACCTTCGCGAACACGGCGAAGAAATCCCCGGCCCGCGCGGCGGCAAACGGAATCCGCGAGTAGCCCAGCGTGATGGCGAACATGCACGCAAGCGCCGTCCAGATGACAAGCCATGTGAAGACGACCGCCACGTTTCGCCCGAACAGCTTCTCCATGAACAGCGCGGCGATGTTGTCCGACTTCATCGCCTCCTGCCACGGCACGACGGCGATGATCGAGAGGTTCATCGTCATGTAAACCGCCGCTATCACGCCCACGGAAATCATGATGGCGCGCGGGATGGTCCGGGCCGGGTCACGCACCTCGTCGCCGAGATGGCAGATGTTGAAGTAGCCGAGGTAGTCATAGACCGCGATGCGCATGGCCGCGCCGAGGGCGACGACCCACGTGAGGTTCATCTCGAAGGCGTTCGGCGGCAGCGTGAGCAGCGAGGCGTCGAAATTCAGGAGGCCGGAGACAATCACGATCAGCACGGTGACGATCGTGCCACCACAGAGAACCACGCTGATCCAGCCGATGAGGTGGATGTTCCGGCAGAGCGAGAGCGTGATGCCGACACATGCGAGCGCCGCGACCACGCGCAAGCCGCCCGGGATGCCCCAACTCGCCAGCGTCGGCTCCAGTGAAGGCACCGCGTATTTCAGGTATTCCACCGCGCCGATGTAGCCGGATGCCATCTCCAGCGTGCCGCTCACGAGGAATTGCCAGATGAACAAGAACGGCACAATGCGGCCCCAGCGATACTTGCCGAAAATCTCGCGCAGGAAATGGTAGCTCCCGCCGCTGCCCGGCAACGCCGCGCCAAGCTCCGCCCACACCAGTCCGTCGCACAACACCAGCACCGCCGCGATGACCCACGCCACCATCGCCTGCGGGCCGTTCATGGTGCCGATGAACAGCGGGATGGTGATGAACGGCCCGATGCCGACCATGTTGGCGATGTTCAGCGCGGTGGCTTGCAGGAGGCCAAGGCCGCGTTCGAGTTGGGGCGGTTGGCCCGACGGGCGCGGCTCGGGTTCGATTGGGACGTTCATGGAACGCGCCAGTCTTAACCGGAGCGCGGACGCTCTGGAAACGAATTCCGCTCCCGCGCAAGCTTGCCAAACCGGCGGGAACCCGCTGCCATCTCGCCATGTTCCAATACCTCGCGCAGGCCGCCGACAAGCCGTGGCAGCCCGGCCCCTACGCCGGAGTTGAGCTGAAGATTCTGCACAAGAACGAGGCCACTGGCGGTCTCGTCGTCCTGCGCAAGTTTGCCGCCGGCACGAACGTCCCTGCGCACACGCATCCCGTCGCGAACGAGTGGGCATACATCCTCTCCGGCGAGTGGGTCGAATCCGACGTGAGCCACGGCCCCGGCACGCTCTTCCACGCTCCGAAGGGCGAGCGCCACGGTCCGCACTTCGCCAAGACGGAAGTCACCAGCCTCACCATCTTCGACGGCCCGCTGACGCTGGCGTGAATTGCATCCGCGATTTGTTCCGAAAATACCTTCCTCCCATGAAGCCGTCTCCACCTCTGAGCCAACGCGCGTATGCGAGTCTCCACGGAAGTTCTCCCTCTCCCTTCCTCGGAGGAGGGGAGAGGGCCGGGGTGAGGGGTGCGTTTCTTTCACGGTCCCAACGGGCAGCTTTCGAGCCGTGCCGGCTTCCCATGAAGAACCATCAGAATTCCGAGCCGGCCGCGAAAGCACGAAGAGTCCGCAAAGGCCCTTTCCCTCCCGCCTTTCTTTGTGCCCTTTGCGCCCTCTTGTGGCAAATCCTCCCCCTCGGTGCTTTCGCCGCCGAGCGCGGCATGGTCGCCACCGTCCAC
>JBEBFV010000125.1:0-14040 GCA_040081795.1 Limisphaerales bacterium | reverse complement strand
CTTTGCGCCCTTTCGTGGCCATTCCATTTCGGAGTTCGGGCTGAATTCGCCGCAGGCCGCCGCAGGCCGGCCTTGGTGCTTTTCGGAACCAAATCCGCACTTGGAAATCCCCTGCAACTCCGTTCACATATCCAGCGTCCAAACCGCCACGATGCCATCATTCCACCAAGTGCGCGCAGCTCATCGCATTCTTTTTCTCTGCGCGGCCCTCTTCCCCTTCGCCCTCTCCGCCGCCACGGTGGACTTCGCGCGGGATGTCATGCCAGTTCTTCAGCGGGCCTGCTTCGAGTGCCACGATGCCAAGCTCCAGAAGGGCAAGCTCCGCCTCGACTCCCGAACAGCCGCTTTCCAGAAGCCCGGCATCATCATCCCCGGCAAGTCCGCGCAGAGCGAGCTCGTGCGCCGCATCTCGCTGCCCAAGGGCCACGACGACGTGATGCCAAGCAGGGGCGAGGCGCTCCCGAAAGCCCAAATCAACCTCCTCAAGACGTGGATTGACGCGGGCGCGAAGTGGCCTGACGACGTGCTGGCGGCGAAGCATTGGGCCTACGTGAAACCCGTGCGGCCAGCGGTGCCGCCAGTTCAAGGTTCAAAGTTCAAGGTTCAAAGCCCGGTGGATTCGTTCGTCCTCGCGCGCCTGAAAAAGGAGGGATTGAAGCCCTCTCCCGAGGCAGCTCCAGAAATCCTCGCCCGCCGCATTCACCTCGATCTCACCGGCCTCCCGCCGTCGCCCGAGGAGGTGGACGCTTTCGTCCGCGATTTCTCACTCTCCCACTCTCCCCCTCCCTCACCTGCGAGGGGAGGTGAGCAGGCGAGAAAGCGGGAAACTCAGAATGCAGCCGTCGCGCGCCTCGTGGACCGTCTCCTCGCCTCCCCGCAATTCGGCGTCCGTTGGGCGCGCCCGTGGCTGGACTACGCGCGCTACGCCGACTCCCATGGCTTCCAGCGCGACGACTTCCGCGACCTCTGGCCGTATCGCGACTGGGTCGTGAGCGCGCTGAACGCCGACATGCCGTTCACGCAGTTCACCATCGAGCAGCTAGCCGGCGACTTGCTGCCGAACGCAACCGAGTCGCAGCGCATCGCCACCGGCTTCAACCGCAGCGCGCCCACCAACGTCGAGGCCGGCACCGACCCCGAGGAGACACGCGTGAATCAAATTCACGACCGCGTCAGCACTCTCGGCACAGTCTGGCTCGGCGCGACGCTCGAATGCGCCCAGTGCCACGACCACAAATACGACCCCTTCACGCAGCGCGACTACTACGGCCTCTTCGCGTTCTTCAACAACACGGAGCTGGAGGCTGACCGCACGAACCCGAAAGTCCCCGGCTCCATCCAGTTCAAAGGGCCGGTGATTGAACTCGCCGACTCCGGCTCCTCCGGCGAACGCCATGCCATCGCCGCCCGCATCGCCACGGTGACCGGACACCTTGCCACGCTGGAAAAAGCCACAACCGCCGACCAGACAGCATGGGAAGCGACCATGGCGAAGAGTGCCGAACAGGCTGCTCAGGAACACGTATTCGACATCGCGGACTTCGACTCCACCGGCGGCGCGACGCACGAAATCCTTCCTGACAAATCCGTCCTCATAAGCGGCGAGCCTGCGCCAGACAAGGACACCTATCTGGTCGAGGTGCGAACCCAGCTCACCGGCATCCGCGGCATCAAGCTGGAGACGCTCACGCACGACTCACTCCCCGGCAAAGGCCCCGGTCGCGGCGACGCCGCGCGCCCGAACTTCGTTCTGAACAATTTCACCGTGACCGCCGCGCCCGCCGCGAAGCCCGAGCAGTCGAAGCCGGTGAAGTTCGTCGCCGCGAAGGCATCGTTCTCGCAAGGCAACTTCCCCGTGCCGAACCTGCTCAATCCCGACAACACCGCGAAGGGCGGCTGGGCCATCAACCCGAAATTTCACGAGCCGCACTGGGCTTTGCTGGAGACTGCGGAACCGCTCGGATTCACAGGTGGCACGGTGCTGCGCTTCAAGCTGGAGCAGAACTTCGGTGCGAGTCGGACCATTGGCCGGATGCGGCTCGTCGCCATCACCGGCAGCGTCGGGGGCACCGCGTTGCCCGCCGAAGTCGCCGATGCGTTGAAGGTCCCCGTCGCGAAACGCACAGCAAAGCAGACTAAGGCGCTCGTGGATTTCCGCCTCAAGGACAATCCGGAACACGTGCGGTTCGAAAAGGAAAAGTCCCGCCTCGAAGCAGACCTGCTCAAACTCAAGCCCCCGACCACGCTCGTGATGCGCGAGACGCAGCCCCGCATGAGCACACTTTTCCAGCGCGGGGAGTTCCGCAATCCCGGTGACAAGGTGGAACCGCACGTTCCCGATGTTCTTCACCCACTCCGCCCGGTAGCAGCCGACGTGAGGAGGCTCCAATCTCCCCAGACCCAATCCAATCAGAGCCTCCTCACGTCGGCACCTACTCGGCTGGACTTGGCGCAATGGCTCGTCAACCGTGAAAACCCCCTCGTTGCGCGCGTCACGGTGAACCGTCTTTGGGCCGAGCTGTTCGGCCACGGGCTTGTCACCACGCCCGAAGACTTTGGCATCAAAGGCGAGCCGCCCACGCACCCGGAGTTTCTCGATTGGCTCGCCGTCGAGTTCATGGACAACGGCTGGTCCATGAAGAAACTGCTCAAGACCATCGTGACCAGCGCCGCCTATCGCCAGTCCTCTCGCGTCACGCCGGAGCTATTTGCGCGTGATGACCAGAACCTGCTCTACGCGCGTGGCCCGCGGCATCGCCTCGATGCGGAGACGATTCGCGACAACGCGCTCGCCATCGGCGGCCTGCTCAATCTCAAGCAGGGCGGCTCGCCCATTCATCCTTATCAACCCGATGGGCTGTGGGTAAAGGTCGGTGGTCAGCGCTACGACTACGTGGTCAGCCCCGGCGATGAGAAATACCGGCGCGGCCTCTACGTCATCTGGAAGCGCGGCGCGCCCTACCCGAGCTTCGTGAACTTTGACGCCAACAGCCGCATGGCCTGCCGCGTGAAGCGCCCACAATCCAACACTCCGCTGCAAGCGCTCACGCTGATGAACGACCCCGTTTATGTGGAGGCCGCAATGGCCTTTGCCAAACGCGTGCTGACCGAGCAGCCGGGTGCGAAGTCAGAGGACCGAATCACACACGCCTTCCGACTCGCCACTGCCCGCGCGCCGCGCGCCGACGAGCTGGCGACGCTCAAGCAGCTTCTCTCCTCCGCCCGGCCCACCGACGCGAGAGCCGCGCAGAGCCTCGTGGGGAAGTTCGAGCTGCCCGCCGGCGTGGCCGCCGAGGAATTCGCCGCGTGGTATGCGGTCGCCGCTGCGTTGCTCAACTTGGATGAAACCATTTCGAAAGGCTGAACATGAACTCAACGACTGAACTCACTCCTCACCCATTCCACTGGCTCTCCCGCGCTGCGGCTGCGTTCGCCATCTGCGCGCTGGCCGCCACCGCGAGCGGGCAGCCCAAGGGCAAGCCCGAGTTCCAATACCTGTCCGGCGACATCCGCGTGAGCATCCCATCGGCGGACGAGCCGCGCGTGAAGGCTTTCGGAGCCGAGTCCGTGAAGGCGGCGATGAAGTATCTTGAGGACGGCGCGGTGAGCTGGGTGCGCGAGAAGTCCTGCGTCAACTGCCACACCACCGGCACTTATCTGGCCGAACGGTCGGCGTGGACGAAACAATTCGGAAAGCCCAGTGCCGAGGTGCACGAGAACTTCGTCGGCTCTGTCCCGAAGGAAATCAAGCCGGTGAAGGAGACGGAGACGAGGGGCCACAAGCATTATCCCAACACGTTCTTCACCGTGTGGCGCGCCTTGGGGCTGGCCCAGTGGGACCGGCACGTCACCGGCAAGGTTTCCGAGCCGACGGAGCGCGCGCTTCTAGATTTGTTCGAGCGACAGTCCGGGAGCGGGGCGTTCGTGAGCCACGGCGAGGTGGAGATTCCGCACATCACCACGGACTTCGAGTTGAGTTTGCAGGCTGCGCGCGCCATTACCGCCGCGCCGACCTGGCTGGCCGGCCTCAAGGACGAAACGCTGCTGGCCCGCGTGGCCAAACTGAAGGACTACCTCCGCACCGGCGCGCCGAAGAATGACTTCGACCGCATCCTCAAACTCCAGCTCGCGCACTACCTGCCGGAGCTTGTTCAACCAGCCGAGCGCGAGGCCGCGCTGAACCTGCTCTCCGCCAAACAGCACGCCGACGGCGGTTGGAGCGTGCGCGACTTCTCGGCACTTAACGACTGGCACTTCGAAATCAGCGACACCGTCCGCAAGCTCGTCACCAACCTGCCTGACGCCGCGAAGCCGGAGAGCGACGCCTACATGACCGCGCTCGCGGTCGTGCTGCTGCGGCAGAGCAATGTCCCCAATTCCGACCCGCGCGTGCAACGCGGCCTCGCGTGGTTGCGCGGCGAGCAGCGCGAGAGTGGCCGTTGGTGGATGCACTCGCTCTACCGGGGGAATTATCACTACATCACCTACATCGCGACCGCGCAGGCGCTGAAGGCGTTCGCCTTGTGCGGGGAACTGCCGGCCGCTTCGGCCAACTAAGGACCGGCCACCTCGTTGCTTGATTATGAAACCATCTGTCACCCACCTCGACCTGCTCCAGCGCCGCCAATTCTTTCAGCGCGCCGGCTTGGGCTTTGGCTCGCTGGCTTTGACGTCGCTGTTGCGCGGAACTGCGCAGGGTTCAACGGCGAACGCGCCCGGCTCGCGGCAGCCGATGTTTGCGCCGCGTGCGAAGCGGGTGATTTTCCTTCACATGATTGGCGCGCCGTCGCATCTGGACATGTTCGACTACAAGCCGGAGCTGGTGAAACGCGATGGCGAGGAATGTCCCGAGTCGCTCCTCAAGGGCCGGCGCTTCGCGTTCATCGGCGGGAAGATGATGCTGGCGGGAACCCGGTTTAAGTTCGCCAAGCACGGGCGCAACGGACAGGAGATGTCGAACCTGCTGCCACACTTGGCAAAGGTCGCGGACGACATCGCCATCGTGAGGACGCTGCACACGGAGGAAATCAACCACGCGCCGGCTCAGATGTTTTTGCACACGGGCTTCGGACGCGGCGGGCGGCCGAGCTTCGGCTCGTGGGTCACTTACGGGCTGGGCACGGAGAACCAGGATTTGCCCGCCTACACCGTGCTGCTCTCCGGTCCGCTCGGCGGCGCGGGCACGTCGCTTTGGGCGAATGGTTTTCTGCCGAGTGTGCATCAGGGCATCCAGTTCCGCTCAAGCGGCGATCCGGTTTTGTTTCTCAGCAATCCGAAAGGCCAGTCGCAGGACGACCGCCGGCGCATCTTCGACGCGGTGAAGTCGCTCAACGAACGCCAGCTCGCCGACGTGGGCGACCCTGAAATTGCCACGCGCATCAGCCAATACGAGATGGCGTTCAAGATGCAGACGAGCGTGCCGGAGCTGATGGACATCGCGCGCGAGCCGAAATCCGTGCTAGACCTCTACGGCGCGAAGCCGGGCTCGGCGTCGTTCGCAAACAACTGCCTGCTAGCGCGCCGGCTCATCGAGCGCGGCGTGCGCGTGGTGGAGCTTTACGACGCGGACTGGGACCACCACTCCGGCCTCGCCACGCGCCTGCCCGCGAAGTGCCGCGACGTGGACCAAGGCATGGCCGGCCTCATCACGGACCTCAAGACGCGCGGCCTGCTCGACGACACGCTGGTCATTTGGGGCGCAGAATTTGGCCGCACGCCGTTGCATCAAGGCATGGATGGCAATGGCAAGCTCACGAACGGCGGTCGCGACCATCACAAGGACGCCTACACGATGTGGCTCGCTGGCGGCGGCATCAAAGGCGGCATCACCTACGGGCGCACCGACGACTTCGGCTTCAGCCCGGCGGAAAATCCCGTCCACGTCCACGACCTCAACGCGACGGTGCTCCACCTCCTCGGCCTCGACCACGAGCGGCTGACGTTTAAATATCAGGGTCGGGAGTTTCGGCTTACGGACGTGCATGGCGAGGTCTTGCGCGGGCTGCTGGCGTAAGTGGGACACTCTTGTCCCGCAGTCCTCCCTCCAAGGTCAGTATTCCTTCGGAGTATGAGCATATCGGAAGGTGCTGATGATTTTGGCTTCCGGATCGGGGACAAGAGAGTCCTCGTCACAAGCAAACCAGCCGGTGAAGTTTCCTTCACCGGCTGGCGCGTTGTTAAGTTGAGAGTCGGGTTACTTCAGGACCGCCGTGTGGAACTCGAACCAGTCGTCGAGGTTGTTCAGGTCCACCGCGCCGGGCAGGGTGCTGCCGTCGTCGGCGAGGCCGCTGGCGGTGAGGATGCCCTTGCGGGTTCCGTCGTCGTGGCAGTAGCCGAGGATGGCGAGATTGTGGCGGTGGATGTCTGACTTGGTGAGCTTCTTGCCGTTCTTGCGGACCCACGCCTCAAAGGCGGGATACGTCGGCTTGGTGCCACTGATGAACGCCTTGACCGCTTCGGCATCAAGGCCGAGAGCATCGCAGGTCATCTGGTCGTAGCCCTTGCCGATGCCGGGATAGCCGGCGGCGAGCTTGCCGGCGGCCTCGAGGGAAACCTTCAGCCAAAGGCGGGGGAGGTGAAGCGCGCCGAGGGGGCCGGCGACGCCCGAACTAATCATGGGGACGTATGTGCTCATAGTGTTTCTGCTGGTGAATCGGATTGCGCGCGCAGCTTAGTGAATCACTTCCGCGCGGGTCAACGGGAAACTCACCCGACTTCACCGGAAAAAATCTGACTCGCCAAACCATTGCGTTTCCCCAGAGTGTGCGCCCGTTTATGACCGTGCCCTTGTTCATCGAACTGCAAAGCACCTTGCTCAACCTCGCCTTCGTGGAAAGCGCCTACGTCGAGGACGCCACGTTCTACGTGGCGGTGGGCGAGGAAGTGCATGAGTTCGAATATGAGGATGGCGAGTCAGCCGGCCGGGCTTTAGAGGAACTGCGCAGTCTGTTCGCCGCGCGAAACCTGCTCATCGGCGCGATCAAATAATCTGGCTTTTCCATGTTCACCGGAACCTACACCGCAATCGTCACCCCCCTTAGATCGAGCGGTCAACTCGACGAAGTCGCACTAGAACGCGTCATCAAGGCCCAGATCAAGGGTGGCGTGGACGGCATCGTCCCCGTCGGCACCACCGGCGAGTCCCCCACGCTCGACTACGAGGAGCACATCCGCGTCATCGAGCTGGCCGTGAGGTTCGTCGCCGGCCGCTGCAAGGTCATCGCCGGCACGGGTGGCAACTCCACCACCGAGGCCATCTACCTCACCAAGGCCGCCGAGGAAGTTGGCGCGGACGCCTCGCTCCAGGTCGCGCCGTATTACAACAAGCCCACGCAGGAGGGCCTCTTCCAGCATTTCAAGGCCATCGCGAAGGCAACCGAGCTGCCGCTCATCCTCTACAGCATCCCCGGCCGCTGCGGCATCGAGATCGCCGTGGACACCGTCAAGCGCCTCGCCGGCCAGTGCCCGAACATCGTCGCCATCAAGGAGGCGGGCGGCTCCTGCGACCGCGTCAGCCAGCTCCGTCAGGCGTTGGGCAAGCACTTCAACATCCTTTGCGGCGACGACTCCCTCACGCTGCCCTTCATGAGCGTCGGAGCCGAGGGTGTGATCAGCGTCGCCAGCAACGTCATCCCGCGCGAGGTCAGCCACATGGTGGACTACTTCCGCTCGGGCCGCCCCGAGGCCGCGCTCAAGCTGCACGCGAAGTTCTACCCGCTATTCAAGGACCTCTTCATCGAGACCAACCCCATCCCGGTCAAGGCCGCGCTGGCGATGCAGGGCGTCATCGAGGAGCACTACCGGCTGCCCCTCGTCTGCATGAGCGCGAAGAACCGCGAGACGCTCAAGGCCACGATGAAGGCCTGCGGGGTGTTGAAGTAGGACTGTGCAAATCAGTTGCCTTCCCGCTCCGCCCGCCGTAAGCCAACACCAACGCACCTCCGTTTGACTGACGTGGAGTCCCAATGGCGGGCACAGTGATGAGCTTCTTGGACAAGATTCGCGGTTGGTTTGGGCCTGCCCACACCTTTGAGGCCGGCTTTGGCAGCTTCACTCCCCGGGCGTGTCAGGTGCTGGCGCTGGCGAGGAAGGAGGCGGACCGGCTCCATCACAATTACGTCGGCACCGAGCATCTGCTGTTGGGGCTGCTTCGACTTGGAAGCGGTGTCGCAGTCAACGTGCTCCAGCAGTCCGGGCTTGGGCTCGAATCGCTCCGAGGTGAGGTTGAGAAGCTCGGTGGTCCTGCGGCTGGCTGGGAGCCGAATGCAACGGTTCCCTACACGGATTCGGTCAAAACGATTCTGGGTCATGCCCGACAGGAGGCCCGTTCGCTTCATCACACTTACATCGGCACTGAGCACATCCTCTTGGGCCTGTTGCGTGAAAAGGAATGTCCGGCGGCAAAAGGTCTGGCGGGCTTCGGGGTCAAGCTGGACGAGATGCGCGAGGAAATCCTGAAGGAAATCGCCCCTCTTAACCCGCCGCCTTCCTGACACCGCAGACAAGAGCGTGGCAATCCAAAGTAGTTGCCTTCCCGCCCGGCCACCGTAAGCCTCGTCCCGCATGGATGATTCTTCTCCGCGCCCGCGTCCGGGCGAGTTTCAGTCGCTTCCGCGTCGCGCACCGCGTCCGCAGCGCCCCGAGTTCCGGGAGCGCCGGGACTTTCGCGAGCGTCCGCAGCGCGATGACTTCGCGCGGCCAAAGAGCTTTGCCTCCGGTCCGCCGCCCGGCCCCAGCAGCCCGCCGGAGCCACGGGAGGAACGCCGTCGCGTCGGGCCACCCGCCGGAACGACGTGGCCCACGCCGTGGGTGCAGCTCAAATACATTTCCAACTCGCCCATGATCTATCCGGCGATGATTGCCGGGGCGTCGCCGGACGCGAAGCCGGGCGATCTCGTGGCCGTGTATGCCAAGGACGGCCGGCCTTTCGGCAGCGGGCTGTGGAATCCCAAGGCGCGCGTGCCGCTGCGCGTGCTGCATCACGGCGAGGCTGCCGTGGGCGAGGAGTTGTTCGAGACGCGTCTGGGTGAGGCGCTGGACTTGCGGCAGAACCTGCTCGCGCTCGACGCGGGCACGGATGCCTACCGCGTGGTCTCCTCTGACGGTGACGGCTTAAGCGGCCTGGTCGTGGACCGCTTTGGCGACACGTTGAGCGTGGAGGTCCACAGCCTCGGCATTTTCCAGCGGCTCGGGCGGTTGCTGCCCGTCATCCACGAGCGGCTCGGCACGAAGCGGCAGGTCATCTCGGTGGACGATTTCATCGCGCGTGTTGAGGGCATTCGTTTCGCCGGGGCGAACGACGTGCGCTCGGTGAAGATTCGCGAACACGGCGTGCGCTACGAGGTGGATTTCGCCTCCGGGCACAAGACGGGTTTCTTCTGCGACCAGCGCGAGAACCGCCGCAAGCTAGCGGCGTTCGTGAAAAGCAAGCGCGTGCTGGACTGCTGCTGCTACACCGGCGGCTTCGCGCTCGCGGCGAAGGTGCTCGGCGGCGCGGAGGAGGTCACGGGCGTGGACCTCGACGAGAAGGCCATCGAGCAGGCGAAGCGCAACGCGAACCTGAACCAGGCGCGCATCGAGTGGGTGCATTGTGACGCGTTCAGCTTCGCGCGGCAGATGCAGCGCAACAACACGCGCTGGCCAGTGGTGATTCTCGACCCGCCCAAGTTCATCTTCAGCGGCGAGGATGAAATCGAGGGCAGGCGAAAATACGAGGACTTGAACGGCATGGGCATGAACGTGCTGGAGCCGGGCGGGCTGCTGGTGACGTGCTCGTGCTCCGGGATGATTGACATGGAGGGCTTCGAGGCGCTCGTCACGCGCGCGGCGTATCGGCTCGGCAAGCGGCTGCAATTCCTCGACCGCACCGGCGCGGGCGCGGACCATCCGGTGATGGCGAACTGCCCGGAGAGCCGTTACCTCAAGGTGATCTGGGCGCGCGTGTGGTGAAGGCCAGCTCGGACGAAGCAGTTGGAGTTGGCATTCCCCTTAACGCAGAGGCGCGGAGAACGCAGAGTTTTCGAACCATTGCTCCTCTCATTTGATGCCTTTCACCTGCCGTCCCTCTGCGCATCTTTGCGTCCTCTGCGTCTTTGCGTTGAAGTGATAATTCCGCGTCGCACTGCATCGCCTCTGCTCAGAGCTTCACGCGCGCGAGGTAGATGGCGGTCTTGCCCTCGTGCGAGGAGTAGTAGCTGACCCAGAGGAGATTCTCGTGCCAGACGAGGCCGGGATAGCTGCTGTCACCGCCGCTGGGCAGGTCGAGCAGTGGCGTGAGTTCGCCCTTGGCCACGTCCAGTTCGCAGACAACCGTCTTCGTCTTCCTGTCAGGCCCGTGGTTTTGCAGGCGGCCCACGGCGATCCAGCGCCCGTCCGGAATCTGGATGAAGTTTGGCCCGCCGAAGTATTTTCCGAGGTCCTTCCACTCCCACATGTCGTAGGGAAGTTTGCTGGTGCCCAGCACTGCTGTGTTCGACGGCTTGCCATCGCGGCGCTGAAGGCAATAGAGCGTGCCATCCGTTCCGCCGCGCAGCGTGGCCTCGGTTGGGCCGTTCTCAGTGTAGAGGTTTTCCACCAGCGTGTCGTAGTCCACGCCGTTCTTGGTGAGCAGCAGCGTGGTCCCGTATTTCTTGGCGGTGCGGCTCTCGGGCGACACGTCATACGCCACGCCAAGGCCGTTGTTGCGATGCCACGTCACGCGCCAGAGCCACTGGTTCGTCGGTCCGACCCAGAAGACCTTGCCCCACTTCTTGCCGTCATCGGAGAGCGCGACGAAGGACTGGCTCTCGGTCGCCGGCTTGTTGCCCTCGCGCACCGTCGCGCCGCCAAGGATCATCAAGCGCGGCGTGCCGGGCATGACGGAGATTTTCGGGTCACGCAGATCAAAGCCCGGCATCTCGATGCGCGCGGCGGACTCCCACCAATAGCCGCTGTCGCTGGTCAGCACGCGCACCGCGCCATCGGGAGAGACGTGGCCGTTGCCTTCGCGGAAGACGCAATACCAGCGGTCCTTGAATCGCACGAGGTCGGTGAACGCGTTGTGCGGCGCGGCGTCCCAGATTTTGCGATGCTCGATCAGCCGCGCGGCTGTGGCGGGCGGGGCGTTGTCGGCGGCGACTGCTGGCAACGCAGCCAGCAGGCAGGAGAGGAGTAGCTTTGAGTTCACGCGCCGGTTGTAGCGGGTTGCCTGAATGCTTTCAACTGTCCGTGTCGGGAGTTTCGACTTTGAACACCCGCTGTTCCGCCTACACTCGCGCCATGCTCAACGACTTCATCCGGCAGCTTGAAGCCGGCGTCGCGCTCGGTGCGCCGCAGGTGATCGCCGCAGTCGCAGCGCTAGTGGAGAAAGGCTTCGCTGTCGAGGCGAAGGCCGGCTTCCTCACCGCGCTGGCGAGGAAGGGCGAGACGACAGAGGAAATCGCCGCGTTCGCCCGCGAGCTGCGCGACCGCTCCGTGCCCGTGCCGCTCGACGCGGACACGCGCTCCCGCGAAATCCTCGACGTGTGCGGCACGGGCGGCGACAGGCTGAACACCTTCAACATCTCCACCACAGTCGCGCTGGTCTGCGCGGCGGCGGGCGTGACCGTCGCCAAGCACGGCAACCGCGCCATCACCTCGCAGTCGGGCAGCGCGGACGTGCTGGAGGCGCTCGGCGTGCCGGTGGAACTGACGTCGGAGCAGGTCGCGACCTCCTTGAAGCAGCACAACTTTGCCTTCCTCTTTGCGCCGAAGTTTCACCCGGCATTCAAGCACATCGGCCCCGCGCGCAAGCTCTGCGCCGAGCGCGGGCAGCGCACGATCTTCAACTTCCTCGGACCGCTGCTGAACCCCGCGCGGCCCAGCGCGCAGCTCATCGGCGTGCCGCGTCCGGAGCTTTGCGAGCCGATGGCGAAGGTGCTCCAAAGCCTGGGCGTTCGACGCGGCATGGTCGTGTGCGGCGAGGTTCCGGGTTCTGCTGGGCCGGCGTTTCTTGACGAGCTGTCCACGCTGGGCGAGACGACGATCGCGGAGTTTTACCATGACCGTGGCTTTTCGGTGACGAAGCTTTCGGAGAAGGATTTTCCATTTCAGCCGGCGACGCTGGCCGACCTCGCGGGCGGCGACAGGGCGGCGAATGGGGAGATTGTCCGACGCGTGCTGGATGGTCGCGAGCGCGGCCCGAAGCGCGACGCCGTGCTGCTCAACGCGGGCGCGGCGATGTTTCTCGCGGGCCGGACGAAGTCGCTGACCGAGGGCTGGTTGCTTGCAGCCGAGTTGTTGGACAGCGGGCACGCCGCCGCGAAGCTGACCGAACTGGCCGGGGGTTGAGCGAGCCACACGGCCATGAGCGCGTTGCCTCCCGAACTGCCGCCGGAGCCTCCCAGCCGGGATGACGCGATGACCTGCCTGTGGAGCAATCTGGCGTTGCCCGGCATCGGCTCGTGGCGTGCCGGGTGGCGCGTCAGCGGCGCGCTGCAAGCCACGCTGGCGGCGGGCGGTTTTCTAATCTCGCTGGCGTGGGGCGCGTGGTTCCTCGCGGAGTGGGCGCGCGCCGGGAAGCTGCCCATCCTCGTCATCTACGACAACGAAGGTGCGCTGCCGCCGGGCTATCTGAAATTCCTGCTCATCGGGCTGGGTGGCATCGGTCTCTTCGTGCTGGCCCTGGGCTGGGCGTTCCTAACGAGCCTGCTGATTGTTCAAGAGGCGAAGCGCCATGAAGGCCGTTGAAGAGATCCCGCCGCCGCTGCCCGCCGCCGAGACCGGACGCACGGAGTCGCTGCGCTGGCTGCTGGTGGTGGCCGGCGGCGCTGTCGCGGCGCGGGGGGCCATGTTTTTCGGTCTTCCCCTGCCGGGCTGCCTGCTGCGGGAGATGACCGGAGTGCCTTGCCCCTTCTGCGGCAGCACACGCGCGTTTGGCGCGCTGGCCAGCCTGGATTTTGCGCAGGCATTGCGCTGGAACCCGCTGGTCAGCGCCGGCGCGTGCGTGATGTTTGTGCTGCTATTGGTCGCGCTGGCGCGGGGGCGTGGTGGCGCCGGCCTGCCTGAGCGGGTCGGCAGCGCGTTCGCCAGCGCGCCGAGGCGCTGGCTGCTCGCCGCCGCCCTCGCCTTGAACTGGCTTTACCTCTTCCTCCACCTGCCGCGCTGAATTTCGCTTTACGCGGCGCGGCGTAGTCCCAAGGATTCGCCGCGATGCGCGACCTCCTCAAACAATCCTTCGCCCTCGTGGGCGTCATCAAGGCGCTGCGGCAGATTCCCTTCGACGTGAGGCGGGCGCTCTGGAGCATCGGGCGCGCGGGCGACATCCGCGAGTATCTCGACACGCATCCGGTGCGGAAGCTCCAGATCGGCGCGGGCTACAACATGCTGGATGGCTGGCTGAACGTGGACTTCAACCCCTACACGCGGCAGCCCGGCCAGCTTTACCTCAACGCCACGCGGCGGTTTCCGTTTCCCGACGCCTCGTTCGACCACGTGTTCAGCGAGCACATGATCGAGCACATCTGGTGGCCGGACGCGCAGACGATGCTCAAGGAGTCGCACCGCATCCTGAAGCCCGGCGGGAAGATCCGCATCTCGACGCCGAACCTCGCCAGCATCACCAGCCTGCTGGATCCGCCGCGCACGCCGATCAAGGAGCAATATCTCAAGCTCTCGACGGACAAGCACATCCCGCACGCCATCGGCTACCGGCCCGGCTTCGTCATCAACAACTTCTTCTGGGACTTCGGCCACTTCTTCGTTTACGACGCGGAGACGCTGGAGCTGGCGCTGCGCACGGCGGGATTCACGGACATCAAGCGCTGGCAGCCGATGCAAAGCGATGACCCGAACTTCACCCGGATCGAGTCGCACCAGAAGATCGTCGGCGACGAGGTGAACGTCTTCGAGTCCATCATCATGCAGGGAGTGAAGGCGTAACCGCCTGTGCTCAAATTGCAGCGGCGCTCCATGAGCGTCGGAGGAATCGCCGGACAGGGCCGCAAAGCTCGGCGGCGACAGACTGCCGCCACGAGGATTGGATCAGGCCGCCGTCGTCTCAGCCGATTCCGCCGGCTTGGGCGC
>JBEBFV010000124.1:0-14048 GCA_040081795.1 Limisphaerales bacterium | reverse complement strand
ACCGCCGCTACAGATTGAAGCGCAGGCTAAAGCCTGCGACTACGGCGCATGGGCTGCATCTCACTGTGGGCTTGCACGAGGGCGTCGAGGAGTAGCTGCCAGTCGACCTCGGTCGTTTCCCAGCCGGCGCTGAAACGCAGCGCGCGTGCGGCCTGGGCGGGTGAGTAGCCCATCGCGGTGAGGACGGGGCTAGGCTCCTCCTTTCCGCTGGCGCACGCGGAACCGCTGGAGACGGCGACGCCGAGCTTGTCGAGCTTCACGACCCAGCGGGTGCGGCAGTCAGCTTCGGGCATGAGGGCGAGGATCGTGTTCCAGACGCGCGGGGATTTGGCGGCGACGATCTCGGCTCCGGGAAGAGCTTCCAGAAGCTGGCGAGCGAACTTGATGCGTGAGGCAACACGCGCGCCACTCCTAGCCTGCTCACGAGCTTCGAGGGCGGCGACCATTGCGAGGACTCCGGGGACGTTCTCTGTTCCGGCGCGGCGGCCTTCTTCCTGTGAGCCACCGCGCAGCAGCGGTTCAACGCGGCCTTGCGCCGGGCATTTCAGAAAGCCCACGCCGCGCGGACCGCCGAACTTGTGCGCGCTGCCGCTGACCCAATCGCATTCGCCAAGGCCGGCGGCGCGGAGCTTGCCAAGGGCTTGCACGGCGTCGCAGAAGAAGGGGATGCCGTGGTCGCGGCAGAGATCGAGGACTTCGCGCCACGGCTGGATGACGCCAGTCTCGTTGTTCACGGCCATGACCGCGATGAGGCCGGGGTAGCCGCCGAGGAGAGGAGGCGGACGTTTCGAGTGCGGGCGATCCGCCTCCTTACCTCGGCGGCTACGGAGTTGGGCGCGGAGCCACGCGAGGTCCACGAGCCCGGCGCGGGTGACGGGGATGAGGCGGTGGCGCTTCGGGAAGTGGTGGCGCGCGGCTTCGGTGACGCTCGGATGCTCAATGGCGGAGAGCCAGACCTCGGCGTCGGGGGCGAGCGTGCGCGCGGCGTGGTGGAAGACGGTGTTGGCAGACTCGGTTGCGCCTGAGGTGAAGACTAGATCAAGGGCGTCGCAGCCGAGGATGTGGGCGAGTTTCTCCCGCGCTTCGCTCAAGGCGGCGTCCGCGCGCGCCCCGACGCGGTGGAGGCTCGATGGATTGCCGATGAAGCGCTCCGTCGCGTCCAGCCACGCTTGCCGTGCGGCGGGATGCAGCGGCGAGGTGGCGTTGTGGTCGAAGTAGAGCACGGATTACTTGCCCGCACTGGCGCGGATGAAGGCGCGAAAGAGTTCGGCGAAATGCGGGTAGCGATCGTAGAGGCGCTCGGGGTGGAACTGGACGGATTGGAGGAACGGGAGTTGTGACTTGTCCTTCAATTCCATCGTCTCGATGACGCCGTCGGTGGTGGTGCCGGTGACGCGGAGCGCGTCGGCGACACGTGCGATGGCCTGGTGGTGCGTGGTGTTTGTGCCGGTGTGCGTGGTGCCGAGGATGGCGGCGATCTGCGAATCCGGCGCGAGGGCCACTTCATGAACCAGCTCGAACTTCCGCTCGACTTGCTTGTGCGACAGCGCCCCGGGGAGCTGTGCGGGGATGTCCACGAAGAGCGTTCCGCCGAGGGCGACGTTGAGCATCTGATGGCCGCGGCAGATGCAGAGGAACGGCTTGCGCTGGCGGAAGACTTCGTCCACGAGCGCGAACTCGATCACGTCGCGCTCGGGCTCCACGTCCTTGATGGTGGCCGCGAGTTCGGGCGGGGTGTCGGGCGCGTAGTGCTTGAGTTCGATGTCTTCGCCGCCGGTGAGCAACACGCCATCGGCTCGACGGACCAGCTCGGCGATCTGGTCGCGCGTGGCGGTGACGGGGAGGACGAGCGGCATCCCGCCCGCGTCGTTGATGGCCTGCGTGTAGCGGTTCGAGAGGCTGATCGAGGCGTCGGCAAACTCGGTGCCGGCGGCCTGCTGGCAAGGAGTGACGAGGATCAGGGGCGGCATGAAGAATTAGGTATGAAGCATGGCCCCAGACCGACGGCGCTCAGTCGAGCGCCGTGCCGGGGAATCGGTCGTAAATCATCTTCTTCACGCGGGTCTCCTCGTCGGGGGTGAGGAGCCGGCGGTTGATGCGGCGGCGGACGGAGTCGAGGAGTTCGAGCCAGTCTTCGAGCGGCGGATTCTTGATGGGCAGCCAGTCCTCGGCGCGCCTGAGCTGGTGGAAGAATAGCCACTCGCCTCCGAAGCGGCGCGCGGAGACTTCCAGCTTGGTGCCGTCCTCGTTTTTGCGAGTCCAGCCGACTTCAGATTTGATGGCCATGTTCGGAAAGTGATTAGTAATTAGTGATTGGTTGGCGTGGGCTGGCTCGGTCGCAGCGCGAACTAATTACTAAGCACTAATTACTTCTGACTTCTGGTCGTTTTCACTCTGGCAAATCCACACTCGCCACGGCCATCGCGGCGATGCCTTCTTCGCGGCCGATGAAACCCATGGTCTCGTTGGTCGTGGCCTTGATGCCGACCTTCCTCGGATCGAGGCCGAGGGCGGCGGCAATTTTGGCCTTCATGGCCTGGACGTGGGGCATGAGCTTGGGGGCCTGGGCGATGAGGGTGGCGTCCACGTTGATGAGGCGGCCCTGGCGCAAGGTGACTTGCCGCGCGGCTTCTTCGAGGAAGATGCGGCTGGGAGCGCCTTTCCAGCGCGGGTCCGTGTTGGGGAAGAACTGGCCGATGTCGCCCTCGCCGATCGCGCCGAGCACCGCGTCGGTGATGGCGTGCATCAGGGCGTCGGCGTCGGAATGGCCGTCGAGACCCTTCGTGTGGGGGATGTCCACGCCGCCGAGGATGAGCTTGCGGCCCCCGACGAGCTGGTGAACATCGTAGCCGATGCCGACGTGGATCATAGAAGAGAAGTGATCAGTAATCAGTGTTCAGTGTCCAGTCGGGAACAGTTGCCATCGTGCGTGCCGTGGCCGACCGAACACTGAAAAACTGAAAACTGGCTCACGCCGGCTTGCCGCCCTTGAGACTCTTGACGCGGTAGCAGTGGAACTCGCCGAATTCCTTGTGCGAGACGGTGGCGCGGTCGGCCTCGATGATCTTGAAGACCTTTTGATAGACTTCCGGGCCGATGAGGACTTCGCCGTCGTGAGCGCCCTTGCAGTAGTGTCCGGCGCGCGTGACGCCAGCACCGAGGGCGACGAACTCCATGCGCCCGGCCGAGCCGACGAAGCCGTGCATGACCTCGCCGATGTGGACGCCGGCAGCCAGTTGCCACATGGGGTCGCTCTGGGCGGTGCGGCGGGCGTTGATCTCCTTGACGGCGGCCTCCATCGCGACGGCGGCACAGACCGCTTTTTCGCTGTGCTGCAAGTCCGCCTCAGGCGAGCCGAACACCGCGACGATCTCCTCACCGCCGGACTTGACCAGCGTGCCGTCGTAGCGGAACACGGCATCCAGCACCGCACCATGGTAGTCGGCGAACATCGCGGCCGCCTCAGCGGGTGCGAGGCCGGCGACGGTGGCGAAGCCCCGGAGGTCGGCGAAGAGCACTGGCAGCTCGGACTTCTGGAGGCCGGCCAGCAGGCGTTCCTGGCGGACGCTTTCCAGCAGGCGCTCCTGCACGCGGGGCGGGAACTTGACCGAGATGCGATCGAGCAGCGTCGCGTTGTGCAGCAGGCCGGACTGCAACTCATGGTTGAAGATGATCACCGCGACGTAGTGCGCGACGGCGAGAAGGAACTGCATGTCGTCCTCGCTGAAGGACTCGCTGCGCTGCGGGTCGTCCAGATAGATCGCGCCGAGGGGCTTTTCCTTGAGCAGCATCGGCGCATACATGCCGGTCTCGACTGTGACGAGCCGGGCGTCCAGCGCGGCTGATTCGTTGCTGCGCTGCAGGATGAAGCCGTGGGCCTCGTCCATCACACGGCGCGCGAGAGACTCGCTCACCACCACCTCGCCCTGCGGGATGCTCGCGCTCACCTGCACACGCCCGGTGTCGGGGTTGTGCAGCATCAGCGCGCCACGCCTGGCTCCGGGGACAAGGGTGAGGACACGCTCCAAGATGGCTTGCAGCATGTCCTGCAACCGCATCTCCGGCGTGAATGTAAGCGGCACCTGATAAAGGCTGGCGAGCCGGCGCTTGAAGTCGGCATCGGCAGCCGTGTCGGCAGTTGCTGCGGCCGACGGTGAAACCGGAGCGGGTGCGGGCGCGGGCGCTGGGGTGGCAGGCTGCGGAGCCGGGGCCGGCGCGGGAGGCGCAGCAGGCTTCGGCACCACGGAAACTTTTGGTGCCTCGGGCACAGCAGGAGCCGCAGGCGATGGCTTGGACGCGGACGGAGTTCCAGGGGGCAGAACTCCGGATTTCGGAGGCAGGATGCCCATCGGCCCGGGGCTGGGAGCCGGGGTCGCCACCGCCTTGGGAGCCATGGTGTTGACCGACGGAATCATCATGTTGTTGTCAGGCGCGGGCGCGGGCGCGGGCGCGGCTGGCTTTGGCTGGGCCGGCCTGGCCTGGGCCGGTTTGGCTGCCGAAGCCGGCGCGGCTGGAGGCGGGGCAAACTCGATGCGCAGGCTCGTCTCTCCGGTGCGGACCACGCTGTCGGATGTGACTTGGGTGCTCTCGATATACTCGCCATCCACGACCGTGCCGTTGGTGCTGCGGAGATCCTCGATCCAGACTTCCCCGTCGGACACCTTGATGCGGCAGTGCTTGCGCGAAACTGTTGGATCAGCCCCAAAGTCCAAGTCCGGCGCGCTCAACGGGCTGAGGCGGCCGATGAGAATCTCGCCGCGCTCGAAAGTGCGGACTTCTTCTTTGCCCTGATAGCTGTAGATGACTCGCATGTGATCGCCGGTCGCTGCCCAATCGTCGCCCCGCCAACCTCACCCGACTGGTCCGTAGAGCCGTGATGGCGGCGACGTGGAGAGATTAAACATTCACGACCCGGAACGGCAAGCACTTGCTGGAAAGCGAATCTGCAGGGACGCCCCCCCGGCGCTCAGGCCGCGACTGGCGTAGGAAGGGAACTTGCCGGCACAGTCCTCACGGACTGTGTTTCCACTGGCGCCGCGCCGCGCAGACGGGCGATGATGGGGGGCAACTTCTCCAGCAGATAGTCCACTTCCTCGGCGGTGCTGTAGATGCCGAGACTGAACCGCACGGAGCTTTTCGCGCGGGCGGGGGTGAGGCCCATTGCCGTCAGCACATGGCTGGGCGCCAGCGAGCCGGTGGTGCAGGCCGACCCGCTGGAGGCGCAAATGCCTTCACGGTCCAGCAGCAGCAGGATGCCCTCGCCTTCGCACCCGCCGAAACTGAGGTTGCTCGTGTTCGGCAGGCGTGCGTCGCGGCCGCCATTGCGGCAAGTGTCGCGGATCGTCGCGAGAATCGTCTGCTCCAGCCGGTCGCGCAGCGCGCGGATGCGGGTGTTCTCGTCGTGGATCCAAGCCAGCGCCAGTTCCGCCGCACGGCCGAAGCCGACGATGTAAGGCACGTTCTCAGTCCCGCCGCGCCGGCCCTTCTCCTGGCCGCCGCCGATGAGATACGAGTGATACGGCGCGGTGTATCGGCAGTAGAGCAGGCCGACACCCTTTGGCGCGTGCAGCTTGTGGGCGGAGAGCGAGAGGAAGTCCACGCCCAGCGCGTCCACGTCCACCTTCAGCTTGCCCGGCACCTGGACGGCGTCGGTGTGATAGAGCACGCCGCGACTGCGGCAGATGGCGGCGATCTCCTCCAAGGGGAAGAGCACGCCCGTCTCGTTGTTCGCCCACATGACGGAGACGATTGCCGTGTCAGGCCGGATGGACTTCTCCAGCAGGTGCAAGTCAAGCGAGCCATCCGACTCGACCGGCAGGAAAGTCACCTCGTAGCCGCGACGCCTGAGATACTCGCCAAACTTGATGTTCGCCGAGTGCTCGACCGCCGTGGTGAGCACGTGGCGCTTGCCGGGCTGTGTGACCAGCGCGCTGTGAATCGCCGTGTTGTTCGCCTCCGTGCCGCAACTGGTGAAGACGATTTCCCGCGGGTCCGCACCGATGAGCGCGGCCACCTGCTCGCGGGCGAGGTCCAGATCCTTCACCACCTGATTGCCAAAGGAGTAGGCGCTCGAAGCGTTGCCCCAGCGCTCGGTGAAGAACGGCGTCATCGCCGCCAAGACCTCGGGGGCGACCCGCGTGGTGGCGTTGTTGTCGAAGTAGAAAATCCGGCGCTCGCTCATCAAGCCGCCGGCCTGCCGCCGGCGGGAGCGCGAGTCTAGGAACGAAGCGCCAAACTGCAAGGGTGGATTCGGCGGCCGACGTTGGACGACTGGCCGCAGGCCCGCGCATGATGCGCGGACAAAAGCGCTTTCGCTGGCTGGCTCCGTGCGCCTAGTGTTTCACCCGATGAAACTGCGCCCTGCCGCTGCTCCCAAGCCCGGCCACACCTTCACCGGATTCACCCTCATTGAACTCCTTGTCGTGATTGCCGTCATCGCAATCCTCGCAGGGATGCTCTTGCCGGCGCTGGCGAAGGCAAAGGAAAAGGCTGGGGCCACCAAGTGCCTCAACCACCACAGGCAGATAGGGCTCGCGATCACGCTCTATTCTGAGGATTCGGACGGATTTCTCCCCGGCCCGGCGCTTCGTGGCATCCGACATCCTGGCGCAAATCCCAGCGCACTTTACTTGAGCAATCCGGCGCATCTCGGACGTTACCTCGGCTCCGGCAACACCAACAACACGGTCTGGTCCTGCCCCGGCAACCGCCAGGCGATGGAGTATGTCATTGCAGGGAGCGCCCTCAGCCCCGCCCGGCTCTCGTTCGTGCTCAACAACCGCGGAGCCGCCGCCACCGCGACCGTTCCAGCCCTCCTCTTCGGAGACCCAAACAGCTCTCCCGTGCAGCCTACAAAGCGCCTGGCGCTACTCAGCTCCGCCGGAACAACGGCCGCCAACGGGCTGGATGTCTCCTCGCCTTCCGCCATCTGGATGATCAGCGACATTGACGGCATCAACTACAACGCGGCCAACACGGGAAGCACGACCTTGTATCTGGGGAACAACGTCCCACCACCACACAACGGGGGCCGCAACTACAACTTCTTCGACGGCCACGCAGAGCATCGGAAAACGAACAACCTGCCTGTGAATCCCTGACCGGCGGGACCACGGTGGCCACCCTCAAGGCTTCGCCCGCAGTTCGCCGGGCGGCAACTGCAGCTTCGCGGGCAGAATGTCATCGGCCCGCGTCCGGCGGATGCCGCCTTTGACAGTGACCACGCCATCGTCGTCCAACACAAGCGTCGGCTGTGAGCCAAGCGATTCATACGTCTCGCGCACGAGCAGGTCGCCACGCGGACTCACGACACTGTGGACAAAATGCCGTCCGTTCTCCGTTTGATGAAGCACATGAAGATTGCTCAGGCGGTCCAGCCGGGTCGGCGGCTTGTTGCTCCCCGCCATCCGGCCCAGCTTCAGTTGCCGGAACATCGTCTCCTCCGACACATCCGTCACGGCCAGGTAGAGGCGCATCTCCCGCGGCTGCGTGAGCGTCAATTGCTGAAGAGAATACTTCCGCGCCTCGGGCGCGTCGTCTGAGTCCCTACGCGGCAGGCCGAACACGTGCTCCGCCAGTTTGAACCCCGACACCACATTGAACGTGACCGACTCCGCCGTGACTGGCGCTGGCGCGCCCCGGTAATTGATCGAAGCGCTGACCCTGTAAAGCCCCGTCCGACGAAGGTCGAAACCCGGCGTCAGGTTCACCACAGTCCGGGCCGCGTCCGTGTGCTTCACCGTGAATGTTTCCTCGACCACCAACGGCTTGAGCCGGCCCACCGGGTTGCCCTCGCCCGTTGGCTTGACCATGCTCCAGACGGTGAACTCCAGCCAGCCATCCTCCGGGCGGAAGGTCAGCGGCGCGCCCGAGTTGTTGAGCAGCCGAAGCTCGATTTCAATCGCCTCGCCGGTGAGAAAGCTAACCTGCTTCAGCTCGATTTGTAACCGCACCAGTGAGTCGGCTGACCTGGCCTGTGGTTGCTGGGCGGGAACCGACAGCGCCGCGAGGCAAATCACACCAATGGCAAGCAGGATACGCATGGCGGCACTGTAGGCCGGCGCGGACGGCAGGCAAGCCGGGGTTTGGAGCCGGAAGGAATCCCTAACCCAGTAGCCAGCTCTAACCCTTCTTCTTCTTCGGTGGAGGTGGTGGCGCGGGCTTGTTCGCCACGGTGAGCCACGCGACGTGGCCGTCGTTGATCAGCCGGTCGCCGCGCGTCTCGCCGCCGCGCAGGCTGAACGTGGCCGCGCGGCTCAAGGGCGGGCGCACCTCGGGAGCCGAGAGCAGGATTTCAATCGGCCCGCTTGCAGCCTTCGCGTCGGCGCTTGCGATGAGTTCCACCTTCACCTCGCCGCTCTTGTCGGGGACAGCGGCGGGCCTCGCGGTCACGCCGTCAGGCAGGCCCTTCACGCTGAGGGTGAGCTTCTCCTTGAACCCCTCATTGCGTGCGAGGGTGACTTTGATCTCGTTCGTCTTGCCGTTCTCCACGAAGAACGCGTGCGTCGGAATCGTCGCCGTGAAGTGCGGTGGCGACGCGACGTGTTCGATGCGATAGACGTGGTCCCAGCCGCCCTTGCCATACATGTCGGTGATGGCCACGACGAACGTCCCGTCTGCCGGCGCGTTCCAACCGAGCTTCGGGTCGGAGCCATCGCCGCTCTCCTGCTGGACGAGGGAAACTCCGTTCGTATCCTCCACGCGGATGCGCGCGGCGAGAGACGAGTGCAGCGCGGCAGCGCGCACCTGCCAGTTGAAGCGCTCGTTCTTCTTCGCCGTGAAGGCGAAGCGGTCCACATCGCCTGGCTTGCCGATGCGACCGTTCAACGTCGCCGGCAACGCAACCGGCTGCGCGGTCGCGGCCGTGTCGTTCGGCTCCAACTCGGCCAGCTCGTTTGTCTCGCCAACATCCAGCACGAGCGCGTCACCGGTCAGCGCGGCGGTCACGAAGAGCTGTTGGTCGGCTGCCTGCGTGTGCGAGGCATCCACCGCCTGCGTCGCGCCTGCCTTGTCCAAGTTCCAGCCCAGCAGGCTCACCGGCGACTTCGTGCCACGCTTCACTCCGGCGGGGAACGCGAGGCGCGCGAATGGCCCGGTCGTGACCGTGAGCCGATAGACAAACGCGGCGCTGCCCTTCGCCGACACGTCCGCAGCGGGAGGGTGCGCGAAGCCATACACCTGCACGGTGTAGGTGCCCGTGCGTTCGGCTTGCCAGGCGGCGAGCGCGTCGAGGTTGTGCGTGTCGTGGTTGAAGGCCACGCGCACGCCGCGCTCGTCGAGGATCTGCACGACGGGGTCCACCGAGCTGCCCAACGCGTAGCAATCCACGGCGGCGACAATCCACTTCCCCGGTTCCGCCGTGATGGCGAAGGAATCCACGTCGCCGGCCTTCTCCAGCCTGCCGTTGACGACGACGGCGGATTTCGCAAGCCGCTGCGCCTTGCGGAAATCGTCGTTCAGCTCGACTTCCAGAATCTCGTCGCGCAGCCCGACGACAAAGGGTCTCGGCTCCGCCGCCCCGTCACCATTGTAGAAGCGAACCAGATGCGCACCCGGCGGCACGTCCGCGCCGATGCTCACCGAGTAAGTGCCGCTGTTCGTGGCCGGCTTGAAGACGAGACCACTGTGATCTGTCCACGCCGCCACCGGCCAGCCGTCCAGTTTGCCGCCGACGTTGACGCTGACCGTCGCGCCCTGTTTGCCGCCGGAGGGGAAGAGAGATTCCGGCGCGGGCGCGGCTCCCTCCGCTGAGAGGAGAGCGGATAGAGAGAAGAGAATAGCGAAGCGACGCCGGACACACACGAGCATGGGGAGACGGACTGTGGCAGATGCAGGCGTAATCAATGCAAGTGCCGGCAATCCAGTCTGAGACTCGTCACCTCGTCTGCTACTCAAACCATGTCCCCGTCACTGCGGCGGTTGAACGCTGCTTCGTAGAGGCCAACGAAGTCTGACACCTCGATGCGGCGCGGGTTGAAGCCAGCGGTCCACTGCTTCGCGGCCTCCTCGGCGAGCAGCTTGATCTTCGGGGGTTCGACGCCGCAGTCGGAGAGCGAGCGCGGGAAGCCGGCGAGGTTCAGGAGCGATTCGAGCCGGGCAAGCAAAGCTTCGAGCGCGGTAGTGAGACCGCCCTTCACGGTTGCCAGCTCGGGACCGGAGGCGAGTTCCGCGTAGGTGCGGAGGGCGTCGGGATTCTCCGCGTTGAAGCGGATGACCAGCGGCAGCATCATGCCGACGGCCTGCCCGTGGACGATGTTGTAGTGCGCGGTGAGCGGGTTCGCGGCCGAGTGCGCTGCCCCGAGCATGGAGTTCTCAATCGCGATGCCCGCGTAGGCCGCGCCCAACAGCATGCGTCCGCGTGCCTCGATGTCCCTCGGGTGCTTGAGCACCTGAGGCAGCGCAGTGACGCACAGCCGGAACGCCTCGCGCGAATACATCTGCGAGAGCGGGTTGCGCTTCGTGGTCACGGCGCTTTCGACGGCGTGGGCGATGGCGTCAATACCCGTGCAGGCCGTCACCCGATGCGGCTGCGAGACGGTGAGCGCGGGGTCGAGGATGGCGACGCGCGCGGCGGCCTTCGCGTCGAGGCAGGCCATCTTCTGATGCGTCTGCTCGTCCGCGATGAGCGCGGCAGACTGGCATTCGCTGCCCGTGCCGGCGGTGGTGGGAATCGCGATGAGTGGCAGCATTGGCTTCTTCGCCTTGCCCATGCCCCAGTAGTCCTGCATCCGCCCGCCGTTGGTGAAGATGAAGTTGCAGCCCTTCGCCGTATCCATCGAGCTGCCGCCGCCGAGGCCGACGAGCAAGTCCACTTTCTCCGCGGCCGCGACCGCCACGCACTCGTCCACGCACTTGGTCGTTGGGTTTTCCTTCGCGCGGTCGAAGAGGCTGACGTGCAGGCCCGCCTTCGCGAGCGACTCCTGCACGCGCGCGGCATGGCCAGCCTTCACGATGCCGGGGTCGGTTACGAGGAGGACACGCTTGCCACCCAGCTCCGACGCCAGTTCGCCGACGCGCTCGACGGTGTTCGCCCCGAACACGAGCCGCGTGCGCGGAACGAAGTCGAACAGCCCGGCGGAGGGAGAAGCGTGGCCTGCGGAACTCATGTGCGGTTAGAGACTGGCCGAGAAATCAGGCTGTTCAAGGATTTATCCCCGCCACGCTATTTCGCATCCAGCACGCGCCACATATACCACGATGCGATGGAACGGTAGGGCCGCCAGCGCTCGCCCTCGGCCAGGAGTTCCTTCGGCGTGGGCAGTTCCTTCCATCCGTATGCTTTGGCAAAGCCGCAGCGCACGCCGTAATCGCCCACGGGCAGAACATCGCGGCGGCCCAGTGTGAAGATCAGGAACATCTCGACGGTCCACGGCCCGACACCGCGAATTTCCGTGAGCCGCGCGATCAGTTCCTCGTCGCTCAGGCGCGCGGCATCGCGACGAGTTGGCACGTGGCCGGTGGTGGTCTTGTGGGCGATGTCCTTGATGGCCGCTGTCTTTGCGCGCGAAAGCCCGGCGCTACGGAGCCGCTCATCAGGCGCGTCGAGGACGGCCTCGGGCGGCGGAATCTTCTCACCAGGAAACAGCGCGATGAATCGCTTGAGAATGGTCTGCGCCGCCGTGCCGTTGAGCTGCTGGTGCGCGACGGCCTGCACGAGGGATTGGAATGGCGGGCAGTTCCGGCGCGGTCGGATGGTGCATGGCCCCACGTCGCGGATGATGCGCGCGAGCACGCGGTCAGCCTTGGACAAGTGGAGTTCGGCTTCGGCGTGCATGAGCGCAGCCTGACACGGCTACCACGCCCGTTCAATGCTCCGGCGCTGCCAGAGGAACTCGAACATGTTGCCCTCGTGCGGCTGGTCCCAGGAGATCTTCATCGTCGAGACCGGGCCGATGTTCAGCCGGTCAATCTCCGCGAAGTCCGTGACGGCCTCGATGAACTTCGCGTCCTTGGTGATCACGCTGGCGGCGAGGGTGTAGCCGATTTTCTCCAGCATCTCGGACTGCGGGCAGGTGACGACGCTGGCGTAGGGGCAGAGGAATTCCTTGTTTGCCAGCGGGTGCGCGAAGCTGTCGCACTGCACGATGGTCGGGCGCAGGAAGATGCCGCCCTCGAAGAACACCTTGCGCGGGCCGTTGCGATACTTGGCGGTCACGTCCGTCGCGCCGGGCGTCTGGAGGCCGTCGTCAATCTGGCTGTCAATGAACTCAGCCATCTTGGCGTTCGCGAAGCCGGACAGGCGCGCGTTCGGGTCGTCAACTCGTGCGGGCTGGACGGGGCCGAGCTTCTGCGCCAGCGCGTCGGCGATTTCCGCCGCGTAGCGCGGCACGACGACGGCGGAGGCGTTGATGCAGGAGCGGCCGCCGTTGTCGGAAATCGCGCCGGCGATGACATCAATGTAGTCGCGCCAGTTCTCGATGCAGTCCTCGCCGATGAGGAACTTGCTCCAGCCGGGGCCGTGGAGCTGGATGGCGGGATTGTTGGCGTATTGGGCCATCGTGTTTTTGTCACCGAAGATGAGCGAGCGGCCAGTGGTCTTGAGAATCTCCCCGGCCCCCTCGTGGTCGGTCGGATAAAAGCCGAACGCCTCCGCCGGCACGCCCGCCGCGATGAACGCCTGAATCAGCCGGAAGGGCGTCCACGGCTCCTCCTTGCCGGGCTTGATGACCACCGGCGTCTTGAGCGCGATGGCTGGGAGCCAGAGCGAATTGACCGCCGGCGAGTTGCTCGGCATGACGAGACCGAGCGCCTGGCAGGTGGGGAAGTAACTCAGCTTGGTGCCGAACTGCTCGCCCGTGCCGGCGTCGAGGATGCCGAGGTCGAGGCCGCGCGAGAGGCCGTTGAGGACGAATTTCAGGTTCGTCAGCGCGAAATGGATTTTGTCCATGTTGCGGCGGACGAGGTTCCACGGCAGGCCGCTCGTGCTGCTGAGGGTCTCGATGTATTGCTGCGCGGTCTGCGTGTGGCCGCCGTCGCCCAGCGGCAGCGTGCCGTTTAGGAACAGGTCGCCGGCCTTGGCGGACAGCTCGATGAGCTGCGCGCAGGTGAACTGCTTCAGCGCGGCGCGGCTGGCGGCCAGCTTCTTCAAGTCCTTGCGGATGATTCCGGCGTTGACGGTGGAAACCTCTGCGCGGACCTCGCCGGTCTTGTGGTCCTTGACGGCGGACTGGTCGAGGCTGCGGTAGGGGCGACCGAGGCGGAGGGCGGGCAGGTGCGGGACTTGGCTCATGATTTGATACGTGTGCGTTTAATACGTGCGCGTAGCATTCGGGCAAGGCGGCGGACGTTGCAAGCCCATTCTTCCCGCCTGCCACCGCTCAGGGCAGCCGGAGGGTCACCAGGGGCGGTGACTTTTCCTTGGGTTCATCGGCGAAGATGACCTGGATGGCGGTGAAGCGATCTTTGCGCCAGTGGTCCTCGCGCAGCAGCCAGTCGCGGACGAACTCAGCGACAGTCTTACGGCATTCCTCGCGCACCAGCGCGAGGCGGCGCGGGTCGCCCGCGGTGCGCGCCAGGCGGGGGGTGAGGCTGCGCTCCAGTTCGGCCATCTGCTCCTTCGTGTCGAAGCGCGCCCAACCGGCCTCGGAGCGTTTCTGCATCCCTTCGGTGTGAATCGCCGGCGGCAGACTGGGCCGGATGGCGGGCGCGCGGACGATGCAGGTGTTGCCGGTCACGTCGAGCTTCCACGGGTCGCGGAGGTTCAGGTGGTAGCGGTAGGTCACGGGGACGGAAATCTCTGAGACGGTCTTGCCGAGGTAGAAGATGTCCCAGGCGATGGTGCGCTCGTCCGTGCGCGTGAGCGTCTCGGTGGAGGTGGAGGTGGCGAGTTCCAAAGCCCCGCCGGGCGTGCGCGCCAAAACCGGCAGCGCAGAGGTGAAGGTTTCGGTGATGTGCTGCTGGCGGAACTTCGCGGCGATGCCTCCCGTGCGGTCGAGGATGATCCTGGTCGCGAAGAGCATCGTGCCGCAGAGCAGCAGGACGATGGCGAGCTTCACCCACCAGGGTTCAATGCGACGTGGAGGTATCGGCGCGGCTGGCGGCGGCGGCGT
>JBEBFV010000123.1:0-14051 GCA_040081795.1 Limisphaerales bacterium | reverse complement strand
GCGGCTTGCACAACCTCCGCACGACGGCACGGGCGACCACCTGAAAATAACGCCAATTCATTCATACGCCTTTTCACCTATTACGCATAGAGTCTACTGTCTGCGGCAACTATCCTTGCCCCCCAGAAATATGGGCGGTGGTATCCGACGATGAGAATGACCACCACTGAAGCTACTGCCAGTGGTATGAGTGGGAATCGTGCTCTCATGCGACAGAATCCGTGTTGAACTGCTCTCTAGATTTGATTACTTCGCCAACGCCTCAATCTCCCCCGCCGACACCGCCCGATGCAACACCAGCGTCCGCCCAATCAGCCCGCGGTAGTAGGCGTCGTGGAAGTAGAAGATTTCTGCGCCGAGGATGAGCGATGGGACGATGGCGGAGTCGGCGGGGAACTTCTTGGTCTGGCCTTCGCCCACGGGCTGGCCGTCGAGATAGAGGCGCACCAGCCACTGGCTGTCCTTTGGCTCGGCGGTCATGGCGACGTGCTGCCACTTGTCAGCGTCGAGCTTGGCGGTGGAGACGATGCTGTCGTTCACGTTGATGCGCGCGGCGAGTTGATAGGGGGCTGCGTGTCCGTGCAGGCCGAGGACAAAGCGCCGCGCGCCGTAGCCGATGACGTCGCCGCGTCCGCCGTGGTGCGCGCTGCCCATCGCAGGCGCGGGCTTCACCCACGCGGCGAGCGTGAGGCCGGGAATGGGCGCGCCGCCGCCGTGATGACCGGTGAGCGCGACGGGCAGGGTGTCCTTGCCCGCGTAGCTGGGATGACTGAGGTAGGAGCGGTTCAGGCTGCTGTCCAAGCGGAATTCCTTCCGCCCGGTCGCGTTGTCCGCGAAGCGCAGCGCGGGGCGGCCGGCGTCCGTGACCCAGTCAAGGTTCGCGAGGTCGAGGTGGCCGAGGCCGCCACCGCTGCCGTGGTTCAGCACGACGAGGCCTCTGCCCTCCAGCATCCGGTAGTCCGCGATGGCTCCGGCAGGCGCGACGGGGATGGGCGCGGGCTGGTCGTTCGCCTTCGCGAGCACGCCAGCGGGCAACGTCTCGCCGTCCGCGAGCCGGCGGAACTCCACATCGGTCACGAGGAAGTCGCCGGTGCCCGCGTTGCCGAAGGCCAGCTCCAGCGCGCCCGCGTCCTCGGGCACGTCGAAGGCGAAGCCCTGCCGCCGCCAATCAAACGTGCCGTTGCCGACGAAGTGCCGCGCCTCCGCGAGCTTCTTGTTCGTCTTCGCCTGCGTCGCGGTCAGCTCGATGCGACCTCCGGGGCCGTGGATGTTCGCCGCCTTCACCAGCGCGGTGAAGACGTAGCGGCCCTTCGCGAGCGGCGCGGCCTTGGCCAAGTTCGCTTTGCCGAACGACGCCGGGCCGAGCTTCATCGCGAAGCCGCTGCCCGCCCCGCAATTCTTCGCCAGCTCGTAGCTTGGGCGCTGGTTGTGCGCGGTCATGAACGGCGTGCGCCCGTAAATCCACGTCTCGCTCATCGGCACGAACTGGCTGAAGGTCAGCTTCGGCCACTCATCGGCGAAGATGTAGTGGTGCTTCGGGTCGAGCGTGGGCGCGTCGTAGATTTTGGATTCGTCGAAGAGCGACTTGGCCTCGGCGGCGGGCACGCCGGTGTAGCGATACTTCACTTCGAGGCGCGTGCCGGGCTTGGCGGTCTCGGGCGCGAAGCTCACGCCGGTGTCGTAGAACGCGGCGCAGACAGCGGTGTTCAGCTTGCGGCCCGTGCTGGTCGCGCTGCTGATGTCGTATTCCACGGCGGGCGCGACGTGGAGCTGCTCCAAGTGCCGACCAAACCAAACGCGCGCGCCGCCCGCCGTCTCGAGTTCGTTCTGCGGGCCGGGGTCAATCGGATAAACGGGCCGGTGATAACTGCCCGCGCCGCCCGCGCGCTTGGCGATGAGATACTGCCAGCGGAACGGGTCGAGCGGCGTGTGGTGCTCGAAGTCGAAGCCGTAGCGGAAATGAAACGGCTCGCCCGGCAGCACTTCGAGCGCGCTCTCGATGTCGTAGGTGTAAGTGCCGCGCCGCGCGTCGTAGCCCACCGTGAGCGTGCTCTGCGTGGTGAAGCGGTCCTTCACGCTGCGCGCGGACCATGTCGCTTTCACGGACTTGCCGCCGCCGCTCGCGACGGGCGCGGTCCACCTGCTGTCGGCGTCCTTGAACGCACCTTGGTTCTCCAAGCCCCAGTGCGAATCGAACGTGAGCTGTGGCTTGTAGCCGGGCCGGAGCTTCGCGAAGACGCTGGGGTCCTCCTCGTAATGCAACTGGAGAATCGGCTCGTCGCCATCGAAGACGAACTGCCGCCCGCCGAGGAACGGGCGCACGGAGAAGTTCGGCGCGTGCGGGCCGGGCGGCGGCTGAGTAATCCAAGGTGTTTGCTCGACGATGACTTCGCTGAACGTCGCCTTCGCCCCGCCGCTCACCGCGATGCCGACCGCGCCGTTCGTCAGCGGCAGAAACGTGTCGTGCCAAGCCCCCTTGTCCGCGCCATCCACGCGCACGCTCAACTGCGTGCCCTGCGCGCTCACGGACAGCGTGTGCGGCGTGTTGAGCTTCACCGCGCACGGCACCACGCGCACGTAGCCGCCCTCCGGCCACTTCACGACCGCGACGACCTGATACCGGTGCGAGAGCTGGACGCGATAGCCGCTATTCGTGCCCGCGCGCAGCACGAACCCCGCGTCGAAGCCGCCGTCGCTGAACGTCGCGTCCGGCCACGCACTCCAGCCCTGGCCGAAGAAGTTCGCGGACTTCGTGGTCTCGGTGATGGTGATGCGGGCGGAGAGGTGCGGGTTGGCGAACGCCTTTGGCGCGCGGAGGGAGGCCCACTTGTCGCCGGTCAAGGTCGCTGTTTTGCCCGTGATGGTCGCGCCTTTCCAGTCGGCAGGGACAGGCTTCCACTGGCTCAGCGACTCAGCGGCCTGGGCTCCGAGGCTCAGAGCCGCGAGCAGACAGAGCAAGGAACCGGTCTTCATCGCGCAGTTCACTTGATGCCCTTGACTCCTGATAGCGAGTAGCTCGTCACCGTCTCCCACGCGATGCGCTGGAGCAGCGGTTTCAGCTCGGGGCTGAGTTCGTCGAGCTTCGAGTTCGTATCTTTGAGGCCGACGGGCGAGACCTTGTAGATGCAGGCGAAATTGCAGTAGGTGGCGAGTGCGAGGATGGGTTCCTTGCCGTGGCCGATTTGGTCGGTGAAGAGGTCGGTCTGCTTCGTGAGACCGGGAGCTTTGCCGGCGGCGATGAGTTCGCGCAGCTTCATCACCGCGTCGCCGACGGGCGTGATGAACACCGCGTCGCGACCGAGCTTGGTATTCAGCGCGGCCACCTGCGCTTCGAGATTCGTGCGCCACTTGAGGTTCGCGGCGCGGACGATGTCGAGCGGGCGCGTGTCGCGGTCCTCGTTCTTGGCAACCTTGTCGGTGCCTTCCCAGCCGTCCCACGGCATCCACGAATGCTGCACGAGGAAGCGCATTTTGGGGTTCGCCTTCGCGCCGAGTTCGACGAAGTGGTTGATGCCCTCGTCCGGCAAATACACGTGCGGCGACATGGTCATCACGTCCACTTCGCCAGCGGTGAGGAGCGGTTTGGCCTTCTGCTTTTCGTCGGGGAGGTTCCAGTGCTGGATGACCTTGGACCCGCCAATCATCTGCGCGGCGACGAGCTTGTGCCCTTCGATGCCCGCCGCCTGCGCGAGCGTGGCGAAGCGCGTGGCCGTGAAGATGTGGAAACTGTGCGCGGTGACGAGCACGCTCTCGCCCTTGGGCGCGGCGGCCAGGAGGGCACTGGTGAGAACGAGGAGGGCGACGAACGGGCGGAGGAACTTCATGGCAGCGTGCGACGGGCAGGGCGGAGGAGGAATTCAGGCCGGAGGGCTGGGGAAGAGCGGCGCTTTCGGGTGGCGCATTTTGTCCGCGTCCACTTCACTCCTGCCCGCTGGCGACGACCATGAATACAAGCTCCACTCTCCCCGAGGACGCGCACGCGGTGCGTGTCGAAGTTCGCAAAGCCTATGCAGCCGTCGCGCAACGCGCGGCCAACTGCGGCCCGGGTGAGGCGTCCACCTGCTGCGGTGGAGGCGGCCCGCCCGCCGTGGGCGCGCAGAAGCTCGGCTACAGTGACCACGAAATCGCCGCCGCGCCCGAGGGCGCGGACCTCGGCCTCGGCTGCGGCAACCCGCACGCCATCGCCGCGCTGCGCCCCGGCGAGACGGTGCTGGACCTCGGCAGCGGCGCGGGCTTCGACTGCTTCCTCGCCGCGCGCGCCGTCGGACCGACGGGCCGCGTCATCGGCGTGGACATGACCGCTGAGATGATTCAGCAAGCCCGCGCCAACGCCGCGAAGGCCGGCGTTCGCCACATCGAGTTCCGCCTCGGTGAAATCGAGTCGCTCCCCATGGACTCGAACTCCGTGGACGTCATCCTCTCCAACTGCGTCATCAACCTCTCGCCCGACAAGCCGCGCGTGTTCCGCGAGGCCTTCCGCGTTTTGAAGTCAGGTGGCCGCCTCGCCATCGCCGACACCGTCCGCACCGCCGACCTGCCCGCCGACATCTTCGCCGACCTCGCCGCGCACTGCGGCTGCGTGGCCGGCGCGGCGTCGGTCGAGGAGCTGGAAGCGATGCTGCGCGACGCGGGCGTCGTGGACATCCGCATCCAGCCCGTGGACACCAGCCGTGAGTTCATCCACGAATGGCTCCCCGGCAAAACCCCCGGCGACTACGTGCTGTCCGCGAGCATCGAAGCGGTGAAGCCACTCATGGGCGGCTAGGCCAGATAGGGAATCGTCAGCGGCCCCTGCGGCAGCACGGCGACGCGGGCTTCGGGGCCGAGCGAGGCGAGGCGTGCGGCCACTTCCGCACCGATGTCCCGGCACGGCTTCAGGTGCGCGGAGGAAAGCACTTCGTCCGAGAGCTTGCTGTAAACCAGCACATCGGCCTTGCGCTGGATGAGCGCCTGGATTTGCGCCTGCCACTGCTCGGGCTTCACGAAGCCCGGCGTCGCCAGCATCAGGAGAATCTCCTCCGAACTGCGCGCGCTGCGGAGCAGTTTGTCCAGCGGGCTGTTCGACGGGACGCCCTCGCTGCATTCGCACGCGAGGATGATCAGGCCGCCGGGCTGCACGATGCGCGCGGCGGCGCTCATGCCCTTCACCCCCTGATAGAGATTCATGTCCAGCGGGTAGCCGCTGTTCGTCGTCACCACGATGTCGAACGGGTCTTTCACCCGCTGCATCGCGGACTTGCGGACGTATTCGTAGCCCGTCTTGTGCGCGGCCTGCATGTCGCCGGCGAAGACATTGGTGATCTGCTTGGTCTCGTTGAGCGTGACGTTGAGCAGAAAACTCGGGCCGACGCGCAGGGCGATGTCGAGCAGTTCCTCCCAGAGCGGGTTGCCGTCGGTGATGCCGAAGGCCGCGCGCGGGTCGCCGATGTTGTGCGCGCCGTGGTTGCTCATGACCGTGGCCAGGCCCGCGACGCCGGGGGCGATGCCCTTGGGCCCACCGCTGAAGCCGGCGAAGAAATGCGGCTCGATGAAGCCGGTGATGATACGGACGTCCGCGTGCGCGCAATGTCGGTTGATCAGCGCGGGCGCGCCGGTGCGGGTAGTGCCGAACTGCACTAGGTCGGCGTCGTGCTCGCACTCGTGGTTGATGACGCGGTAGTTCGCCACGACCTCGGGCGTGAGCATCTTCTCCAGCTCGGCCTTCGTGTTCGGGCGGTGCGTGCCGGTCTGGTTGAGCAGCGTGATTTGGTCGCGTGTGACGCCGTGCTTCGCGAGGTAATCCAACACCCACGGGATGATGCGGTGGTTCGGCGTGGCGCGGGTGATGTCCGTGAAGTTGATGCAGACCTTCGCGCCGGGCGTGAGCCACGCGTGCAGCGGCTTCGCGCCGATGGGATTGTCCAGCGCGGCGAGGAGCGCGGCTTTTTCGTCGGCGAGGGCGGGGTTGTGCGCGGGTTCGATGACCGTGGTGCGGGTGTCGGGGAATTCGACCGGCAAGTGCCCTTGGCCGTAGGCGAGATTGACTTTCATCGTATCAAGTGCGGCGAAGGTAGGCGGGGAAAGGCGGTGAGGCAAAGCGTTTCACTGGGCTGGTAGGGCGGGCTGTCCTCAGCCCGCCGTCGGCAGCCCGGACGCCATGGACATTCGGCGGCGCGGTGAGGACACCGCGCCCTACCTCGCCTCAGTCCACCCGCAGGATGCGGTAATAGCGCGGGCTGGCGGGGGAATCATCCAACTGCGACGCACTCAACGCGCTGGCGGCGATGACGGAGCCGAGATTTTGCCACACGGCGGCCAGCGAGTCCTTGAACTGCACTTGGTAACTGCGGCCAATGACCGCATCCCACGAGACAATCCGGCCGTTGCCGCTCGGCGCGACGCCGACGGTGAAGGGAGCCAGGAGTTCGCGCACGGTCTGGTTGTAAGTGTCCGCCACAACAAGGTGCCCGCGCGCGGCGATGGCGAGGCCGTAGGGATTGAAGAAGCGGGCGAGGCCGTTCGCGCCGTCCACCGCACCGTCCGCGCCGACGAGGCCGGCGATGGTGCTGACACGCCCGTCCGGCGTGAGGCGGCGGATGGTGTGGTGCGCGGCGTCGGCGATGTAGAGCGTGCCATTGGGTGCGAGCGCGAGTTCGGCGGGTTTGCCGAAACGGGCGGTGGCGGTTGGGCCGTCGGCGGAACCGTCTTGGCCGGCGGCACCGGCGACGGTGGTGACGACGCCGGCGGCGGTCACGTGGCGGAGGGTGAAGTTGTTCGCGTCGGAGACGAAAAGCGAGCCATCTGGCGCGAGCGCGAGGCCGACGGGGCTGTTGAAGAAGGCGTTCGTGCCGGTGCCGTCGGCGAAGCCGAAAGTTCTTGGATTACCCGCGAGTATCGAGGCGATGCCATTGGAAGTGATGGTGCGAATGACGTGGTTCCCGCTATCAGCGACGAAGACCGTGCCATCAGAGGCAACGGCAAGGCCGAGGGGTAGGCTGAAGCAGTTGGTGGTGGTGGTGGGGCCGTTGGTGTAGTCCGCCATTCCAGCGAATCCCGCAAAGGTAGTGACGGTGCCGTCCGTGTTGATACGACGAATCGTATGGTTGCCCGTGTCTGAGACAAAGAGCGCGCCGTCGTGGCCGAGCGCGAGGCTGGTGGGGCTGTCGAAGCGTGCGGCGGGACCGGTGCCATCCGCCGAGCCCGGGGTGCCGAGCAGACCCGCGAGCGTGGTCACGACGCCGTTGATGCCGATGCGGCGGATGGCGTGGTTTTGGTTGTCGGCGACGAAGATGGTGCCGTCGGCGGCGATGGCGATGCCGGCGGGGTCGTTGAAACGGGCGGTGGTGTTGGTGCCGTCGAGGGAGCCGGCAGTTTCAGGCAGGCCGGCGAGTGTGCGGACGGAGTCTTGGGCGGGGAGGGAAAAGTGGAGCAGGGACGTGAGCAGGGCGACGGTGAGTGTTTTGATTATCCACGCGTCCTCCCTCACCCCGGCCCTCTCCCGCTGGGAGAGGGGGCGACGCAGCCCGCGATGGAACGTGACGAAACGCAACAGCACTTCGAGAGCGGCGTGCGTGGTCCCCTCTCCCCCGATGGGGGCGAGGGAGAAGAAGGTGGCGGAGTGCTCGTGGAGAGCCTCGGCGCAAGGTGCGTTTTGGAGTGGCTGGCTCATTGACCACGACGGACGAGACGGTCGTTGCTGGGGCGCGCGGGTTGCGGGTCCGGTTCCGCTTTGAACGCGTTCGGCTGTTTTAGCTTTCCGCCACCGGCGGTTTGTAATTCGCCATTCTTCACCGCCACTTCCTCCACCTTGTAGAGCGGGCCGGTGCGTTTGGATTTCAGGTCGCTGGGCGTGGGGACGGCGAAGTGGCGGAAGAATTTTTGCATCTCGTCCATGGTGAAGGGGCGCGAGCCACGGCGGCCGAAGACGACGGTCTGGTTGCCGGTTTCGTCCACCACGCGGTCGCGGTCGAGGCCGCGCGAGACGGCGACGGCGGGGCCATGCGTGGGGTAGGTGGCGATGAGCTTCGGGTTCGGCACCGGGCTGAAGCCCATGTGCGTCGGGACGTTCTCCGGCGAAATCATCTGGAGCACGCGCAGGCCGTTCCTGCCGTCGGCGACGAGCGCGAACATCGAGGCGTTGACCGAGCCGATTTGCACGGCGCGCGTGTCGTTGAGCTTGCCGTCGGCGTTGAACATGTGTTCGAGGCGCGGCTTCTCTGGGTTGCTGATGTCAATGAACGCGAGACCCTCGGCTCCGTTCGCGACGTAGGCGTAGGTGCGCGCGTGGTAGAAGCGCTGGGCGTTCTTCAGCGGCACGGTTGCGCCGGGGATGAGGCGCGGCTTCGTCGGGTCGGTGATGTCCACGACCTTGAAACCGTCGTCGTCGGTCACGTAGGCGTAGCGAAATTGCACGCTGACGGCGCGCGGGTTCTTGAACTCGCCGTTGCTCAACTCGGCGACGAGCTTCGGCGCTTCAAGCTTGTCGTTGTGCAGGCCGAGGACGAACAGGCCCTTCTTCGCGACGACGAAGAGGTTCGTGCCGGCCATGTGGGAGTGCATCGCGCCGACGAGCTTGCCGTCGGGGTTGAAGCGGATGGTCTTGAGGTCCTTGTCGAGGAAGTTGTTGTTCGGGTTGCCGTCCACGAGCGTCGCGACGGTGGTCATTACGAGGCCCTCCTCGCGGTCGGTGATGAAGACCCAGGCGTAGATGAGGCTGATGGGCTGCTCCTGATTTTCGGGCAGGCGCTGACGTGTCGGGTCAATGCCCAGCGTGCTCGGCAGCGTGACGCTGGTCGCATACTTGGTGCGGAGGTAAGTGCGCTGGCCGAGCGGCGAAACGGGCGCGGTGACGATGCGTTCGCTGAATCCTTTCTGGTCAATGTTCGCGACATCGAAGACCTCGAAGCCGTCCGCGCCGTTCGCGGTGTAGAGATACTCGCCGCGCAAGGTGAGGTCCAAAATCTCCTTCGCGTGGTGGTGGTGGACGAGGTCGTTGCCGTCCTGTTTTGCTGGGAGAACGCCTTTGTTCGTCTCGGCGTGCCGCTTGTAGTTGTCCGGGTAGGCGAGGCGATGCAGGTAGCTGCCGATGGCGGCCTGCGGCTCCTCCTGCTCGGTCCAAACCACGCCGTAGAGGCCGTCCTTGCCCGCGCCCACGTAGGCGTAGCGGCCGAAGAAGTTCACCGTGCCCGTGCCGAAGCCAAGCAGCGAGGTCATCCAGGCGTTGTTGCTGTTGTCGGCTGCGAGGTGGCAGTCGGTGCAACCCTTCGTCGTGCCCGCGCCGCTGGTCGTGTGCGGCAGGTGCGGGTTGTAGGCCTGGCCGCTGTAGCCCTCGGCGCTGACGGTCTGCTGCTGCGAGTAAATCCATTCGCGGTTGCTGTTCTGCGAGCCGACGATGACCGCGCTCGACGAACGCAGCACGGCGACGCGGTTGCTCTTGTAGCTGGCGTCCACACCAAGCTGGAACACGTCGTCGCGCACGACCTGCGGGTTGTAGCCGGTGAAGTTGCGCGTGGTCATGCCTTCGAACTTGTTGAGCGGCACGCGCTGGTTGGCGCGCATCGGCAGATGGCAGCCGAAGCAGCTTGTGGCCCACGAGGAGTGGCAGACCTGGCAGGTGATGTTGGACTCGTGGTGCGCCAGGTTCTGCGCGCACTTCGATGCCTCGGGCACGTCACCCCAGGTCTGGCCGTCGCGGCGGAGCGTCTTTGCGTAACGGCTCTTCGCGTTGTAGCGCGGGTGCGTCGGGTCCAGCGTGTCGAGCGTTTGCGGGATTTCCCAGCGCACGTCGGGCGAGAGGTTGCTGCGCTGGAAGAGGCGCTTGCCCTCCCATACAAAGCGCGGGCCCCACGGCGTGCTGGTGGCCGCGATGTTCACGCCCTTGCCACCGTTGCTGAAGCGCCCGCCGTTGCCGGTCGTGACGAGCGTCGGGCGCGCGCTCACCGTGCCGTGGCAGTCAATGCACTCGACCGAAGTCGCCGCGCGTGGCTCGCCGTAGAGATTGCCGTCGCCGTGCGAGTCGGTGAGGAAATGGCAGTCCGCGCAGTGCATGCCCTTCGCGAGGTGGATGTCCTTGAGGTGAACGGCCTTCTCGAACTTGTGCGCGTCGTCGTGCGGAATCCTCTGGTCGTCGAGCGTGAGCAGGTAGCCGGACTTGTCCTTCTTGAACACGGCGCGGAAGACCCAGCCGTGGCCGTGGTAATCGGCGAACTGCGTGTGCTTCATGCGCGGGTTCAGTTCGGCGACTTTTTCGAGGAAGTCGAGGTCGCCCCACAAACCGCGCGCGGCGGCGGCCTCGGGGTTCTTCGCGATGGCGTGGGTGAGCTGCTCTTCCGTCGGATTGCGCTGCTTCTGGAATTCCTCCGGCTTGCGGTTGCCGAGGAAGTGCGGCTCCTTCGCGAGCGGGTTGCCGGGGTGCGGATACATGAGGTCACCGTCGCTCTCCTGGTCCCACCAGATGTAGCCGAGGAACGGGTTCACGAAGAGGTTGCCCTGGTGCATGTGGCAGTTCATGCACTGGCTCGTCGGAATGCTGCGCGTGAACTCGTGCTTGATGGGATGGCCGCGCTCGTCCTTGCGAATCGCGGAGTCGCCGCTGAAGGACAGGCCCTGGTGGCCATACTTGGAAAACCAGCCGGAGTTCACGGGCGAGCGGTCGTTCGCGTAGATGACATGGCAGGCGGAGCAGCCGGAGGAACGATAGTCGCCCGGATGATTGTTGCTGCCCATGAAGTCGAGCAACGGGTCGTGGAGGCGCGTCTTCTGCAAGTTGAGATAGACCGGGTCAACGCGGTTCAACGTGCCGAGGCCGCGCTCGCTAAGGCGGCGGGCGGGCTTGCCGGGCGGCTCGACGGCGTTCGGGATGCCGAGCTGGTTCTGCTTCTCGCCGCCTTTCTCGAAGATGCGGAGGATGTTGCTCGGCTGGCCGATGGCGAAGCGCGGGAGCGGGTCGAGGTAGGGGAGCACGCCAAACTTCTTCGTGTCTTCGGGCGTGACGGGCGTGGGGTTCACGAGGCGGAGCGCGGTGCCGTCGGCGGCGTAGGCCTGGCCGTAGTGCGGGTTCTTCGCGGGAATCGCGCCGTTGTTGTAGAGCGCCGCGCCCCAGAGCATCGCACCGTGGCGCATCATCGAGTGGCCGACGCTGGCGACTTCCTGCCGATGGCAGGTGCCGCAGGCCTTGTCCGCGACGCGCAGGTCGCCGGGGTTCACGAACTGAATGAACTCGGCGGACTCCTGGTTGAGCAGGATGGTGGAGTTGTTCGGGTTTGCGGAGCCGGGCCACCACTCGCCGTGACGCGGGGCAACGTGGGCCTTGCGCATGAGCAGGCCGGGCGTGGCGTTGCCGCCGTGGCAATCCGTGCAGCCGAGCACGACGTTGGGCGACTTGTGCATCGTGTGCTCGTCGGTGCCAACGTGGCATTCGAGGCAGCCGCGGGATTTGAGCGCGGCGGCTTCGCGGGACTGGTCAATGAGGTTGGGCGCGGGCAGCGGGCGGGACTCGCGCGGGAGGTCAATGGGGACGGAGATGGCGGGGCCGAAAGCCGGCGAAGCTCCAAGCTCCAAGCTCCAAATTCCAAAGAAGCACCAAACACCAAGCACCAAGGCGAGGGTGCCGAGGTTCGCTCGGTTCCGTTTTAACGCAGAGACGCAGAGAGCGCGGAGAGACGCGGAGAGGAATTCAAAAGCGGCTCGGCTGGAAGAAATCACGCTACTCTCCGCGCTTCTCTGCGCTCTCTGCGTCTCTGCGTTGAAGTGGAATTCGACACCACTGGATTGGCGGTCGTTGCTGCGGACTGAAGTCCGCGCTCCGGTCGCGACGTGCTTGGCGCTTGGCCATTGGAGCTTTTCTGGAGCTTGGAGCTTGGAGCTTGGAGCTTTCATGGGCTTCAGTAAGTCAGGGTCAACGCAATCAAACCGCTGTAGAGAAAGTCATCTACCTGGCCGGCGCGCGAGGTGACTTCGAGGCCGGGCACGGGGTCGGTGCTGCGACGGTAAATGTCCTTGTAGCCGCGACCCGGCAGCAGCACGCCCCAGCCGGCGGAGAGAATCACGTTGTCCGTCAGGAAGGGGCGATATTGGAGGCCGAGGCTCAGGTCCAGGCCCAACTCGCGGTCAATCTTGTCCGTGAGCAACGCGCGTCGCAGCGGGTCGGTCTCGGCGAAGCGGATGTAATTCAGATTGAGAAACGTCTTCAGCTTCGGTGTCACGTCGAGGTCCATGCCGAGGCCCCACAGGTAAATGCCGGGGTTCACGAAGTTCGCCTGCCCCTGCGACTTACTCGACCGCAGGTTCGGCACGAGCGAGCCGCCTTGCTTCAAACCCACCGCTGAACCACCGAGGTTAAAACCCTGCCGCACGTAGTAGCTGAACGGCCCGCCGACGAAGTTCGGGTTGTCGAGAATCGTGTCGAAGCCCGTGGCCTGGCCGTCATCCGACTTACTGTCGCCGCTCGCGTAAACGAACGACGCCTTGTAGCGCACCCAGTCGCGGTCGTAGCTGAGTTCCAGCGCGGCGAACTGCGCGTTGATGTTCGCCGGCTGGCCCGCGAGGCCGTTGAAGTCGTCGCGGCCGAACGCTTGGTAAAACTGGTGCGACACGTTCCAGCGGCCGATGTGGCCGTCGCCGCCGAAGCCGAGGTAGTAAGCGCGCACGTCATGCTGCCGCACCGTGCCGATGGGCGCGGGGCGAACGACGTTCCCGTTGCGGTCGTAGTGAACGTCGGAGTCGTCGAGATTGGCGTGGAAGCTCCACGTCGCGGTGTAACCCTTGAAGAGGAAGTCCTGCAAGTAGGCGTTCGCGATGACCACGCGCTGGTTGCGCTGTTCGAAGGTGTTCAGCCCCGAGTTCGTGTCCTTCTCGCGCATGTCGAACACGGTTGCGTTGTATTGCAGCCGGTTGTTTGCGTAGTTGCCGAAGAGCCGCCCGCCGAGGTTCGTGTCGTTGAAGAGGAAGCCTCGGAAGTCGGAGCTGAACGCCTGGTTGCCGCCCTTGATGGCGATGAAGTCGTAGCTGTCCGAGAGGTCGCGCAGGTGCAGCTCGATGAACGCCTCCTGCAACGCCCAGTAGTCCTTCGTGCGCACCGTCGAGCGCCGGCCGGCGAGGCTGTCGGCGGAAGTGAGCTGCCCCGCGAGCAGCGTGGTGATGTCCGCCGGCGTCGTGACGAAGCCGTTGCTCGGGTTCGCGACGTTGTTGCCCGGCCCGCCGCCGAGGAAGCCGCGCGGGTCGGGCGAGACACCGCCGGTTTCCTGCACATGCAGATAGTTGATGTTATAGACCGGCGTGAGCTTGATGGCCCACTCGACGGGCTTGAAGACCGTCTCGCCGCGAAACAGCTCGACGGAGAACGCCATGTTGTTCTGCACCGACAGCGCCTCGCCCCGACCGAAGAACTCGTAGGCACCGGGGTTCGCCGCCGTCGCGCCGCTGGGCGTGGGGACGTTGACGCCGTTGAAGTCGGTCGAGTTGTTGACCGTGACGTTGAGGAAAATGTCCTGGCCGATGACCGGCAGGTCGCCCTTGAGCTTGCTCTGGTAGTAGGGATGCCACAGGCGCGGCTCGTGATAGTAGAACGGGTCTTCGCCGCTGCCGTTGACGTAGCGCTTCCACGGCAGGAAACCCGTGCGCCAGCGGTCGTTCGCCGACTCGGTGTTCAGCGGCAGCGCGACGCCGGTGTCGCGCGCGATGCCGTGGCTCTCGAAGTGCGGATGGAAGGGGAGATTGCGGCGGGTGTTTTCGCGCGGGAGGTCCAGCGCGTGCGGAAGTTTGTCCAAGCCATACTTCGCCTTCGACTCGGTCGTCTGTGGCTCCACCGTCACCGTGCGGATGGATGCGCGCGGCAGCGCGAACGGCACTGGCTCAGAGCCGAAGCCGCTGGGAAACTTCGGCAGGACAGCGACGACCTCCGTGTCGCGCAGCGGCGCACGCGGCAAGGCCAGCGGCGTTGGCACCGGCTCGGAGCCGAACGCCGGGCCGAGCGTGAACTCCGGCTTGAAGAACGGCTCCTCAACGGGCTTCACGTTCTTCGCGCCGGGGTCGGGGTTGAACTGCGCGGGAGCCTTGGGCGGCGGGGGTGGCGT
>JBEBFV010000538.1:0-3864 GCA_040081795.1 Limisphaerales bacterium | reverse complement strand
GGGTAGCGCTGCGCGCAACCCTGGGCTGTATTCCGGTGCCCCGTTGGGGCACAGATACGGAGCGCGGACGCCCACGTCCGCAGTGTATCGAGGCTCTTGTGGTGCTCTTGATTTGCTTCGTCACCGGCTGGGCCTCTGCCGCTCCCGCTCCACTGCTCGACACCGCGCGCAGCCCGCACGCGAAGCTCCAGCCCGCTGCTCTCAACGAGGTGCGCTGGACGGAGGGCTTTTGGGCGCAGCGGTTCGAGTCGTGCCGCACGCAGATGCTGCCGGCGATGTGGGAACTGATGAGCGGGACGAACTACTCACACTACTTGGAGAACTTCCGCATTGCGGCCGGACTGGCGGACGGTCGCCCACGTGGCGCGCCGTTCAACGACGGGGATTTCTACAAGCTGCTCGAAGCGTCATGTGCGTCCCTGGCTGTCGCACCGGACCGTGAGTTAGAGCGGCGCGTCGAGGACGCCATTACGGTCATCGCGCGGGCACAGCGGGCGGACGGCTATTTGCACACGCCGGTGCTCATCCGCGCGCGGCAGGGCGACACGAATGCCGTCGCCTTCCGCGACCGGAACAACTTCGAGATGTATAACCTCGGCCACTTGATGACGACCGCGTGCGTGCATCACCGGGTCACGGGCCGGACGAACTTGCTCGCGGTCGCGCGGCGCGCAGCGGACTTCCTCGACGCGACGTTTCGCGGGGCTTCGCCGGAGGTGGCGCGCAGTTCGGTTTGTCCGTCGCACTACATGGGCATGGTGGAGCTTTACCGAGTCACGAGGGAGCCGCGTTACCTGGCGCTGGCGCAGAAGTTCTTCGCGCTCCGCAGCCAAATCACGGACGGCGGGGACGACAATCAAGACCGTGTTCCGTTCACGCAGCAGACCGCCGCCGTGGGCCACGCGGTGCGCGCGAACTATCTCTTCGCCGGCGCGGCGGACCTCTTCATGGAGACGGGCGACCCGGCGCTTTGGCGCACGTTGGGTGCAGTCTGGACAAACGTCGTCACGCGCAAGCTCTACCTAACCGGCGCGTGCGGCGCTCTCTACGACGGCGCGTCGCCGGATGGCAGCAAGGACCAGAAAACCATCACGCGCACGCATCAGGCGTATGGCCGCGACTTCCAGCTCCCGAACACGACGGCGCACGCCGAGACCTGCGCGAACATCGGCAACGTGCTGTGGAACTGGCGCATGTTCCTCGTGACCGGCGAGGCGCGGTTCGTGGATGTGCTGGAGCAGACGCTTTACAACTCGGTGCTGTCGGGTGTCGCGCTGGATGGGACGAATTACTTTTACACGAACCCGCTGCGCGTGACGGAGCCGATGCCGGTGGCGCTGCGTTGGTCGCGGTCGCGCGCGCCGTTCGTCAGCTCGTTCTGCTGCCCGCCGAATGTGGTGCGGACAGTCGCTGAGGTGAACGGCTACGCCTACGCGAAGTCGCCGGGCGCGCTGTGGGTGAACTTGTATGGCGCGGGCGAGTGGCGGACGGAAGTCGCGCCGGGCGTGCCGGTGAAGCTCGCGCAAGACACGGCGTATCCGTGGAACGGGCGCGTGCGGCTGGCGGTGTCGCCTGGCAAGCCGGAAGAGTTCGCGCTGAAGCTGCGTGTGCCGGGCTGGGCGAAGAACGCGATGATTCGCGTGAACGGAGCGCAAGTGTCCAACCTGCGCGACGCGCCGGCGGGCGACCGCGCAGGATGGACTCCTGCGCTCCAGCCCAGCACCTACTTCACGCTGCACCGGACGTGGCAGCCGGGCGATGTGGTGGAACTGGATTTCCCGATGTCTGCCGTGCTGGTGGAAGCGAACCCGCTCGTGGAGGAGACCTTGAACCAAGTCGCCGTGAAGCGCGGGCCGGTGGTGTATTGCGTGGAGTCGGCGGACTTGAAGGGGGCGAAGGTGAGCGAGATGTCCCTGCCCGCGAACGCGGACTTGCTGCCGCGTTTTGACCAGCGGCTGCTCGGCGGCGTGGCCGTGGTGGATGCGCTGCTGACGGTGCGGCCGCAGGGCGATTGGGACGGGAAACTTTTCCGCGAAGTGGAAACGCGCCCGAGCCGGGCGGTGAAGGCGCAGTTCGTGCCGTATTTCGCGTGGGGCAATCGGGGCGCGGGCGAGATGAGCGTGTGGCTGCCGGTGGAGACAAAATGAAAACGACCTACATCAAACGGATGGCGCGAGCCATGTTCGCAGCCTCTGTCCTTGTGCTGGCGGCTGCCTTGTCTGCCGCTGATAAAAAGCCCGGCAAGCCCGACACCGAGGCAGAATACACGGCGAAGCTGGAGCAGCGCGCGGCGGATATTCTCAAGGCACTGGAGCTGACCGATGACGTGAAGGCACAGCGCGTGCGCGGCATCGTCATCGCGCAGTATCGCGCGCTGCGGGACTGGCACGATGGCTACGACGCGAAGCTCAAGGGCGCGGGCGACGAGGAGGCGCGGGTGATTCGCGCGTCGCTGAAGGAGCTGCACGGGAAGTTCATCGCCGCACTGTCCGCCGAGTTGACGCCGGCGCAGGTCGAGCGCGTGAAGGACCGGATGACTTACGACACGGTGCGGGTGACTTACAACGGCTACTTGGAGATGTTGCCCAAGCTGACTGAAGCCCAGAAGGCGCGCATCCTCGACACGTTGAAGGAGGCGCGCGAGGAGGCGATGGACGGCGGGAGCAGCGGCGAGAAGACGGCGATTTTCGGTCGCTTCAAAGGACGGATAAACAACTACCTTAGCGCGGAAGGCTATGACTTAAAGCAGACGGGGAAGGATTGGGCGGAGCGACGGAAGGCGAAGGAGTCGAAGAAACAACCACTATGAAACGCGATATGAATTCTGTGGTCGAGTGCGCTCCTTCTCCCTTCCTCGGAGGGGAGAGAAACCACGGCCGGAGCCCCGCAATTTCAGCCCCTGAACCTGATAGGGCCGCACAGCGCGCGGCCTCGTCAATCCATTTGGAGGAACGAGGCCTTGCACAGCAAGGCCCTACCAGGTTCATGGGTAGCCGCCACGGCTCACAAGCCGAGCATTCGGACCATGAACCCGGGGGGTTGGCTGACAGAAAGAAAGGGACAGAAAGCAGCCCTTTTTTCTGTCCGTTTCTTTCTGTCAGCTACCGGTTCATGGAGAGGGAGTTGAAGCGCGGCTTGGTGCGAGGGCGCGAAGTTGTTGGGCGCGGCAGTTGCGCTTCGTATCGCGGCTCCGGGGTTCTCTTTTTCTTGGCGCTGCTGATGGCGTTGCCGGCTCACGCGGCGGTGAAGGTGGATTTGAATGTGGCGGATGACCGGAAGGATGGGATGTCGCGCGGGTGGGAGAATTGGGCGGTGACGAACGGGGCGACGGCGGCGCGGGTGTTCGGCGACGTGTCGGTGACGGTGCGCGGGGTCGGCGGAGCGCTGCGGACGGAGGTGTGGCGGCCTGGCATCGCGGCAGGCGCGACGTTGTCGGCGGACGGCGTGACGGTGCGGGGGGAGGGGCGTGTGGCGGTGGAGCTGGAGTTCAACGGGCTGGCAGCGGGTCGGCACTCACTCGCGACGTGGCATCACTGGCCAGTGGATAAAGGTGTGCCGGGCGCGGTGGCCATCGCGGTGGACGGGCAGGTGCTCGTGCGCGGCGTGAAGCTGGCGGCGGGCGTGACCAATGATTTCGAGGCGACGAGCGCGTTCGTCGAGTTCACGGCGGCGGCGGGCAAGCCGGTGGTCGTGCGCGTGGAGGGCGACGGCGCGGCGGTGGTGAATGGCTTTGAGCTGGGCGGCGCGAACCCGGCGTTACGTGCGAGTCGGCCAGGGCCGGAGAATTTCGACGGGCACGCGGATGTGCGCGAACCGTTGATGTGGCAGGCGGGTCGCGGCGCGGTGGGGCATTTGGTGTTTCTC
>JBEBFV010000122.1:0-14180 GCA_040081795.1 Limisphaerales bacterium | reverse complement strand
ACGAAGGTGTTCGGGTGCATCATCGCAATCTGCGCGATTTCCTTGCGGCGCTCGGTCTTGCCCTGGATGACCTTGCCGTGGACGGAGAACTTGGTGTTCTGCGACTTGAAGGTGGCGGTGGAGCTTTGGCCGCCGGTGTTCGAGTAAACCTGGGTGTCGAGGATGAGCACCTTGATGTTCATGCCCGAGGCCAGCATGCGGGAGAGGGATTGGAAGCCGATGTCGAGCATCGCGCCGTCGCCGCCGACGACCCAGAGCTTCTTGTCGCCCCAGCCCATCTGGTCCCAGCGGGCGCGGACGCCCATGGCGTCGGCGGGGCCGTTCTCGAAGAGCGAGTTGGTCCACGGGACGAGGTAGGGATTGTAGGGATAGGTGGAGGCATAGACGGTGGAGCAGCCGGTGGAGTTGACGATGCCGACGCTTTCCTTGCCGTATTGGAAGCCGGTCGCCGCGAGCATCATGCGGAGGGCCGTGGCCTCGCCGCAGCCCATGCAACTGCCCGCGCCGCCGACGTAGAGGAGGCTGCGCTCGGCGAGCATCATGTCGCTGAGGAGCTTCTCGTTGATGTATTCCTTCGGGGTCTCGGGGAGCTTGCGGTAGAAGTTGAAGGTGCGCTGGGAGGTTTTGAGAATCTCGGAGTCCTTCATCAACATGGACAGCGCGCCGTGGTTGCCGCAGGCGTCCACGCACTCGGCGCAGCCCTTGCACTTGGTCGGGTCAATGAAGATGCCGAAGTAGGCGGGTTCCTTGCCCTTCTTCTCGTAGGTGGTCCAGAACTTGGTGGTCTTGGCGAACTGCTTGGCGAGGTGCTCGCGCTCGACGGGGTCGGCGATGGCGGCCAGCTCGGCGTCGAGGACGGACTTGGGGACGGCCTTGCCGAGAATGGCGGTGTCGGGGCACTCGACGACGCAGTCCATGCACGCGACGCAGTTCTCGCTGTGGAGCAGGGGAATCTCGGGGGCGATATAGCTGAAGTCGCGCAGCGCGCCGGTGCCGGCGGGGATGAGTGAGCGCAGGGTGCTGTGGTCGGCGGGGAGTTCCATCTCCGCGCTGCCGTCGTTGTAGGCGCCGATGATGCGCTCGTTGAAGTCCTGCACGTCGAGGACATCCTTGGTGATGGGCCGCTTATTGGAGCGCTCAACGACGGGGGCGGGGACGGCGACGGCGGGTGCGCCAGCTACGTTTTCAGTGGGTTGAATCATGAGCTTTGGGTCAGGTTGTCCTGAGTTTCTAAGTTTGGTTCTCCCGGCGGTTGTCCGCCGGGCAAAGAGCTACTTCGCCGCGACCAGTTCACCAGCGGCAACTTCCTTCCCGCCGCCGATGACCTCGGCGGGGATTTCCATCACGTCGGTCAAGCCGTGGCGGACGCAGGTGATGTTCTCCTGCACGACCTTCTCGCCGCGCTTGCCGAAATACTTGCGGATGTATTTCTCGACGGACGCGAGCACCTGCTCGTCGCCCATGCCGGAGCGGCCCGCGAAGGGCGTGACCTTGATGAAGATGCCCACGAGGCAGACGCCCTGCATGCGCTGCTGGAGGTCGGGGTCGGTGGCGATTTGCCGCGCGATTTTGACCGTGTCGAGATAGAAGACCTTGAGCTTCTTGTTGCGGATGATTTTCTGGCCGTAGGCGGGGATGGCGTTCCACACGTCGAGCGGGTCGAGCTTGTCGCTCTGGATGAAGATGCTGCCGTTCGCGGCGATGCCCGCGAGGGGGTTGCCGAGGTTGAAGGCGTTCACGTCGTTGAGCGGGATGAACTCGACGTGCTCCAGCTCGCTGTGCGTGCGGATGTGCGCGTCGGCGACCGTGAGGTAATAGGTCGTCGGCAAACCCTTCTTCTCCGAGCCGTATTTCGGATACGCCTGCACATGGAGGTTGAACAGCTCGCCCACGAACGAGGCGATGAGCTTGTTCGTCGTGACGGAGCCGAAGCCGCCGACCGAGTGGCCGCGCATCGAAAACGCGCCGGTGGGCCGCAGGTCCGGGTCTTCCGCGCCGGGGAGTTCGAGCTTGTGCTTCACGCCGACGCAGGAGAACTCCATCGGTTTCGCCGACATCATGTTCTTCAGGATGGCGTTGAAGTGGCAGCCGCGCACGTCGCGCGAGCCAAGGCCGGCGACGCAGGCGTAAATCTTCGGGATGCGCGTGATGGCGGGATACTTGAACTCGCCGAACGAGCCGTAGCTCAGACCGGTGAAGGCGTCGGCGAAGGCGGCGCGGATGCCTTGCACGAGCGGGTTGGACTGGGCGAGCGGATTGTCCATGCGCTCGACGACGGTGAGGGCCTTGACGTTCTTGAGCGCGGCGACGAGGTGCGTGGCCGGGAACGGCGCGAAGCAGGTGACGTGGATGCCGCCGACCTTCTCCCCCGTGGTCGCGCGGATGTAATCAATCGCCGCCTCGGCGGTCTCCATCATCCCACCCATGCCGACGACCGCATACTCGGCGTCTTCCATGCGGTAGCAGTCAATCATCCCGTAGCGACGGCCGGTGTTTGCGTAGAACGTGTCCATCGCCTCCTGCACGGCAGCGGGGACGGTGTCATACACATTGCGCTGGGCGACCTTGCCCTTCATGTAAGAGTCCTGGTTCTGCACCACGCCGGACATGAGCGGGTTGTTCGGGTCGAAAAGGCAGCGCAGCTTCAGCGTCGGGTCGCCCATGAAATCCTTCATGAACTCCAGCTCCGGGAGCTTCACGTTCTCGATGGTGTGCGTGGTGAGGAATCCGTCCTGCACGTTCATGAACGGCGTCTCGCAGTTCTCCGCCGCGCGCCGCGCGATGAGCGCGAGGTCGCCGGCCTCCTGCGCATTGCGACCGAAGACGATGCCCCAGCCGCAGTCCGCCACGCTCATCACGTCATCGTGGCCGGCGTGGACGTTGAGCGAATGGCTCGTGAGCGCGCGTGCGCCGATGTGGAAGACGGCGGGGAGGCGCTTGCCGGAAATGGTGTAGAGCACCTCCTTCATCAGCACGAGGCCCTGTCCGGACGTGAAGTTCGTCACCCGCCCACCCGCGAGCGCGTAGCCCTCGCAAGTGGATGCCGCCGAGTGCTCGGACTCGGGCTGCACGAACGTGAGGGTGTCGCCCCAGAGGTTCTTTTTGCCGTTGGAGACCTCCGTTTGATACCCGGTCCCCATCGTGGTCGAGGAGGTGATGGGGTAGGCGCAGGCACCGTTGGTGATGTTCGTGTCCACCCACACAACGCAGCCCGCTCCGTCTGACGTGGTCGGAATCCCAGGGTAGGGAAACTGCTTTTTGTCGTCGCTCATATCAGTGCTCGGTCGTTTATCCGCGCAGCGAAAAGGATTTTCCGTTCGCAGAATGCGAGAAGGTGGCTTTCGTCCAATGCCGGCGCAAGCCAAAAAGGCTGCGCACGCCAGTCGTCCGCGAGAATCATTTCCTTCTGGCGGGCGCGGGCGGCGATTCTGTAGGGTGGGCGACGCTGGCAGCGAGCCGTTCGCATGAAAACTTTTGCGCTCCAACCATTCGTCGTGATCTGCGCCCTCCTGCTTGAGGGCGCATCCGCCCGTGCCCAGACCACTCCTCAACGCGCCGTGACGCCCGCACGGATGCTCTCGCTTCCGGGCCGGGCGCTCGCGCCCATCGCCACGCCGAACCGGCCGTTCTCGGTGACAAATCTCTCGCAGACACTCCCGGCGGCCCTCCGTCCAAAAGCGCGCGACTTCAACCTCGACACCGCCGTGGCGCGTATTCTCGCCGACATGAAGCTGATCGGCATTGTCGGCGAGTTTGAGCTGATGGTCACCAACGGCGCCAAGGCCGAGATCAGCGTCTTCCCGCTGCTGGTGCATGTCCTCGATGGCCAGGTGCGCACCGAAATGGACATCACTGCTGCCCCGGCTGCGGTGATGTCCACGGGGCCGTTCACGGCGATTCGGTCGGTCGGCCTCACACGCGTCATCAACCTCACGCAGGTTCAGCCAAACTTGCGCGTCACGTCGCAGGTCTTTCCTGAGGCCAAGTGCTACGTCACACGCGAACTCCCCGCCGAGGACTTGCTGATGCTCATCCGCATTGAGAAACGATCGCTCGGCCAGGAAATCCTCGGCGGCATCCCTTGCGATAAGTCCATCGTCAGCCTGGTCTATCCTACCGGCGACAAGCGCGAGGGCCGCGTCTGGTCCGCCGCCAGGGTCCTGCGTCAGGTTCAGTTTGATGTCGGTGACAGCCGCCTCACGGTCCGCGTGCAGGATTCCCAAGGTGTGGCTGACCTTCAGGCGCAGGACATCGCCGAGCAGAAGCTCGCGCTCTTCGAGCTGCCCAAGGGTTATGACAAATGCCCTGACTTGGAATACGTCGTCACGCGTTTCCATGCGCAGCAGCAGCGTGGCCGGCGCTGATGTGGTCACGCCACGCCGCGACCGCTTTTAGTATTTCCAAACCCGCTGCCTTCCGCTTGAGTCTCGCGCCTGCGTTCGCCATGTCGCCGCCCTTTCAACCAAATCAGTTCATCGCCCGCACGATTGCCGAACTCCCGCGCTCGGGCATTCGTGAGTTTTTCGACATCGTCCAGAGCCAGAAGGAAGTGATCTCGCTTGGCGTCGGCGAGCCGGACTTCGTCACGCCCTGGCACATCCGCGAGGCAGCCATCTACGCGCTCGAACGCGGCAAGACGACCTACACCTCGAACCTCGGCCTGCTCAAGCTGCGCGAAGCCATCGCCGCCCACCTCGCGCCGCGTTTTGGCGTCCGCTACGACCCGAAGACGCAAATCCTCATCGCCGTCGGCGTGAGCGAGGCCCTCGACATCGCGTTGCGTGCCCTCATCAACCCCGGCGACGAGGTCATCTACCACGAGCCGTGCTACGTGAGCTATTCGCCGAGCATCGCGATGGCCCACGGCGTGCCCGTGGCCGTGAGCTGCCGCGCCGAGGACAACTTCGCCGTGCGCGCGGAGGCGATTGAGCAGGCCATCACGCCCAAGACCAAAGCGCTGATGCTCAACTTCCCCACGAACCCGACCGGCGGCACGATGACCCGCGCCGAACTGGAGCGCATCGCCGCCGTCGTGCAGCGGCACAACCTCGTCGTCCTCACCGACGAGATTTACAGCGAGCTGACCTTCGAGGGCGAACACGTCTCCATCGCGTCGCTGCCGGGGATGATCGAGCGGACGATCTTTCTGCACGGCTTCTCGAAGGCCTACGCGATGACAGGCTTCCGCATCGGCTACGCTTGCGGCCCGGCGGAACTCATCGAGGCGATGATGAAGATCCACCAATACTCGATGCTCTGCGCCAGCATCATCAGCCAGGAGGCGGCCATCGAGGCCATCGAGCACGGCGAGCCAGACACGACCGAGATGCGCGAGCAGTATCGGCTCCGCCGAAACCTCATCGTGAAGGCGTTCAACGAGATGGGCCTGCCGTGCCATCTTCCACGCGGCAGCTTCTACGCGTTCCCCTGCATCAAGAGCACCGGCCTCAGCTCGAAGGATTTTGCCTTCCGCCTGCTGGAGGAGGAGAAGGTCGCCTGCGTGCCCGGTGGCGCGTTTGGCCCCAGCGGCGAAGGCTACTTGCGCTGCTGCTTCGCCACGGCCATTGACCAGATTCAGGTGGCCACCGACCGCATCGCGCGCTTTGTTGGCAGGGTGAAGCGCGGGTAGGCACGCCAGGAATTCTCGCGGACCGTGAAGTTCTTGAATGGCGTCCTCAGCGGCCCCGTCAGGTTTCCAGACCCGCGCGCATCCACGGGCCAGCACGTATGCTCAAGATTCTCGGACCCAGCCAAGGCCGCTTCTGCGACGGCGTTTCTCGACGCAACTTTCTCCAGCTAGGCGCGCTCGCAGCCGGTGGCCTCTCCCTGCCGCTACTGCTTCAGGCCGAGGAGCAGTCCGGCATCCGCAAGTCCAACAAGGCCATCATCATGGTCTTCCTGCCCGGCGGGCCGTCGCACCAGGATATGTTCGACATCAAGGAGAACGCGCCCAACGAGATTCGCGGTGAGTTCAAATCCATTGCCACCAAAGTCCCCGGCGTCCGCATCTGCGAGCACATGCCCAAGCTCGCGGCGAATTGGGACAAGTTCACCGCCATTCGATCGCTGGTCGGCAAGGCGGACGACCACAGTTCTTTCCATTGCATGACGGGCCGCAGCCAGTTCAAGCCCCAGCCCTCCGGCGGCTGGCCCTCGCTCGGCGCGGTGGTGTCCAAGCTGCAAGGCTCGGCCGCGGTCGGCGTGCCGCCCAGCGTGGGCTGCAACGGCAAGGAAGCGCGGCCCGGCTTCCTCGGCGCGAGCTGCGGCCCGTTCGTCCCCAGCGGACCCGGAGCCAGCGATATGTCGCTCAACGGCGTGACGAGCGCGCGGCTCGACGACCGCAAGGGCTTGCTCGCGGACTTCGACAAGTTCCGCCGCGACGCGGACAGCAGCGGCTTGATGGACGGCCTCGACACTTTCAACCGCCAGGCCTTCGAGGTCGTCACCTCCAGCCGGCTAGTCGAGGCGCTCGACACGAAGAAAGAGAACCGCAAGGTCGCCGACCGTTATCGCGGCTCTGACGGCAACATCCTACGCGACTTCTTGCTCGCGCGCCGGCTCGTCGAGGCGGGCGTGCGCTGTGTGACGCTGAACTTCGGCGGCTGGGACACCCACGAGAAGAACTTCGTCACCCTCAAGCGGCAGTTGCCAAACTTCGACATCGGCATGAGCGCGCTGGTCGAGGACCTGCACGAGCGCGGGATGGCGGACGATGTGACGGTCATTGCGTGGGGCGAGTTCGGCCGCACGCCCCGCATCAATATGGGCGCAGGCCGTGACCACTGGTCACGCGTGTCCTGTGCGTTGCTCGCGGGCGGCGGCATGAAGACCGGCCAGATGATTGGCGCGACCGACCGAACCGGCGGCGAAGCCAGCGACCGGCCCGTCCACCTCGGCGAAGTTTTCTCCACGCTCTACAACCGCATGGGCATCGACACGCAGACCGCCACGCTTACGGACCTCGGTGGCCGCCCGCAGTATTTGGTGGACTTGCAGCATCACCCGATTCCCGAACTCATCTAACCCCGCCATGCTCACCATCCTCGGACGCAACGAAGGCCGTTTCTGTGACGGCGTTTCCCGGCGCAGCTTTCTCCGCCTCGGCGCGCTGGGCATGGGCGGAATGGCCCTGCCGCAACTCCTCGAAGCCGAGGCGAAGGCCGGCATCCGCAAATCGCACAAGGCCATCATCAACATCTTCCTCGCCGGCGGGCCACCGCATCAGGACATGTTCGACTTGAAGCCCGATGCGCCGCGCGAGATTCGCGGCGAGTTCAAGCCCATCAAGACAAACGTCCCGGGCATGGAAGTTGGCGAGCTGTTCCCGATGCTCGCGAAATGCGCTGACAAATTCACGATCATCCGCTCGATGGTCGGCGCGGCGGGCGGGCACGATGCCTTTCAATGCCACACGGGCCGCGCGCCCCGATTGCAACCCGCCGGTGGCTGGCCCTCGATGGGCGCGACGCTTTCCAAGCTGCAAGGCACCACGGTTCCGGGCATGCCCGCCTTCGTCGGCCTCGCGCCGAACACGGGGCATCGGCCTTGGGGCGATCCTGGCCAGGCCGGCTTCCTCGGCCCCGCCCACTCCGCGTTCAAGCCGAACAAAGAGGGCAAGGACGACATGGTTTTGAACGGCGTCTCCTCCAGCCGCCTCGACGAGCGCCGCTCCCTGCTCACGGCCTTCGACCACTTCCGCCGGGATGTGGACACCAGTGGCGTGGTGGAGGGACTCGACGCGTTCCACCAGCAGGCTTTCGCGATGCTCACGTCCAGCAAGCTCGCCGACGCGCTGGACCTGAACAAAGAGGACCAGAAGCTCCGCGACCGTTACGGGCGCGGCTTCCCGAACTTCAAGGACGACGGCTCGCATCGCCTGCTCGACGACTTCCTCATGGCGCGCCGCCTCGTCGAGGCGGGCGTGCGCTGCGTGACCCTCGCGTTCAGCCGCTGGGACTGGCACCAGAACAATTTCGGCCAAGCCCGTGAGGAATTTCCGCTGCTGGACAAGGGCCTCTCCGCGCTGATCGAGGACCTGCACCAGCGCGGCATGGACCGCGACGTGAGCGTCGTGGTCTGGGGTGAGTTCGGGCGGACACCGAAGATTAACCCGCAAGGCGGTCGCGACCACTGGCCGAATGTCTCCTTCGCTCTACTCGCGGGCGGCGGGATGCGCCACGGACAAGTCATCGGCGCGACGAGCCGCGATGCCGGCGAGTGCGTCGAGCGGCCCGTGAAGTTCGGCGATGTCTTTGCCACCCTCTACCAGCAGCTCGGCCTCGACCCGCACAGCGACATGGTCAATGACCTGACGGGCCGTCCGCAGCATTTGGTTGAGCCGGGCTGCGAGCCGCTGCGCGAGTTGGTGTGAAGCGGGGAGGGGAAAGGGATTAGCAGGAGGTTCCCGGTTGTGTCGGCGGAGGGTTCGTGGCCTGCTTCAACTCACGTATGAGTGCTCGGTTACCGACGGGTTTCGCCTTTCTGGCAGCATTGGTTTTGGCTGGGTGCGTCGTGGTGATCCGGCAGCCGGCCGCTGATCCGTTCGCGATGAGAGTGACCAAAGACGGGACGGAAATCCTCCTGCGGCAGAACTACGCGAAGGTGAAGGCGGCGATGGAAGTCATGGTGCCGCCGAAGCTGAAACGCTATCGCCACGAGCCGGAGGCCAGTGCCAAGCCGCACCTCCGCGTCAAGGAATCACTCGCCGGTGAAGAGTGTCGCGGGCGGTTGGAGGAGCTGATGTTCAGTTCAGCAGTCTGGCATACTACGGTCATTGAAGTGCGCCGCGTCGCTGATGGACTTACTCAAGTGCGCGCCAAGAGTGAGCACGGGCGGGTAAACCTCATCTTCCCGGGCAGCACCACGACGCGCACCCCCGACATCGAGAGTCAGCGCCTGACGGAACTTATCCAAGCCGCCGCTCAGTAGGCGGCACGGAGTTGTTTGGCCATGGATGGTCGGTGGCTTCGCACCCTTCGCCAAATCTTTTGCCCTCGCGCCTTGACCTCCCCGCGCCTCGTTCCCATCCTGTCGCGCGCTTTACCACTATGCCTGAAAACCCAAACCCCGACCGCGACCTGACGCCCGACGTCAGCGCGGAGACCGACGTGGCCCGCCTCGGCCATTCCAGCCCGCCGCCCGCCCACGAACAGACCGCCGACGAGGATGCGGATGTGGTGGATTGGGACCGCGTGGCGGCGATGGAGCAGTTCAAGGCGCTGCTCAAGGCGAAGGCCGCGTTCATCGTGCCGGCGACGCTGTTCTTCGTGGTCTATTACTTCGCGCTGCCGGTGCTCGTCGGGTGGTTTCCCGAGCTGATGGAGAAACGTATCGGGCCGGTGAATCTCGCCTACCTGTTCGCGCTGTCGCAGTTCTTCATGGCGTGGGCCGTGGCGTTCGTTTACCTGCGGAAGGCGGCGAAGTTCGATGAGGAAGCTCGACAAATCATCGCCCGCCTCGACGAGCCGAAGGGAGCGAAGCCCGAATGAACTTCCTCCTCGCCGCTGCGGCCAGCGCGCCCGCTGCCGCGCCCGCCGGTTTCCAATTCACCCCCGCGCTCGGGATGTTTCTCGCCTTCGTCCTTGTGACGCTGGGCATCACCTACTGGTCCGCGCGCAAGTCCACGGGTGCGAGCAACTACTTCGCCGCCGGGCGCGGCATCACTGCGTGGCAGAACGGCCTCGCCGTCGCCGGCGACTACATGAGCGCGGCGAGCTTCCTCGGCATCGCGGGGATGATCGCCTTCAAGGGCTACGACGGCTTCATGTATTCCGTCGGCTGGCTCGTGGCCTACCTCACCGTGCTGCTGGTCGTGGCCGAGCCGCTGCGCAACGCCGGCAAATACACCATGGCCGACGTGCTCGCCTACCGCCTCAGCCCGCGCCCCGTGCGCGCGATGGCCTCCCTCTCCACGCTGACCGTCTCGACCTTCTACATGATCGCGCAAATGGTCGGTGCGGGCGCGCTGGTGAAGCTCCTCCTCCCCGGCGTCGCCTACGAATGGGCCGTCACCGGCGTCGGCGTGCTGATGATTGTCTATGTGGTCTTCGGCGGGATGCTCGCGACGACCTGGGTGCAAATCATCAAGGCTGTGCTGCTCATGAGCGGGTCACTCTTCCTCAGCATCCTCGTGCTGAAACACTTTGATTACAGCTTCGTGAAGTTCTTCGAGGCCGTCGGCAAAGTCCCCGTGGCCGGCCCAGACGGAACCATCGTCCACAAGGACTTCCTCAAGCCCGGCCTCATCTTCGGCCTCGAAGTCACGAAGGGTTGGGGGCCAATCGACCTCATCTCGCTCGGCCTCGCGCTGGTCTTCGGCACTGCCGGACTGCCGCACGTCCTCGTGCGCTTCTACACCGTGCCGGACGCGAAGACCGCGCGCATCAGCGTGGTGTGGGCGATGATCATCATCGGCGCGTTCTACATCATGACCACCCTGCTCGGCTTCGGTGCCGCGACCATTCTGACGCCCGCCAACATCAGCGTGGAGAACATGAGCGCGCCGCTGCTGGCCAAGGCGCTCGGCGGCGAAATCTTCTTCGCCTTCATCAGCGCTGTGGCCTTCGCGACCATCCTCGCGGTCGTCGCCGGCCTGACCATCAGCGCCAGCACGAGCTTCGCGCACGACTTCTACACCAACGTTCTCCACCACGGCCGCGAGCGCGGTCCCGGCGAGGAGGTCCGCGTCGCGCGCATCGCGGCGTTCGTCGTCGGTGCGGTGGCCATCTTCCTCGCCATCAAGCTCCAGACCATCAACGTCGCGTTCCTCGTCGGCCTCGCCTTCGCCGTCGCCGCGAGCGCGAACCTGCCGGTCATCGTCCTCTCGCTCTTCTGGAAGCGCTTCAACACCGCCGGCGCGGTCTGGGGCCTGGGCGTCGGCCTCGTCGGCTCCATCGTCCTCATCATACTCAGCCCGAGCGTCATGGACCCGAGCGGCAAGGGCCTCATCCATGCCGCGCCGTGGTTCCCGCTGAAGAACCCCGGTATCGTCAGCATCCCGCTGGGCTTCCTCGCCGCTTGGATTGCCACGCTGATGAGCAACGACCGCACGAGCGAAACGAAGTTCGCCGAGCTGACCGTCCGCGCGAACACCGGCCTCGGCTCCGAGAAGGCAACGGCGCACTGAGCGGGAGCACCACCAACCTGCACTAACTGGCACTGATGAAGACAGTTCCTCCGATTAGTGCAGGTCAGTGCAGGTTAGTGGTTCGGAAATCCACCTCCACTCGCCGGGCCTTTCTCCAACGCGGTGCCTTGGTGCTGGCTGGCGCGGCCGGCGGAGACCATTCACTGGCCGCTGATTCCGCTACTTCGCCCGCCCTCCGCATCGGCCTGCTCACTGACCCGCATTACGCCGACATTCCGGCGAAGGGCAAACGCCACTACCGCGAGTCGCTCGGCAAGGTGCGCGCGGCGGTGGCGCGCTTCAACGAGGCGAAGACGGACTTCGCGGTGGAGCTGGGCGACTTCATTGACGAGGCGACGACGGTGGAAGGCGAGATTGCACACCTCAAGACCATCGAGGCCGAGTTCTCGAAGTTCCATGGTCCGCGCCACTATGTGCTGGGCAATCACTGCGTCTGGACGCTGACCAAGCAGCAGTTCCACGCGAACTGCGCGGCGAAGCCCGGCCCCTACTCGTGGGACCACGCGGGCTTCCACTTCATCGTCCTGGACGCCTGCTTCCGCGCGGACGGCACTGCCTACGGTGCGAAGAACTTCACCTGGACGGACACCGAGATTCCCGAGGCGCAGCGCCGCTGGTTGGCGACGGACCTTGCGACCACGCGCTTGCCCACGTTGGCCTTCGTCCACCAGCGCCTCGACATCGCCGGCGACTACGCCGTGAAGAGCGCGCCAGCGGTGCGTGAAATTCTGGAGCGTGCGGGCAACGTGCTCGCCGTCTTCCAAGGCCACCACCATCGCAACGACTACCGCGAAGTCGGCGGCATCCACTACTGCACGCTCATGGCAATGGTGGAAGGCAACGGAGCGGAGGACACCGCGAGCGGCGTGCTGGAAGTCTTCCGCGACGGCAGCCTGAAGCTGAACGGCGCATTCAAGCAGTCGAGCTACGGGTGGAGGACTGCGAAGAATTCTGCGAACTGAAGCGTGAATCCTAACATCATGAAACCAATCACCAAACTCTTCTGCATGGCTGCATCCCTGATTATCGTGGCGTCCATCGGCGGCTTCACGGGCGGGTGCAGCTTTAATCCTCATCGTCAACCCACCGGTCCGAAGAGCCGACCCGTGTATATGGACGGTTCCATGACCAAGCCCAACGCGTCTTCGACGGCCAAGCCGACAGCGACTCCAACCGTCCGCAGCCTCTTCGACGGCAAGACCCTCGCCGGTTGGAAAGACTCCGGGTTCGCTGGAGCGGGCGAGACCAAGGTCGAGGCGGACTTCAAAGGCCAAGGCCCCGTCATCCTAATCGAGGCGGGGGCATCCCTCAGCGGCATCACGTTCACGAACCCGGTGCCGAAGAACAACTTCGAGATCACCCTCGAAGCCCTCAAAGTGCAGGGCAACGACTTCTTCATCGGCCTCACCTTCCCCGTTGGCGAGGCACACGCCACGCTCGTGCTGGGCGGCTGGGGAGGCGCGACCACCGGCATCTCGAGCATTGACGGCCTCGACGCCTCGGAGAACGACACCACCAAGTTCCTCGGCTACGAGAAGGACAAGTGGTTCCGCATCCGCATGAAGGTAACGCCCGCGCGGCTGGAGACATGGATCAACGACGAGAAGGTGGTGGACCAGGACATCAAGGAGCGCCGCATCTCCATGCGCTTCGGGGAAATCGAAAGCTCCGTCCCCCTCGGCATCGCCACCTACCAGACCACGACCGTCGTGCGGAAGATCGACATCAAGCCGGTGCAGTGATGATCCTGGCTAACGCCCAGTTTCGGCGACTCGTTGAAACGCCATGGTCAGGCCTTATGCCTCCTCCTCAAACCCTCTCGGTAATCCCTCACGGCGGGGTCCATGAGCAAAAGAAAACCACCAACCACAGCCGCCGCCATCGCAAGCACACCGAAAATGAGGTCCGTGCCGCGAAACTCGAAGACGCATAACGCTGCGAGCGCAGGTGCTGCCATGGCCAGACACCAACCCCAAAGCAACTGAAGCTGTGCGCTGCCGTAAACTCCGCTGAAGGCCAGGAGCACCGAGAAGCTGGTGCAGACGATACGAAATTCAGCCTCACCCGAACTGCGTGTGCCGATGTCATGCAAATTGGTGAAAGCGCAGACCAACACGAGCGCCAGGGTGGCCGCAGTCAACTTGGCTCGGATTGAAAGTGTTGCGTTCAAGTAGGCCTAAGTTCCCATTCCGCTGAAAACATTGGGGAGCCAGGTCAGTGCTTTCAGCCTGGCTCCTGAGGTCGTTGTTCCGCTTGAGCGGTCTCTTTCGAATGAAGGTCAGGCAAGATGCGCTGACCTACTTGGACAGCTCCGCCGCCGTCCACGGCGTTTCCCGCTTCCCCGTTGCAGTCCGCACAGCCTTCACCTCCGCCGCGGTCACGGGAGAGGCTTGCTGGCCGAACTCGCCGCGGATGAAGGTCAACACGTCCGCGATTTGCTCATCGGTCAAGCCGCCCAGTGAGGGCATGGGGACCGAGGCGGGGGTGTGGCCGAAGTTCTGGCCCGCGACGGTCACGGGGCCGGTGAGGCCGTGGAGGACCACCTTGATGATGCGGGCCTTGTCGCCGCGCACCCAGTCGCTGCCTGCGAGCGGCGGATAGACGCCGGAGAGGCCCTTGCCCTCGGGTTGGTGGCACGGCAGGCAGGCCATCTCGTAAATGTTCTCACCGGCGGACGGGGCCTTGCGCGGTGTGCCGATGAGCTTGCGCAGGTAATCACCGTGCGCGGGGCTGCTGAGTTGGAGTTGGTTCGCAGCCAAGGCCGGGCCCCACTGCGGCTGCGTGGCGCGGGCGCTCTGGCGCAGCGCGTAGTCGAGGAACTTGTCCGTGGGCAAATCGAGCGCCTTGGTCATGACTTCAGCCGCGACCGGCTTGCCGAGGTAGCTCGCCGCGACGACGGCTTCGAGGCGCACGCGGGCGTTCTCGTCCTTCGCGCGCTCGGTCAGGAGCTTCGCAGCATCGGGCAACTTCTCCGCCCACATCCCGGCCACGCGCGCGCCGTAAGCCCGCACGCGCGCGTGGCCGGGATGTGGGC
>JBEBFV010000537.1:0-3890 GCA_040081795.1 Limisphaerales bacterium | reverse complement strand
TGTGTATAAGAGACAGGGCCGGCATCGCGCAACTCCGTGTCCGTGGCCTCGAAGTTAAACACGGCGACGGTCAGCGGCGGCGCGGCGGCGAAGGCGGGGGCGCACAGGAGCACCAGGAGGAGGGAGCGGATGGCTTTCATGGCGGTGTGTGAGTGCGGTGGGAGGCTAGGGGAGTTCATGGTTCGGGGGCGAGGATTTGTGTTGGCGTGGAGAGGGCGAGTTCGGCCAGGCGCACGAGCGCGAGCTGCGCGGCGGGTGAGCGCTCAAGTCCGCCCAGCGTGGACGCCGGTGCTAGCAGAACCGTCCCGCGTCCGACGCGCACGCGCTCCACGAGCGGAGGTGCGGGCGGCAAAATCGTCTTGGCCGTCCGAAGCCAGACCACCGTCAGTCCCTCCTTGGCGCGGGCCAGCAGGGCGGGATCCAGCCGGAGTTCGCCTTGAGTTGACTCTGGCTGATTCACCACCAGCGCCAGCCGACCACGAAATTGGCTCCAATCTTCAGCGTGCTTCAGTTCGGCGATTGGAATGCCGCGCGCAGCCAGCACTAGTTGCAATCCCGGCTTGTCTTCCACGACGCCGATCGGTAGTCCGCCAGCCAGCGGTTTCAACGCGTCGAGCACGTTCTCCGGGTGCGCCCAGAATTCCGTCACGCCCAGCAGCCGCCCGCCCGCGTCCAGCCAGCGCGCGGCGAAGCGCGTGGCGGCCCGCACGGCGGGAATATCCAAGCTCGCGCTCTCGACGACCGTCTGGCCGGGCTGGACCGTCAGCGTTTTCCACGCCCGCGCGCCACCCATCGGCGCGGCGGTGGCGGAAGTGAGCTGGAACAGATGGAGCCGCACTTCCACCCGCACCGGGCCCGCCGCATCGTTGCGGAAGCGCACTTCCACCGCCCGCGCCCCACCGGCGAAGACTTGCTGCGGCGTGGCCGATGGCACGACTTCCACCGCGTCGGACGACACCGCCGCGAGCAGAAGTGCCACGGCCAGCCACCGGCATTCCGCATTCCGCATTCCGCGCTCCGCGTTCATAACGCTTCCCCCAGCGCGGTCGCGCGGATGCGGTAGCCGGCGGCGGCCTTGCGCGGTTCACCACTGCTCCATGCCAATCGATCCCCGACCACCAGCACATTACCCTCGGCGTCTGACAAAACCTCAAAAGTCTCCCCGTTCAACGCCACGCGCTGGCCGCTGAACGTGATGAACCGCCGGCAATCTCCGGCGTGGCAGATTTGCACCAGCAGCGGCGCAGACGCGGGCGGCTGCGCGTCGCTCGCCAGCACGAGCTGCGAGCCGCGCCCGTCCAGCAGCACGGTTTGCAGCCGGTCAGGAAACAGGGCGGCAAGCTCTTGATAAATCTTCCGGCTTTGCGCGACCTCCGCCGCGCTGAAGCCGGCCGCATGACCACGTCGGAAGCCGGCGAAGAAACCGAGCAGCAGGCACGCCGTCGCCAGCCCAAGGCCCCACGCCCAAATGCGACGGCGGGCCACCTTTTCAACCGGCGGCCGCACAGGTCGGCGAAGCTGGCGGACCACCAGTTGCGGAAATTCCTCCCAATACTCCGGAGTTCGCTCCGGCACACGCGCGGTGCGGAGCAGTTCGTTAAGTTCGTCGTCTCGGTGGCTCATGCGCCACCTCCCCTGCCTTGCACACTGGCGAGCAGCTTCTTCAACTTCCGCCGCGCCATGAAGACGCGCCACGAAACAGTGGTTTCCGCGCAGCCCAATGCGCGCGCGGCCTCGAAGTGGTTCAGCCCGTCATAAACGGTGAGCACGATGGCAGCGCGCTGCGCAGGGTCGAGTAGGAGCAGGGCTTCCTGGACTTGACGGGCGCGTGGGTCGTCGCCGGACGCGGCGGACTCGCGCTGTTCGCTCCATGCAAGATGGACGGAGTCGCGCCGCTGGGCACGTGAGCGCCAGTTGAGGCAGCGGTTCACCGCGATGCGGTAAAGCCAAGAGGAGAAGCTCGCCTCGCCCCGGAAGCCATCAAGCTGGTGCCACGCCGCGATGAACGTCTCCTGCGTCAAATCCTCCGCCTCGGCGAGCGAGCCGATCATGCGGTAGGCAAGGGCGTGAATCATGCGCTGATGGCGGCCGACCAGCCGCCCAAAGGCCGCCGGGTCGCCCGTCTGGCTGGCGCGAACCCATCCCAGCTCCTCATCCGTGTCGGCCATGCGGCGTTGGTTTTGCAAAGTAGGACAAGCGGCGCGGTGAAATCCTTGGTGATAGTTTCGGAAAAGTTTTGTCCGGGCCAGCAGGTTCTCCGCGCTGCCGAACTCCCACCTTGCCACGCCGCGTCCGCTCACCGCATCCTTTCAATGTTATGTCACTACTCGCTGGCAAAATCGGAATCGTCTTCGGCGTCGCCAACAAGCGCTCCATCGCGTGGGCCATCGCTCAAGCCTGGCAGAAGGCCGGAGCCACACTCGCCTTCACTTATCAAGGCGAGCGCCTCAAAGAGAACGTCGAGGAACTCGTCAGCGCCTTCGGCCCGGACACCTTGCTGATGCCCTGCGATGTGTCCAAGGACGAGGACATCGCCCGCGTCTTCGCCGACGTCGGCACGAAGTTTGGCAAACTCCACCTACTCCTGCACGCTGTCGCCTTCGCCCCGAAGGAGGCGCTCGAAGGTCGCTTCGTGAACACGAGCCGCGAGGCCTTCCGCATCTCGCACGACGTCAGCGCCTACTCGCTCGTCGCGCTCGCGCGCGGAGCCGCACCGCTCATGACCGAGGGCGGCAGCATCGTGGCGATGAGCTACTACGGCGCGGAGAAAGTCATCCCGCACTACAACGTCATGGGCGTGGCCAAGGCCGCGCTGGAAGCCAGCACGCGCTACCTCGCCTACGACCTCGGCGAGCAGAAGATTCGTGTGAACTGCATCTCCGCCGGCCCGGTCAACACACTCGCCGCACGCGGCATCGCCGGCTTCAGCGCGATGCTCAAGCACTACGAGCAGCACGCCCCGCTCAAGCGCAACGTCCTCCCCGACGAACTCGGCGCCACCGGCACCTTCCTCGCCAGCGACGGCGCGGCCGCCATCACCGGCCAAGTCCTCTACGTGGACTGCGGCTACCAAGTGATGGGCATGACCGAAACCCCGAAACCCGCGTAACCGCTCGGCACCCCTGTAGCGGCGCTCTGTGAGCGCCGTCTTCCCGTGACAACCGTGAACGTCGGTCACAGACCGCCGCTACAGTTTCTCCGCGTTTGCAAACCCCTTCTCGGCGCGTAATGTCCCCGCATGGCCGAGCCGAAGAAAAAGCCGGTGCCCCGCGAGCAACCCGCGCCCGCTGAACCTTCGCTCTCCTCCACCCCGCTCGCCGACCTCCTCCCGCGCGAGCAGCTCGAACAGCTCTCCACCCTCCAGCTCGTGGACCTCATCACGAGCAAGCTCCCGCCGCGCCACGCCTCCATCTTCGACATGGTTTATCTCCGCGAGCGCATTGCCGCGATGGAGGAGATGACCGACCAGGCGCGGCAGATGATTGAGAAGCTCGACCAAGCGGTCGAGAAGCTCCGCTCGCCCGCGTTCCGCGTGGGGACATTTCTTGCGCCAGTTGAGAAGGACAAAGCCTACGTCTGCCTCGGCGGCACTGATTACGTCTGCCATGTGGACTCGCCTGTTCCACTGTCGAGTTTGGAGGTCGGCCAGCGCGTCTTGTGCAACCAAGCCTTCGCCGTCGTGCAGGGCCTTGGCTTCGACCGCAACGGCCCCATCGTCCGCGTGGATGAACTGCTCTCCGACGGCCGCCTGCGCATCGGCCAGGAAGCGGGCGTCACGAACTTCGTCATCCAGCGCTCCGCCCTGCTGGCCAAGGAAAAGATGAAGCCCGGCATGGAGGTGCGCCTCGACGTGAACCAACGCGTCGCGCTCGAAATCATCGGCATCGGCA
>JBEBFV010000121.1:0-14227 GCA_040081795.1 Limisphaerales bacterium | reverse complement strand
CCTACCGCAAACTCCGGACCTTGGGGCTGACGGTGGGCAAACCGCGCTCCAAGTGGTCGGCCTCGCTCCCGCTGATGCGGGCCAAGCTGGCCTGGAGGGCGCGCGCCTTGGGTGAGGCCGTTGGCAGGCTGCGGTCAAGGTGGTCGGCTTCGGTGCCAGCGATGCGCACCATGGCGGCAGACTTTGCGCGGGGCGAAAGCAGCGGCTCGGCAGCGCTGGCAGTGGCGTGGGAGAGGACCGCGAAGACGGCGACGGTCAGGACGGAGACTAGCTTGGGGAGTTTCATAGTGTCGTTTTCTGGTTTCGGGCGGCGAGTCATTCGCCACCGTCACCACCGCTTACCCGCGACCCGGCAAAACCATGCGGACTTTTTTTGACCGGCTCACGACGCGCTCAAAAGCCAATGTAGAATTGTCTGACTATGAACGTAGGCTTCCGTCCTGTCCGTCGGCGAAGCATGTCCGGGCAAGTGGAAATCGCGACTGGTGTCCATACTTCTGCCAAGGATGCGGCGATGCCACGCGATGTGCGATGCGCTGTCCAAGTCAAGGGACAGGCCGTGGCCAACAATTGCGGGAAGGATGGTGCCAGCGCCAAGCAAGCGGAACCCCGCTTGACGGCTCGCTGGTTAGCAGCACGCGCCATTGCCCCCATCGCAGCACTGGCTGGCGTGCGTGTTGGCGTCGTAGCCCTGTCCCTTGGTCTCGCGCGGATGGCGCAGGCGCGGGCCGGTGCAATCGAAGGGCTTCGCCTCGGCCAGTGGGACTTCCCGCAGCGGGTTCACGAAGGCGAAGTGCTGTCGATACGGCTCCTTCCGATAGAGCTGATACGTCTTGTCGCACACGGCGTAGCGGCGACCGCGTTCCATCCGATGCCCGTCGTCGTCGAGCACTTCCTTGAACGGGCCGAGGTAAATCACCGCCTGGTGGCGGTCGAAGCAGGGGCCTTGCTTGCCCTTGAACGCCTGCACGGTGACGCTGCGGAACTCGATGCCCTCGACGGTGCGCCACGGTGCGTCGTCGCGCTTGAGAATCTGGATGCCGTAGAAGCCGGCGTCGGCAAAGGCCTTCAGAAAGCCCTCCTCCGTGAGCGCGCCGCTGAGGCAGCCGCTCCACAGTTCCGGGTTGTGCTGCAAGTGCTCCGGCACGTCCTCGTCGGCGACGATGTCCGAGATGACCGCGCGGCCGCCTTTCCGCAGCACGCGGAAAATCTCGCCGAACAACTGCCGCTTGGCGCGTGGCTCGACGAGGTTCAGCACGCAGTTGGAGACGACCACGTCCACGGCGTCGGTGGCGACGAGTGGATGGCGCACGCGCAATTCCTCCGCCAGCTCGTCGGCGGCGAGGAAGGACGCCGCGTCGGTGATGGGATGCCGCTGCAACTCGCGGTCGAGCCGTTCGAGGTCGAGCGCGAGGTCCTGGATGCGGCCTTTGCGGAACTCGACGTTCGCGAAGCCGACTCGCTCCGCCACGATGGGTGCGTTGCGGCGGGCGACTTCGAGCATGGCATCAGTCATGTCCACGCCGATGACTTTGCCAGTCGCGCCCACCACCTGCGCGGCGATGAAGCAGATTTTGCCCGTGCCGCTGCCGAGGTCCAGGACGGTCTCGCCGGGCCGCACCCAGCGCGACGGGTCGCCGCAGCCGTAGTCCTTCTCAATGACTTCGGGTGGGATGACATTGAGCAACTCGCGGTTGTATTCGACCGGGCAGCACAAGGCGGCCTCGGGGGCGCGCGCGGCGCTGGCGTAGCGCTGCTTGACGATGGCCTCGGTGGAGGGGCGTGGGACGGTGGCAGTCATGGTTTCCAAAGCGTGGCTCGCAGGCAGCGACCGGTTCTGTCCGCCATCACAGGTAGCGTTTCAGCGTTTGAGGGTCCACCTGGCCGGCGAGCAAATAGGTCTGGCCGCCCCGCGTCCACGCGGCGGTGTTCACGTCGCCGACCCGTGCGAATTGCGGCTGGCCGTCGGCCGGCAGACCGGGCAACTGGCCCGCGTCGAGCACGAACAAATCCACATGCTTCCCCTCCAGGCCGAGGCACATCATCGTCACCCGGCGTCCCTGCCATTCGAGGATGCGGCAGCCCTCGTAGCGCTGGCCTTTCATTCGCTCCGAGAGCGCGAGTTCCGCCGGTTGCTGCCGGGCACGGAGCCATTGCTGAATCTCCGGGAAGCTGGCGGCCATCATGTTCACATGGGGGCCTTGCTCGGCTAGGCGGAGCAGCTCTGCCGGCTGGCTGCTGGCCAGCGCGGAGCCAGGGCGCAAGGCGCGAGGAAGAAGCACAATGCCCAGCAGCACCACGATGGCCGCCGCCGCTGCGAGCCACACGGGCCGCCGCTGCCAGACTGGCACAACGATGACGCTGCGCGCCGCGAGCAGTTGGGCCTTCAAGTCCGGCGGCACGGGGAAGCTGCCAAAGCTCCGCGCCAGCCGAGTGTCCACGGCCTGTTCCTCGGCGAACCACCGCGCCAGCTCCGGGTCGCGCCTCAGCATGTCCAGCGCCTCGGCGAACTGCGGGTCGCTCTGGTCCTGCCCGTCCACGCGATAGGCACTCAGGATGAATTTGGCAGTGGTTCGGGTCATATCACGACATTTGGTTGGGCTGGTCTTCGTCCACTGCCTCCGGCTGGGTGGCGGATTTCTGGAGGCGAACCGACAGGCGTTTGCGGAGCAGTTCCTTGCCCCGGGACAGCCGGGACATCACGGTGCCGATGGGGATGTCCAGCACCTCGGCGATTTCCTTGTAGGCGAGTCCTTGGAGGTAAAAGAGCACCAGCGGCGCGCGGAAGTGCTCCTCGATTTGCAGCGCGGTGTCCATGGCCAGGACGCCGTCCACATCGTCCGCCATCTCGGGCGTGAAGTGCGGCAGCTCCGGTTCCACGGCGGAAATCTCGAAGTGCGGGAAGCGCGTCGCGTGCCGCCGCCAGCCGAGGAAGACGCGGTAAAGCGTGGTGAACAGCCAGGTCTTCACCTTGCTGCGGTCGCGGAGCTGGCCGCCCTTGGTGAGCAGGCGGACGTAGGTCTCCTGCGTCAGTTCGGCGGCATCGTCCGGGTTGCCCGCCAGGCTGAACGCGAAGCGATACAGCGGCTCGTGATGCACCGCCACAATCTGCTCGTAGTCCAGGTCGTCCACGTTCATGCGAAACGGGTAGCAGGCAGTTTATTCCCGTCCGGCTTCCGGGGCGAACCTTCCGTGCCGTCCAGGCGGAGTCGGCGCAAGCGGAGTCCGTGCAGCGTGCTGAAGCACTCACGCACCACGAAATCAACGGCATCGGCCAGCGGCATGCGAATCAGCGAACGGGAAGGACGCACGGCCCCGTTGACGTGCGGCTGCTCCGGGATGCCCAGTTCGACCTCGTCGAGCAGCGAGCCAATCAACCGGTCCCCCGGCAGGGCGGCGATTTCATCGAGGGCAGATCGGCCATTGATGAGCAACACGGACGGGTCGGTGCGTGCCTCCAACAGGCTGCGGGCATGGGCGACCGTCCAGCGGCTCAACTGCACGGGCGAGGGCAGCGCGTCGCTGGAAGTTTCCGACGGCGTGTGGGTGAACCGCGCGATGACGGCGGGCCAGTCGGGGAATGCTGGTGGGGTGTGCATGGGTTCAACGGAGCTCATCGAGCATGGCTTCAAACGCGGCGACCGAACGAGTGCCGAGGAAACGTCGGCGCACGCGGCCCTGCGGGTCGAGCAGGACGTTCGTGGGCAGCTCGTGGCCGAGGAAGCGCGCACCCACTTCGCCCTGCGCATCGTGGAGCAGCAGATACGTCAGGCCCTTCTCCCGCGCGAACCGTTGGAGCTTGGCCCGGACTTTCGCCGGGTCCGCACCGTGTTCGTGGCCGTCGTCTTCCCCGTGGCTGTGGTCGTGGCCGTCGGGTGCGCCGTCCAGCGAGATGCCAACAACCGCGAGATCGTCGGGTCGCTTGCGCTGCAAGGCGACGAGGTCGGGAATCTCCTGCACGCACGACGGGCACCACGTCGTCCAGAAGTTCAGGAGGACAACCTTGCCGCGAAACTGCGCCACGCTCACGGGCCTGCCCTCGACATCGCCCAAGTTGAATTCCACCGGCGGCCCCGGCAACGGCTGCGGAGCACGGCTGGTCGCCAGGCCCGCGAGCGGCGGAACCTGGTCCGGGTTGGCCGCGTGCCACGCCTTCCAGCGCAGCACCCCCTCGCGCCGCTTCGCGGCCTCTTGCTCTGCCGCGTCTCCACCGCTGGTGAAATGGCCTGGCGCGCGGATGCCGAAATCCTGCCCGGTCCAATGACGAAGGGCACCAGCGGCGGCTGAGACGACTTGCAGGTCCGCGTCATCCAGCAAGGGAAACACCGCCGCGATGGCTTGCCAGGCGGGCAGGCGGCGAAGCTGGTTGAGGCCCAGCAGCCGCGCGTGCGGGTCCGCGTCGAGCAACTGCCTTCGCGCCAGTGTCACGAAGTCGGACGGAGCCATCCGGCTCAACGCGCCGAATGCCTGCTCCCGCACCGCGAGGTCCGGGTCGAGCGTCGCCTCGCGCAGCAGCGGCTCCGCGCGCTGCTGCCACTCTGGCCCCCTGTCGGCGAGTTCCTTGAGCAACCGCACGACCTCGAAACGGTGCGGCACCTTGCCGGTCTCCCACAGCCGACGGAGCTCCGCCATCGGGTCGGGAGCGCCGAGCGTCAGGGCCTTGATGGTGTCGCCGGTCGTCGAGTCATTGCGCAGCACCAGCCACAAGCCCAGCCGCCGCTGCCCCTCGCGCCCGAAGCACGCAGCGAGCACGCCGATGACCATCAGCGCGGCGAGCAGCCAGCGAAGATGGCGGGAGCGCGAGCGGGCGACGGGTTCGACGGGCGGCGGGTTCATGTTCGGCAAAAGGAGAAGACCGGGGCCTCCAAGGCCGGCGTCAAGTGGATGCACGCCACCGCAGGGAGCGGCTGCTGGCCCCGGTCTGAAAGGAGCAAAGGCTTGCGCCTGCGGAGGGCGCTGGCGGCTTCGCAATGGCGGAGGGCGTTCATGTTTCCAAGGCCAGATGCACGGCCGCACTGAGCGATTCCATGGTAAATGGTTTGGCGAGCACTGCGGGCATTGACTCCCCGGACTCCGCCGCTTCGAGCAGCGAGTGATGGTGGCCGCTCATGAACAGCAGGTCGGTGCGCGGCCAGCGCTCGCGCACGATTCGGAACAGCGCCCAACCGTCCTGCTCCGGCATGGTGATGTCAGTGAGCACCAAATCCACCGCGCCACAGGTCCGCTCCATCAGGTCCACAGCCTCGGCCACCGAACCGGCGGTCAGGACGTTGAACCGTTGGTGGACAAGCAGGCGGCGCACAATTTCCCGGACGGGCAGTTCATCATCCACCACCAGCACGGTGCGCAGCAGGTGCTCCTGACCGGCGGACGGGGCGGAGTCGGAGTCGCGTAAAGGCGGCAGCGCAAGGTCCGGGTGGCTCATGGGTTGGTCGGATGGATTTGGCATCAGGGAGTCGCGCCGACGCGGAAGAAGCGGCTCCCGGCCTCAGGGACGGAAACCGTGAGGAGAAACCTGCCCGCCGCCACGGGCGTGACGCTGGGCGGGTGTGACTGCCACGTTTGAGCAGCGACGAAGTTGGTCCGGCTCTCGACGATGTGGTTTGTCACTGTGAAGGGCGACGTGACTTCCAGTTGCACGCTTCCCGGCGTCACCTGAATTTGCGTCACTCGCACCTCGGCGGCCGTGAAGCTGCCGAAGTTGGCCACGCCGCTGAACCAGTTGGCCGTCGTCGTGTCCGACAGTTGGAACGGCTGCAGCGATTCTCCGGCGCGCGGCAGCGGCAGAAATGCGCTGGTGGACGGCCAGATGCCCGCCGCGACCGCGACGCTGGTGCGACCCAAACTGGCCGAACTGCCAAATTTGATGCCCGAGATGATGGAGCCGGGACTGGCAAAATTGCTGTCCCGATACAGCCATACGTCGCTCGCCGTGGCGCTCAATCCGGACACGGTGAAGGTCTTGGATTCGCCGGGTCCGAAACTGGTGCCCGCCGGGATGCCCGAGCCGTAGCTGAAGCTGTGACAGAACGGCAGGAACGAGGCGACGGTGAAGCCTGCCGCGCCGGTGTGCGTGACCTCGACCTGGCTGGTCGCGGGATTGACCTCGGTGATGCGCAGTTCACTCACGTCTGCGTGCAACGCGCCAGCCAGCGCCAGCAGCAGCGGCGCGGCGAAGAATGTGGCGCCGGGTTTCATGGCTGCCAAAGCCGGGTCTCCGGGTAAAACGCCTGCCACGCAAACCAGTAGGCCAGCACATGGGGCGCGGGCTGCCCGTCCAGCGTGACGCTGGGGTGACGGGTGGTGGCTCGATAGAGAACTTCCAATCGCTGACCGGCGAACTCCGTGCTGGCACTCCGCGCTTCGGGCAATTGCGCGACCGGGAACGCGATGGCCTGACCGTCCACCACCACGCCGAGCACCCACGCCTTGTTCGGCAGTTCCTTCCGTCGTGTCGGCACGGGGAAGATGGTTTCCGGTTCATGCTCATAGCCGGCGTAAGGCAGGTTCTCGTAATCCCGGGCGAAGCCGGTCTCAGTGGAGAGCACTTCACCGTCTGGGTGCCGCTGCCGCCACGCGGCCCAGGTGAGGTGCTCGCTGACGAGCAGGTTGAGCCGGGTGCGGACTTGCGCGCCGCTCACCGCCTCCATCTTGAGCTGCGACCAGAGCGACTCGGTCTGCCGGTCATACATCAGCCCGTCGCTCTGGTAGAGCAGCCCAGACACGCCAAAGCTCAAGACCCGCTCCCCGACGCGCCGGTCAAACACCATCGCCGTCCCGCACAGCGGACAAAAGGTCACAGCGACGGCCGTGCCCCCCAGTTCGTCGTTGACGATTTCATGCCACACCAAGATGCGCAGCGGGTAGGCGCGGGTCACACCGTTCACCGTCATGCTGACGACCACATCGTCGTCGCTCAGAAACCCGGCCCGCGCCGGGGCAATGAACCTGGGCCGGTCAATGGCCGGGATGCCGTCGCGCGGCGGGCCGCCCGAGAGAATCTGTTCGCGGGGAATGGTGGCATTGCCGAGACCGAAGCCGTTGTTCGCACCAACTGCGGCGGGGAGCTGTTCGGCGGACAGGACTTCGCAAACCTCCGGTGCCGCTTCGGGCAGGAAAGGAAATACCAGGCCAACGACGGCGGTCACCCCCAGGCCGAGGCCCAGGCAGACGCCCCAGCGAAGTTTTTTCTTGGGCCGGGCAGCGTTCATGGTGCGTGCCGTTTTTTCGGCGCGGCAGCCTCCGCGAGGGTGAGTTGCACCTGCTCAACGACGACTCGAAAGGATGAGCCAGTGTCGTCGCCGTCCGCGTGCAACCAGAGGGCCGTCGTGAGCAGTGGCGAGGGCAGGTCCTGCGCAATCACGAAGCGCCCGTCCGCCTGCGGCGCGGCGGCGATGCGTTCGAGAAACAGGTCGCTGGCCGGATGCACGCGGACACGGCCCACCTGCTGCGCCTCCGTTGCGAGGTTGAACGAATGGATGCGACGGACGCCGCCCTTCGGGCCGAGCACGTCATCCATCTTCCGCAGCCATTCCGGGGCGGTGCGCCGCTCGACAAAGGTGAGCGCCCGTCCGCCCGGCTCCACCAACCCGACACGCAGCAGCGCATCGTCGAAACCCTTCGTCCAATGCTTGTCAGGCGGCACGCGCAGGCTCCCGGTGAAACGGCCCCGCACTTCCAGCCGCGTCACGCGGGCCGGTTCCCGCAACACATGCACCAGCGGCCCGGCTGACTTGCGGACTTCCAGTTCCACTCCGCCAGGGGTGTGCCGCACCGCATTGGCCGGGATGCGGTCAAACTTCAGCAGTTGCCATCCCTGCGGCTCTGCCACGGGGAGGGTCAGCAGGGCGCACAGCGCGCCTGAGTTCCAACTGTCACCGAGGAAGGACATGGGTTATGGAGCGCTTGGGACTGACTCAGTAACGAACGGCAGGTTTCGCCGGCGCAGGAACCGGAGCCGCCGCCAGGAGCGGCTTGATGGCCTTCTCGAAGTCAGCCTTCGACGCAAGGCCGACGTGCCGGCCGGCGATTCTGCCGTCGCGACTGATGATGAACGTCGTCGGGATGCTGCGGACTCCGCCGAAGGCCTGCGCGGTCTTCAGGTCGCCGAGCACCACCGGATAGTTGATGCCGAACTGCTTCATGAAGGGTTTGAGCACCCGGGCTCCTTCCTCGTCGAGCGAAACCCCAACCACCACCAGGCCCTGGTCGCCGTAGGTTTTTTGCAGCTCAACGAAGCTGGGGATTTCCGCTTTGCACGGCGGGCACCAGGTGGCCCAGAAATCCAGCAGCACCACCTTGCCCTTGAAGTCGGCGGACGAGACGGTCTTGCCGTCCACGTCCTTGAGCGACCACGCCGGGGCGGTGACCCCAGCAATCGGCTTGGAGTCGGAGGCGCGGGTGGGAACAGTGAACACCGCCAGCAGCACCGCCGCGGTCAGCGTGGAAAGAATTCGGGTAAGTGAGAGTTGAAGTTTCATACACCGGTGCGAATGGCCAGCCCGGACGTTTATTCCGCAGGCGAGGAAAATATCCTTCGCGCACGTTTTCCTCAGTGACAGGCCGGCTGGACACGCGGGAATAAACCCACCGGCTGCCGGTTCGCATGGGCAACGGGCGCTTTGCCGGGCCGCACGGTGCGGTGACGGCAGCGCTCATAACAACAAAACGCACGCAACCCGCATCATTATGAAACGAACCACCAAAACCCTGCTCGTCGCAGCCGCCATCAGCGGCCTGCTGACGGGCGCGACGGCGACCACCTCCCGCGCCGCCGACAAGGACGAGAAACCCGGCAAGCAGGCCGAGGGCAAGAAGCTGCCCAAGGTCCACGACTGCGCCGGCAAGAACGACTGCAAGGGCCTCGGCGGCTGCAAGACCGCCAAGAACGACTGCAAGTTCAAGAACGACTGCAAAGGCAAGGGCGGCTGCAAGGTCGCCCAGGCCGACATTGACAAGGCGTTCGGCAAGAAAAAGAAGTAGGCTCGCGCAACCTCATCCTCACCCCACGGGCGGCACGGTCTCCGGCAATGGAGCGTTCGCTCGTGGGGTCTTGCCATGCCCGCCAATCCCTTCAACGGCTTCACCGACTACGGTGTCGGCATCGGCCTGCGCGTGCCGCACTACCGGCACATCCTCACCCGCAAGCCGGTGGTGGACTGGTTTGAAATCATCTCCGAGAACTTCATGGTGGACGGCGGGCGTCCGCTCGAAGTGCTCGACCAGATTCTGGAGCAATACCGAGTGGTGCAGCACGGCGTCTCGCTCTACTTAGGTTCGGCGGACCCGCTGAACCGCGAGCAGCTCAAGAGGCTCAAGCGCCTCGTCCGCCGCACGAAAACGCCCTGGCTCTCCGACCATCTCTGCTGGGGCAGCGTGGATGGACGCTACACGCACGACCTGCTGCCGGTGCCTTACACGATGGCCGCCGCGAAGCACGCCGCGCGGAAAATCCGTGAGGCGCGGGACTTTCTGGAGGTGCCCATCGCCATCGAGAACATCAGCAGCTACGCGGAGTTCCATGCCTCCACGATGACGGAATGGGAGTTTCTCACCGAGGTCGTCGAGCGCGCCGACTGCGGCATTTTGCTGGACGTGAACAACATTTACGTCAGTTCGCAGAACCACGGTTTCGACCCGTTCACGTATCTCGACAACGTCCCCGCGCATCGCGTCGCACAAATCCACATCGCCGGTCACACGCGCTATGACCGCTACATCCTCGACACCCACGACCATCCGGTGATTCCGCCCGTCTGGCAGCTCTACGCCCACGCCACGCGCCGCACGGGCCGCACCGCGACGCTGCTGGAGTGGGACGCGAATATCCCGTCGTTCGACGAGGTTCATCGCGAGGCGCTCAAGGCGCGCAAGTTCATGGGTGAGCGGGTTGAGATTGCGACCGGCGCAGACCAGCCACAGGTCGCCCGGAGTGAACCATCGTCATGCTGACGTTTGAATTTCCTCTCTCCCGCCTCTCCTTCGTGAAGGCCCGCCATCACTGGTTTCACGAGCGGCCCGCCGCCTCGGCGGCGGTCGGCCTGGCCATCTACTACCATTGCCGCCAGACCGCGCCGGTGCCCGGATTCCGGCGCACGCCGAAGTTCACGAAGCTGATGGACCTGCGCAAATCCGAGGAGGAGTTGTTCAACGACTTCGGCAAGGACACGCGGCACAAGCTCAAGCGTGGCATCGCCGAGGGCCTGCGCTTCAGCGTCGTCGAGGACCGCAACGAACTGCGGGACACTTACAACGAGTTCGCCCGGGCCAAACGGCTGCCGCTCATCGAGGAGCGCGTCCTGACCGCTTACTGGCCGAAACTGCTCGCCACGAAGCTCTCGCAGGACGGCAAGGTGCTGGTGATGCACGCCTACCTGCTGGACCGGCAATGCCAGCGCGCCTGCCAGTCGCACGCGGCGGCCATGTTTCGCTCGGCCGACGACCGGCAGCAGCAAAACCTGATTGGCCGCGCGAACCGCCTGTTGCACTACCTCGACATGCTCGGCCTGAAGGAGCGGCACTTTGAAGTGTTCGACATCGGCGGCTACGCGCTGAACACGACCGACCCCGAATTGCAGGAAGTGAACGCCTTCAAGGACAGCTTCGGCGGGAAGCTGGTTGAGGAAAGTGTCTATACCTCGATGCCGTTGCTCGTGCTGCGCGGGTTCAGCGGCTGGCTGCGTGGCGTGCCGAAGCGCCAGCCGCTCCGCTCCCGCTCTGAGCCGCAGCGCGCTGACAGCACGGCCTGATTGCTTTTCCAAATCCCACGTCCATGCCCACTCCATCATCCAACTTTCCCGCGCGTGTCTCCGATGGCCGGCGCCCGTCGAAGGCTCCCGACGCGCGCAATGTCGCGAGCCTGAGACAGTTTCAATCGCTCGTGGCCAGTGCCACCATGCGCACGCTCACCGAGGACTTCACGATGAAGCCCCGCTGGACGGATGGCCGCTCGATGCGCGCCCAGGCCAGCCGCTTCATCAAGCCCAACGACCGCCTCACGTCCTTCGAGCGGCTGGAAATCTACAATCGCCAATACTGGTTCCGCCTGCTGGAAAGCTTCCACGAGGACTTGCCTGGTCTGCGCGCGGTGCTCGGCCAGGAGCGCTTCGTGAAGCTCGCCACCGCCTATCTGTCCGCGCATCCCTCGACCTCCTTCACGCTCCGCAATCTGAGCCGGCATCTGGTGCGGTTTCTTGAAACGCATCCCCGTCACACCGCGCCCAACCGCCGCCTCATCCTCGACCTCGCGCGCTTGGAATGGGCGCACATCGAAGCGTTCGACAATGCCGCCGAGCCGCCAGTGACCGCAGGTGATTTGCTTGATGCTGACTTGGCGAGGGCTTGTTTCCGTCTCCAGCCGCATCTCACGCTGCTGGTGTTGGATTATCCGCTGGATGACTACCTCATCGCCCTGCGACGCGTGGAGGATTTCCGCGCAGATGCGAGCAACGCAGTAGCCACCGCTGCCCGACGGGGTCGCGAGAAGAGCTTGCGACCACCTCGACGTGAAGCCATCTGGCTCGCCGTCCACCGACACCGGAACTGCGTCCACTACAAGCGGCTCACCGATGCGCAATACTGCCTGCTCAAGGCACTGCACCAAGGGTCCACGCTGACTCAGGCGTGCGAGCGGGCGCTGGCCAATCATCCGAACACGCGACCGGAGGAGTTCCAGCGGTGGTTCGCCGACTGGGCTTTGCTCGGCTGGTTCTGGCTGCCAAAGTCTGGCCGTTGACCGGCGCGGCCAGCTTTGTCTCCTTACGTTTAGCCTTATGCGTGAAACTTTGCGGCTCGCGCGCCGGCCGGCCGTCGTCGGCGGGCGCTCAAATACGCCCTGATCGTCGGGGCGATTCTCCTGGGCATCAACCACGGCGACGCCCTGCTGCGCGGCGACGTGGACCAGGGACGGGCCTTGCGGATGGCGCTCACCGTGGTCGTCCCCTATGTGGTCTCGACGCTTTCGAGCGTGGGCACCATGCGCCAGATGGCGCAGGACAAGGACGGTCGCTCGGTGCCCCGGTGAATTGAGAACACGATTTGGCCCCGCACAGCTTAACGCCGCCACCGGGCCAGCGAATGCGGCGACAGGCCCGCCGCGTAGCCGAGCAGAATCAGTTGGTGTCGCACGAACGTCCGCAGCAGCCCGCCCTGCTGCCAGCGCCGGGCGGACGTCAGCACGGGCGGACGCAGCGTGACGACGCGACCGACCCGTTTGAGCCGACGCAGCAGCTCGACATCCTCCAGCACGGGCCAGTCGGGGAAGCCGCCGAGCGCATCGAACAATTCCCGGCGCACGAAGAGTCCCTGGTCACCGTAGGGCAGATGACCGCAGCGGCTGCGCGCGTTGGTGAGCCACTCCATCAGCCGGCCTCCTCTCAATCGCTCGCGCAGCGCGAAGGAGAACGCTCCGGCCACCACGCCATTGTTCCCCAATGCTCCTGCCGCCAGCGCGACGCAGTCCTCCGGCGGCCAGGTGTCCGCATGCAGGAACAGCAGCACCGCGCCCGAGGCCGCCTCCGCCCCGATGTTCATCTGCCGGGCGCGCACGGCCGGCCGGGACTTCATCCAGTGCCAGTTCAAGCGCCGCGACGGGCAGTTGATCTGGGTGGCGCTCAACGTCCGCGTGGTGCGGGACGCGCAGGGCGAGCCGCAGTTCTTCGAGGGCACGTGCGTGGACGTCACGGAGCGCCGGCAACTGGAGGACCAGTTGCGCGAGTCGCAGAAGATGGAGGCCATCGGCCAGCTCGCCGGCGGCATCGCGCATGACTTCAACAACATCCTCGGGGCCATCCTCGGCAACGCGGAGCTGGTCAAGGTCATGCCTGCCGGGAGCCGCGAGGCCGGCGAGTGCCTCGACTCCATAGTCACGGCCAGCCGCCGTGCCGGCGACCTGGTGCAGCAGATACTTGCCTTCAGCCGCCGCCAGGAGCAGAAGCGACAGCCGCTCCAACTGCACCTCACCGTGCGCGAAGCCCTCAAGCTCATGCGCGCCACGGTGCCCGCCGCCATCGAGTTCAAGACGAGCGTGGCCATCTCGCCCACCGTGCTCGCGGACCCCACGCAGATTCACTCGGTGACGATGAACCTCTGCACAAACGCATGGCACGCCATGAAGGACCGGCCCGGCACCTTGACCGTGGAGCTGGCCGAGACCGAGGTGGATGAACCCTTCGCGCGCGTGCATCCCGATCTGCGCCCCGGCCGCTACGTGCGCCTCACCGTCACGGACACCGGAGCCGGGATGGATGCCGCGACGTTGCAGCACATCTTCGAGCCGCTCTTCACGACCAAGCCCGTGGGCGAGGGCACCGGCCTCGGGCTGGCCGTCGTGCATGGCATCATGAAGAACCACGACGGCGGCATCGTGGTGCGCAGCCAGCCGGGCCGGGGCACGATGTTCGCGCTCTACTTCCCCGTCTTCGAGGCGGAGGTGGTGGAGGCCCCGGCCGCACCGCAGCCCATCCCGCGCGGCACGGGCCAGCACATCCTCTTCGTGGACGACGAGGAGCCGCTGGCGCGCATGGGCACGGCGGCGCTGGGGCGGTTGAACTACCGCGTGACGGCGCGCACCAGCCCGGCGGAGGCGCTTGTGCTCTTCACCGAGAAGCCGGCGCAGTTCGACCTCGTCGTCACCGACCTGAACATGCCCGGCCTCAGCGGCACGGAGTTCGCCCGCAGGCTGCTGGCCATCCGCCCCGACGTGCGGATCATCCTCGCCACGGGCTACAGCGCCACGATCACCGCAGACGTCGCGCGCGAGCTGGGTTTCAGCGCGCTTCTCCCCAAGCCCTACGATCAGCGCAGCCTCGGCGAGACCGTGCAGCGAGTTGTGACCAGGCCCGCCCACGCCCGACACGCATGAGCAACATACTTCTGGTGGAAGACGAGGACCTCTTTGCCGAGATGATCCGCAAGACGCTCGTCACGGACGGCCACACGGTGCTGCGCGCCCGCAACGGCGCGGAAGCCCTGCACCTCTACGACCCTCAGACCGTCAGTCTCGTGCTGACCGACCTGATCATGCCAGACGTGGACGGCATGGAACTGATCGTGGAGCTTCAGCAGCGCGACCCCGCCGTGCGGATCATCGCGATGTCCGGCGGGGGCCGTTGCGGCGCGGAAACCTACCTGCCGATCGCGGAACGCCTCGGCGCGGTGAAGACGCTGGCAAAACCCTTCTCGATCGCCGTGCTCGCCGCCGCCATCAAGGAGTGCCTCGACGAGACGT
>JBEBFV010000120.1:0-14234 GCA_040081795.1 Limisphaerales bacterium | reverse complement strand
GGCACCGCCCATCGCACGCCCGTCCTGACCAGCACCAGCCTCGACGCTCTGTCGGGCGCGACGCTGTTCTTCAAGTGCGAGAACTTCCAGAAGGGCGGTGCCTACAAATTTCGCGGCGCGCTCAACGCGGTGCGCCAGCTCACGGACGAACAAGCGCGCCACGGCGTCGTCACGCACTCCTCGGGCAACCACGCCACCTGCCTCGCGCTCGCGGCGCGGCTGCGCGGCATCCCGGCCTACATTGTCGTCCCGCGCAACGCTCCCCTAATCAAACAGCGCGCCATCGCGGCCTACGGCGGCCAGCTCACCCTCTGCGAACCCACGCTCGCCGCCCGCCAAGCCGAGGCCGACCGCATCCAGCGCGAGACGGGCGCGACGTTCATCCATCCTTACGACAACCCTGCGGTCATCGCGGGCCAGGCGACCGTCGCGCTCGAACTGCTGGAGCAAGCTCCGCAGCTTGATGCGCTCGTTGCACCCGTCAGCGGCGGCGGGTTGTTGGGCGGCCTGTGTCTCGCGGCACACGCGCTCGCGCCGGGAGTTGAGGTCTGGGGAGCCGAGCCTGCGCTGGCGGACGACGCCTTCCGTTCTTTGCGCGAAGGCAAGCTGCTGCCCAACCCGAACACCACGACCATCGCCGACGGCCTGCGCGCGTCGTTGAGCGAGCGCACCTTCGACATCATCCGCGAGCACGTGCGCGGCATCGTCACGGTGTCGGAGGAGCAAATCATTTCCACGATGCGCCTCGTGTGGGAGCGGATGAAGCTCGTGGTGGAACCATCCGGCGTCGTCCCACTCGCCGCCGTGCTCGCCGCGCCGGAGAAGTTTCGCGGCCGGCGCGTCGGCATCGTCTTCACCGGCGGCAACGTGGACTTGGAGAAGCTCCCGTGGCAGTGAGCGACGCGCGGGCCAACATTTAGGCTGCGAGCCACGGGCCTTCCCATTACCGTCCCGACGGCGTTGAAACTCCGGTCTGCCTCGCATGAACACCAATCTCCCCGGCTCCTGCAACACGGACAACGTCCACGTCACCCGCTGGGTTGCGGAAGTCGCCGCGCTCTGCCAGCCCGACGCGATCTACTGGTGCGACGGTTCTTCGGCGGAGAAGCAGACGCTCACTACAGAGGCCGTCGCGCGCGGCGTTCTCATCCCGCTCGACCAGAAGAAATGGCCCGGTTGCCATTACCACCGCTCGAACCCGAACGACGTCGCGCGCGTGGAGCAATGCACTTTCATCTGCACGCCCACCGCCGACGAGGCCGGCCCGACCAACAACTGGGCCGCTCCCGCCGAGATGTATGCGAAGCTCAACATCCTGCTCGCCGGCGCGATGCGCGGTCGCACCATGTATGTCGTGCCGTTCCTCATGGGGCCGCCCGGCTCGCCGCTGGCGCGTGTGGGCGTGGAGCTGACCGACTCGATTTACGTCGTCCTCAGCATGGGCATCATGACACGCATGGGCCGAGTTGCGTGTGAGCAACTCGGCGCGAGCGACGCCTTCACGCGCGGCATCCACTCGATGCTCGATGTGAACCCCGAGCGCCGCTACATCGCGCATTTCCCCAAGGACAACACGCTGATCTCTGTCGGCTCGAACTACGGCGGCAACGTCTTGCTCGGCAAGAAGTGCATGGCGCTGCGCCTCGCGTCGCATTGGGGCCGCGACGAAGGCTGGCTCGCGGAGCACATGCTCGTGCTGGGTGTCGAGACACCGGACGGGAAGAAGACCTTTGTGGCCGGCGCGTTCCCGAGTGCGTGCGGCAAGACAAACTTCGCCATGCTGAATCCGCCCGCGCGCTTCGCCGGTTGGAAGGTGTGGACGGTCGGAGACGACATCGCGTGGATGAAGCCCGGCGCGGATGGCCGGCTCTTCGCGATCAACCCGGAGACGGGTTATTTCGGCGTCGTGCCGGGGACGAATTACAAATCCAACCCGAACGCGATGGAGTGCATGAGGAAGGACACCATCTTCACCAACGTCGCGCTCACCGCCGACGGCGACGTGTGGTGGGAGGGCAAGGACAACCCGCCGCCCGCCGAGTGCCTCGACTGGCGCGGCCAGCGTTGGACGCCCGACTCGAAGGAGAAGGCCGCGCACCCGAACAGCCGCTTCTGCGCGCCGATGACCAACAACCCGATGCTCGCGCCCGAGGTCAACGACCCCGCCGGCGTGCCCATCAGCGCCATCATCTTCGGCGGCCGACGCAGCACGACGATGCCGCTCGTGTATCAGGCCTTCAACTGGGTCCACGGCGTCTATGTCGGCGCGACCATCGGCTCTGAGACCACCGCCGCCGCGACGGGCGCGGTGGGCCAGGTGCGGCGCGACCCGATGGCGATGCTGCCCTTCTGCGGCTACAACATGGGCGACTACTTCCGCCACTGGCTCCAGATGCGCCGCGTCATCAAGCATCCTCCCCGCATCTTCAACGTGAACTGGTTCCGCCAGGACGCCGCCGGCAAGTTCCTCTGGCCCGGCTACAGCGAGAACATGAGGGTGCTCAAGTGGATCGTGGACCGCTGCCGTGGCGACGCGAACGCAAACGAGGCGCTGCTCGGTTGGGTGCCCAGCGCGCACGACTTCGACCTCGACGGCCTCGACGGCTTCAACGCCGAGCGCCTGGAGCAGGCTCAGAGCACGGACATCGAGGAATGGCGGCGCGAAGTGCTGCAGCAGGACGAACTCTTCATCAAGCTCTACTCTCAACTGCCGAAGGAGATTATTTTCCAACGGGAGCTGCTGATTGCGCGGTTGTAATCTGCAAAGGTTCTGGAGCTATGAGCGACATCTGGCCGGACCTCATGCGGAAACTGGAGCCATACCGCTTTCGTCCCTACCTGATTTGCACCTGCGTCTTGCTGCTTGTGTTTGGATTGCCGTGGCTCATAGCGAAGCGCCATGAGCTTAACTGTAAAAAATCGGCGCTGCGAGGCAGCCTGTATCTGGCTCTCATACTTGCTCCTTCCCTCCTTCCAGCTCACGGCGGCGCGATGGTTCTCCCGGCTGTGGTGATGGTGGTGCTTGGATTGATAGCCCCCATCCTCTCTTTCTACTCGCTCCTTTCAGTGTTCATTACTTGGGGTGCAATCTATGTCACTTGGCGCATGGTCATACTCGTCCGCAATCGTCACCGTCCTTCTGGTCCGGCCAAATCGAACGCATCGAACGGCGACAGCAAACCCTGACCGGCCTTCTGACCCGAACTCAAAAACTTTGCGCTGTTTCAGAACTGCCTCCGGGCCGCACGCGCAAATTCGTCTTCACCCACGAGGGCATCCGGCGCGAGGGCTTCGCGGCGAACGTGCGCGGGCATCTCGTCGCCTACGAAAACGCCTGCCGGCACATCCCCATGCCGCTGGACGACGACAACGACTTCTTCACCACCGACGGCGAGTTCTTCATCTGCCGCACCCATGGCGCGATCTATGAGCCGCTCAATGGGCGGTGCATCCACGGGCCTTGCGGTGGACTCAGCTTGAAGGCGCTGCGCGTCGTGGAGGTGGATGGCGAGTTGTGGGTCGTGCTGCCCGAGGAGCCAGGTGCCCTGTAGCGGCGGTCCGTGACCGCCGTTCCGTCAATACGCTCGGCTAGCTTTAGTCGGCGCTCATAGAGCGCCGCTACAGCGCCTTGAACATCCTTTCCCGCCCTCCGTCGAAACGCCTTGTTGTCCGAAACACCTAACCAACCAATGAAACGCATCACGTTCCTCCACACCCTCGCCCTCGCCACTCCCCTGCCGCTCTTCGCTCAAGCGAAGACCGACGCCAAGAAGGATGCGAAGAAGGACGCCAAGCCGACGAAGCCGAATCCCGTCCAGGCCCCCGATGTCGCCGCGCCCAAGTTCCGCGATGGCGAGCCAGACGCCGGCTTCATCAAGACCCACGAGGGCTACGTGGCCACCGCCAAGGCCGGCGGCGTGGATGTGCTTTTCCTCGGCGACTCCATCACGGCCGGCTGGCGCGGGGCCGGCAAGGAAGTTTGGGAAAAAAGCTTTGCCGCCTACAAGACCGCGAACTTCGGCATCGGCGGTGATCGCACCCAGCACGTCCTCTGGCGCATCACCAACGGCGAGTTGGACGGCATCAAGCCCAAGGCCGTCGTGCTGATGATCGGCACGAACAACTCCGGCTCCGATGACGCGGACGGCATCGCCAAGGGCGTGACCGCCATCGTGAAGGCCATCCACGCGAAATCCCCGACCACGAAAGTCCTCCTGCTGGCCGTCTTCCCGCGCGGCGAAAAGCCCAACCCGCAGCGCGAGAAGCTCGCGAAGGTCAACACGACCATCGCCAAGCTCCACGACGGCAAGAGTGTCCACTACCTCGACATCGGCGGGAAGTTCCTGGCGGCTGAAGGCGTGCTGACGAAGGACATCATGCCCGACTTCCTCCACCTCTCGAAGGCCGGCTACCAAATCTGGGCCGACGCCATCACGCCCAAGCTCGCCGAGCTGGCCAAGTAGCGTGGTAGGGCAGCGCTGTGCGCGGCCTCTTTTCCCCGCGTCAGCGAACGCAGTGAAGCGAGCGGTCACGGTGCGCTTGTGGCCGAGGCCGACCGGCAGGTCGGACTTACCGCTACAGCGCAATCGCCTCGTCCATCAGCAGCACCGGCACGTTGTTCCGCACGGGATAAAGCGCCTTGCCATCCGCGCGCACGAGGCCGCCGTCCAGCTTCGCCGTGACTGGCTGCCCAGCCGCGTTGCGCAACGAGCCGGCGGCCATTTGCGCATTGAGCCGCTCGACCACCGCAGGTTCAGCAATGGCCAGCGCCTGCCGCGTCTCCGGGCAGCGGAGGATGGAGAGCAGTTCAGAGTTCATGTGCTGGGCGAACGCTACGACAGGTCGGCAACCCTGTGAACTTCCGAGTTGCCCCCGCCGATTTCAGCCCTGAACAATCCCCGCATGGAAATGCTCCGCGCCCCGGTGCCCGCCGACTGGCTGCCGCGCACGCTGGCGAACCTGCCCGCCGTGCTGGTGGACCACGCGCACCTCGAACGCAAGGCCGCCACCACCGCCATCACGCTGGAGCGCTACCGCGATCTGTTCGGGCGCGTCGAGGAGCTGAACGCCATCGCCATCGAGGAGCTTCAGCACTTCCAGCTCGTGCTCGCACTGCTCAAGCGCCGCGGCATCCCGTTCGCACAGCCGCACCCTAGCCCGTGGATTTCCGGCCTCATGCACGCCATGCGCAAGGGCATGAGGTTGCAAGTGATTGACCACCTCATCTGCTGCGCGCTGATCGAGGGCCGGAGCTGCGAGAAGTTCCAGATCCTCGGCCGCGAACTCCAGCCGCTCGATCCCGAACTCGCCGCCTTCTACGCCAGCCTCGTCGAGTCCGAGGGCAACCACTACGCCACTTACATCCTCATGGCCCGGGCGATTGACGATGCCGAGACCACGCGACGACTCGACTACTTTCTCGATCTCGACGCGGAGCTAATTCGTCAGCCCCACGGACTGCCGATCTTGCACTGAGGCCAGTGCCGGCGAATTCCAGTCGCCACGTTTGATCCGATTGCGCCATTGGGCGGCGATTTCCAGTCGCAGGCACAGCCAGCTGAAATTCCTCCCTGTCTGGCCACGTCCAAAGCCCGCTCATGAAATCCCTTCGCCTTGCCCTGCTGGTTGCGTCACTCGCCACTTCCACCTTCTCGGCCCAGCCCGCGCGCGACCACATGGTCGTGCTCATCAGCGTGGACGGCCTCGCCTCATATTTCCACGACGACCCCAAGGCCAACCTCCCCACCATCCGCAAGCTCGCCGCCGAGGGCGCACGCGCCGAGCGGATGCGTGCCTCGACTCCCACCGTCACCTGGCCCAACCACACAACGCTCGTCACCGGTGTCACACCCGGCAAACACGGTGTGCTCAACAACTCCTACTGGGACCGTGCGAAAGGCGCGTCCGTCCCGCTCATTCCCGACCCGCTGTTCAACAAGGAGGAGATCGTCAAGGTGCCGACCATTTACGACGTGGCCAAGGCCGCCGGGCTCAAGACCGGCGCGATCATCTGGCCCGCCTCGCGCGGCGCGAAGACGCTCGACTGGCAGGTGCCCGACTGCTTCAGCAACTCGCTCTGGGAGGCGCACAGCACGCCGTCGCTGCTCGCCGAGCTCCGCGCCGCGAAGATTCCCTACGAGCGGCAGGAGGAGTGGTGCAAGGCTCCCGGCGGCGGCATCCCGCGCGACCGCATGTATGCGCAGATGGCCGCTCACGTCATCACGAAGCACCGCCCGAACGTCATGTTGCTGCACCTCGTCGAGGTGGACCACGTCAACCACCAGAAAGGCCCGCGCAGCCCGGAGAGCTACGAGGCCGTCGCCTTCGCCGACGGGCTGGTGAAGGAAGTTCTCGACGCCGCGAACGCCGCCTTCCCCGGCAAGCACACTTTCATCGTCGCCAGCGACCACGGCTTCATGCCCTACCAGCAGCAGATTCAGGCCAACGTGCTGTTCAAGAATGAGGGTCTCATCAAGGTCGAGGGCACCAAGGTCGTTGAGCGCAAGGCGTGGGCGCTCGGACAGTTCGTCTATGTGCTCGACCAGCCGCGCCGCGCGGAGCTGGTCAAGTCTCTTGCTGCGAAACTCCGCGCCGTCGAGGGCGTCGAGTCCATCGTCGAGGAAAAGGACTTCGCCAAGATCGGCCTTGTCACCCAAGACTTGGACCCACGCATGCCGAATCTCGTCATCAACCCGAAGCAGGGCTACTCGACCTCTGACACCGTCGCCGGGGAACTGCTCGTCACCCCCAAGAGCGAGAACACGAAAGGCGCCCACGGCCACGACCCGGCGCATCCGCTGATGCATGCGTCGTTCGTCGCGTGGGGCGCGGGCATCAAGAATGGAACCGTGGTGAAGGACATCCGTAATCTTGACGTGGCGCCGACGATGGCGCGGCTGCTGGGCCTGGAGATGAAGGGCGTCGAAGGCCGCGTGCTGACGGAGATTCTTACCCCGACCGCGAAACGGTAGGCAGCCTCCTACTGCAACGCGAAGGGCAGCCGCCCCACCCGCGTGCCCAGTTCCACGAGCCGGTTGCGCACCATGTCCGTCGTGGTCTTCTCGTCGAAGGTGTAGCCCGGCAGCGTCTCAAAGGTTTGCAGCACCGCGCAGAAATCTGAGTTCACCATCACGCCGAGGAACTCGCCGGTCTTGCTCAGGACGATGTCGCCGGTCGAGGGTGAGAACTCGCCTTGCAGCACGCGGCTGAGGATGCGGTTGCGCATTTTCACGTAGCCGGGCGTGGCCGCGTTGAGCTTGAACTCGACCTCACCGTAGTGTTTGCCGCCACGGTTCACGAGCACGGCCTCAGTGAACTTGAACGGGTTCTTCGCCACCGGATACATCTTCAAACCCATCGCCATGGCCTGCTGCGCGTTCACGGGAATCACCGCGAGGCGCGGGTCGGCGGTGATGAAGGTCAGCGCGCCGCTGCCCAGCACCTGCGACTGCTTGGCCACGCGCGCGATGACGCGGTCCATGCCCAGCGGCGTGGTCAGTGAGAACGGCGTGTCTGTGATATGCACCATGGCCATGACGGTGCGTCCGTCATGGACGAGCACGCTCTTGACCTCCTTGAGCCGGTTGCCGGAGCCGATGAGGACGTTCTGCTGCGCCGACACCGCCACGTCCACGCGGTTGCTGAGGAACTCACTGAACATGAGGTTCATGTTGATGGGCGTGTTCTCGCGGATTTCCTTCGCCAGTTCGCCGGACTTCGCAGCGAGCTGCCCGACGCCCTCAGAAAGCCGCGCCGTTTGCGACTGAAGCTGGTCCTTCTCCTGCCGCACGGTGGCGACTTCCTTTTTCAAGTCGGTCAAGTTCTCGCGCAGCAGGTTGCGCTCGCTCTCGGCCACCTTTGCGGCAGTGGCGAACTGCGCGGCCTGCGTCGCTGCTTCTGCCCGCTTCTTTTCAAGCTCCGCCAGCGCGGCCTGCTGCTTCTCCAGCTCCGCCTGCTTCGCTGCCAGCGCAGCCTGCATCTGCTTCTCCAACTGCTCGCGAATCAAATCCTTCTCGGCCTGCACGACCTTGACCGTCGTCACGAGGTTTGAAGCCTGCTGCGTGACCGCCGCCTGCTGCTTGCCCAAGTCGGCAATCGCCGCCTGCTGCTTCTGAATCTCCGCCTGCTTGGCCGCGACGGTCTGCTGCATCTGCGCTTTCTCCGCCTCGACGTTTTTGATGGCGGCGGTGAGCGCGTCCTGCTGCTGCTTCGCGTCCGCCGCCTGCTTCGCGACGGCCGCGTAGCGCTGCGACAAATCCTGCGCCGCCGTCTGCGACTGCTTGAGGTTCGTCTCCAACTGGCTCTTCTGCGCCTGCAACTGCGTGAGCGTCTGCGCGCGGCTCTGCGAGTCCGACTCGGCGAACTGGAGCCGCTGCTGGAGCTGGTTGCGCGTGGCCTGCTCCTGCTCCAGCGCGAGCTTCATCATGTCCACCAAGTCCTGATTGTGGCGTGCGGCGTTGGCGCTGACCTCGGGCACGGGAGGCTTGCGGGTCGCCGCCGGCTCGACCTTGTCCCAACGCGTGAGCGCCAGCAGGTTCAGCAGCAGGAAGTCGCAGATGATGAGGAGCAGCGTCTTGTTCATGGTGCGCTGGAAGGGGGGAAGAAACTCGTCGTGGCCCTGAGCACGGAGGCAAGCGTGCTGCGTGTTGCGTGTTGCGTGCGGTAGTCCGAACGGAGTCACGCAACACGCAACACGCAACACGTCGTAAACCTGCGAGCTTCATCATGTTCAAATGCTTGGTCGTTCCGCCGCCTCACGCCGTCGCCGACTCCCGCTCGTTCGCCTCCGTCTGACTCTCCATGATGAGCCGGCGCTTAGCGGCGCGGACGTGATAAATCTTCACGCAGGCCACCGTGACGATACCGAACAAGTTTGAGGCGTAGGCCGCGAGCAGATTGGCCTCGATGACCTGCACCACTTGCAGCACGAGCGCGGTGGCGGTGCCGGCGATGCCCACGTAGAGGCCGGAGTCGAAGAGATTCTCCTCGTTCTCCATCAGCCGCATCTTTAACTGCGGCGAGGCAGTGGACATTTCAATCTCGCGGATTTTCATGATGCAGATGGCATACACGGCCACTTGCAGCCCGGCGAAGAGCACGATGCTCAGGATGGTGGAGAGGTCCATACGCGGTTTCGTTTTGGTTGCGGTTTCGGTCTTGTCAGTCGGAACAGGTGAATTGGTCAGCACCGGCAATTTCAGGCGCAGCCGGAATTCCGGCGAGCCAAGCGGCTTGAGCAGAAACGGCTCGCCTGCCGCCAGCAGCATCATTCCCAGCGTCGCCGCCACGATGGCGCGCTGGCCGTGAATCACTCGCGCGCCCGCCGTCGAGCGGCTCCCGTTTTGGACGGGCGACAGCTCGCACCACACCAAAAAGAATCCAAACCCGGCCAGCAAAAAGCAAATCACCTTCGCAGTGAGCATCCCGCGCGGAGCCGCCAGCGTCCAGCCCGCGAGGAAGCTGGGCACCGTGCGGGCCGGGCCGAGCGGCAGCGAGCGCTCCACCAGCAACCGCACCGCGCCTTCGCCGTGTGCAAGGGCCTTCGTCAAATCAGCCGCTCCGGTTTTCCCAAAGCGCAGCAGGTAGCCCGCGACCTTGTCGGGCGCTTTGGTGATCAACGCCGCCGTGTAAAGGACCGCGAAATTGTCCGGCGCGGTTTTGGCGAGTTGGGCGAAGTCGTTCAATGCCCTCGCGTTCGGCACCTGCCGCAGCAGTTCAGAGAGTTGCGTCCAGTCCATTCGCCGCGCCAGCGTGAGCACGTCCATGCAAACGCTCTCCCACTCACCCGCCAGCCTCGTCTCGTTCGCGTGCTCGGCAGCAGTGCGAATATCCTGCGCCAGCAACGCGGAGAAGCGCTCGCCTTGATAGAGCAGCGCCGTCAGCAGAATTGTCGCCTCAAACGGCTGGCCGCCGGGCCGGCCCACCGGAACAAACTGCGTCGTGCTCGACAGCTCGCGTGTCTTGAGAATCGCCTGCACCCCGGGCGAACGCGCCGAGACCAGATGCTCACGCAGCACCGCACGGTTCGTCTCCGTAAGCAGGAACGGCAGGATGACCTCGCTCGCGGGCCGGGCGACCGACTTGTCCTTGAAGACCGACTCGATGAACGGGTCGCGTCCGCCCCATGTCGTCCAGCCGCGCTGCGCTTCGAGCGATGCGAGCTCCGCCGTTAGTTTCGGAACTCCTTCGTCTCGCACCGTCATCGCCGCCGAGAGCGCGAGGTTGGCGACGCCCGGCCGCTGCGCGGTCACGGCAGCGAGGCCGATGCCAGAAGCAGTCGGCGTCCCCTGCCCTGCCCGCGCGAGCAACGCGGGATGAACTGATTTCCAGTTCGCCGGCAGCAACGTGCCGAGCAGCACGAGGAAGACTGAAAGCACGCCGAAGAACGCAACCCGTTGCAGGTCCGGCGGCACTCCCGCCAGCTCGGGCTCCTCCTCTCGCTGCGGTCGCGCCGGGCGCACCGCGCGCCAGCGGGCCGGGTCAAAGGGATGTTCGTCGCCGTTCACGAGTGGTCAATTGGACGGGCTGCGCGGTCAGAAACTCCGCACCGCGCGAGCCACGATTTCAGCGTGCTTCGGCTGACTTGCCCCTGCGAGATGAAATTCACGCCGCACGCAAAGTTGCCATTCCTAACCGCCTGCCTTTAACTCGCCGCTGTGCCGATGACCGTCACCGCCGCCGCGCCGATTGAGATTTGCCCCGGATTCGCCCCTCGCCCGGGCATCACCCACGTGGTGTTCGACTTCGACGGCACGCTCTCGCTCATCCGCCACGGCTGGCCGGACATCATGCTGGGGATGTTCTTGGAAATGCTCCCGCCGCGTGACGGTGAAGACTCTTCCGCCCTGCGCGGCGAACTGATGCACGAGATGCTCTCGTTCAACGGGAAGCAAACCATCCACCAGATGGTCGCGTTCGCGGAGCGCGTCCGCGCGCGCGGGGCCGAACCGCGCGAGCCGCAGTGTTACCTCGCTGAATACACCCTCCGCCTCGAACGCGACATCGCCCGCCGCAGCCGGCAAATCCGCGACGGGGCCAGTCCGGACAGCTTTGTCGTCCCGGGCGGACGCGCGCTCATCGAGCGACTGCGTGAGCGCGGCGTGAAGCTCTACATCCTCAGCGCCACCCTGGAGCCGTTCGTGCGTCAGGAGGCCGCGCTGCTGGATCTCGCGCGTTACTTTGAGGGCCGCATCCATGGCGGACACGAACGAACCCCGCCCTTCTCCAAGGGCAAAGTCTTTGACCGCATCCTGCGCGAGGAAGGCATCGCCGGGGCGCAACTGCTCTCGTTCGGCGACGGCCCGGTGGAACTACACCACACCAAGGAACTCGGCGGCCTGGCCGTCGCCGTGGCCAGCGACGAGACGGAGATTGGCTCCGGCAAAATCCACGAGCAGAAGCGCACGCAACTCATCGCGGCGGGCGCGGACTTGGTGATTCCGGATTACCAGTGCCATGAGCAGTTGGTGAAACTGCTGCTAGGCGACCATTAACTTTCCGACCATCGATGCAACCTCCCGTTCCCCTCGACCTCGCTGAAGTCCGAGTCTTCCCGCTCGCGCAGCGCAAGAGCATGAGCACCGTGGACGAGGTGCTCATCGAGCCAACCACCACGCCACCGCCGGTCAGCGACTTCAACGCCGCGCTCATCGAGCGTTGCGCTCGCGACATCAAGGCCGCGCTCGAACGCGGCGCGTCCGTGATGTTCATCTACGGCGCGCACCTCGTGAAGAACGGCGGCCAGCTCCTGCTCGGCCAGATGCTTGACCGCGGCTTCCTCACGCACCTCGCAACGAACGGCGCGGGCACCATCCACGACTGGGAATTCTCCTGGCTCGGCCGCTCGACCGAGAGCGTCCGCGATAACGTCGCCACCGGCAGCTTCGGCACTTGGGATGAGACGGGCCGATACATCCACCTCGCGTTGCTGGCCGGGGCCGTGCGCGGCTTCGGTTACGGCAAGTCCCTCGGCAAGTTCATCTACGAAGACGGCACGTTCCTCCCGACCGAAGCCGAGTTGACGAAGCAAATTTCCTCCGAGCCCGGCCACCCGCTCACGCCCGCGCGCGCGGACTTGCTCCAGGCCATCCAGCGCTTCGGCCTCAAGCCCGGCCCGCACATCGTCCCGCACCCGCACCGCAACTCCAGCGTGCTCGCCCAAGCCGCACGTCATGAAGTGCCCTTCACCGTCCATCCCGGCATCGGCTACGACATCATCTCGAACCACCCGTGGTTCAACGGCGGCGTCATCGGGCGCGCAGCGGGCGTGGACTTCGCGCTCTTCGGCGGCTCGGTGGAGAAGCTCGACGGCGGCGTGTTGCTGAGCGTCGGCTCGGCCATCATGGGACCGCAGGTCTTCGAGAAGAGCATCAGTTGCGTGAACAACCTCCGCCTCCAAGCCGGCCGGCCCATCGTCAGCGGCCACAGCATCTACGTGGTGGACCTGCAGGACGGCGGCAACTGGGACTGGACGAAGGGCGAGCCGCCGCGCGACAACCCGGCCTACTACCTGCGTTTCTGCAAAAGCTTCTCCCGCATGGGCGGCGCGATGCACTACGCGCAGTGCGACAATGTGGCCTTCCTCCATCACCTCTTCCACAAGCTCGAAACCCTCCACGGCCGCACCGCGACGAAGGACATCCCCGACATCGGTGCCCCCAACCCCGAACCGCGCTACAAGTGGTGAGGGGAGTAAAACGTAATGCGTAACCGGAGTTCAACGCACGCCGCGAGGTCAAGCGCCCCCTTACGTTTTACGCATTACGTCTCATGACCCCGGCCCGCTTCGCTGAAATCACCGACCGCTACGCCTCGCTGCGCCTCGCGCTCGTGGGCGACTTCTGTCTCGACCGTTATCTGGAGATTGACCCCACGCGCTCCGAGACCTCCATCGAGACCGGCTTGCCGGTCCACAACATCGTGCGCGTGCGCTCGCAGCCTGGAGCAGCCGGCACCATCCTCAACAACCTAGTCGCGCTTGGCGTGGGAACGATCTGGCCTGTTGGGTTTTTCGGTGCGGACGGCGAGGGCTTCGAGTTGCACCGCGCCTTGCTGGCGTTGCCGGGAGTTCGCATAGACCATTTCCGGCAAACGCAGCTCCGCAGGACGTTCACCTACTGCAAGCCGCTGTTAATGCTTCCCGGCCAGGCACCGCAGGAACTCAGCCGACTGGACTCGAAGAACTGGGAACCCACTCCAGCACTGGTCGAGGGGATGATCTGGCAATCCATCGAGGAACTGAGGTGCAAGGTGGACGGGGTCGCCGTCATGGACCAAGTGGACTTGCCCGATACGGGCGTAGTGACCGCCCGAATCCGCCCGCTGCTTGGGACTTTTCCCAACGGTGAGCCGGGCACGCCGGTCGTGGCTGACTGCCGGCGCGGTCTGCGCGGGTATCCACCGGTCACCTTCAAGATGAACGCCACCGAGTTGTGCGGTCTGGCGGGATTGCCCGGTGATGCGGACTTGCGCCGCCTCAGCGAAGCCACGCTGGCGCTCGCGAAGCAGAACGGTCGCGAAGTCTTCATTACCCTCTCCGAGCGCGGCATCCTCGGTGCGGCACCGGGCGGCGGGGTGGAACACGTCCCCTGCCACCCACTGCGCGGACCGATTGACATCGTCGGCGCGGGAGACTCCGTCACCGCCAACCTCACCGCCGCACTTGCCGCCGGCGCGACACTGCGCGAGGCCATCGAACTCGCCAACGCCGCTGCGTCCGTCGTCATCCACCAGCTCGGCACCACCGGAACCGCGAGCGTGCCGCAGATTCGCGAGCTGCTGCTGCCGTGAAGCCCCCTCGGTGATTTTTGAGGAAACTCAAAAATTCACGACATTGGCCGGGAAATATCTTGACCCGGTGAATATCTTTCGTCGTCATCACTCCCATGACGTCGCCGGTGAGGAAAAAATTTTCCGCCTTTCCGCCTTTCCGCCTTTCCGCCTTTCCGCCTTTCCGCCTTTCCGCCTTTCCGCCTTTCCGCCTTTCCGCCTTTCCGCCTTTCCGCCTTTCCGCACTCCCGCGCGGACGCCGGAGCCTTTTCTTCGGTAAGGCTGCGCTGCGCGCGGCCTCGTCCCACTCTTCAGATTTCTGAGCACACGCGCAGCGCGTCCCTCCCCACCTGTCGCGCGTCGTTGCTCACCGGCCAACCGTCACCGTTCACGGGCGGGCCGCTAGGACTGACGCGCGCCTCCGCAGCACCGACGCCTGCCCCGTCATCCCTCACACGCCGCCCGTC
>JBEBFV010000119.1:0-14348 GCA_040081795.1 Limisphaerales bacterium | reverse complement strand
CCCCCCCCCCCCCCGCTACAGGAGCGACTGCCATCATCGCACATCCCGCCACGGGGTAAAGTTCAGCAGCTCGACCTCGCTTCGATGCGGGCGCTGCTCGACGACGGTCACGCTGGCATACTCGATGTCGAAGTGTGCGAGCTTGGGCAGCGGAAGCCCGAGCAGCAGCGACAGCAGCATCCGGATAACGCCGCCATGGCATACCACGGCCACAGTCTGGCCCGGGCAGTCGCGCAGGATTTGTTTCAAGCAAGGCTCGATGCGGCCCCGGTATTGCGGGCCGGACTCCGCGCCGGGCACTTCGCCGGCCTCGAGTTTCTCCAGCCAGTCAAACGCGCTGACGCCGAAGCGCTCGTGGACCTGCTGCCAGCTCAGGCCCGTCCAGTCGCCGAAGTCCACCTCGCGCAGACCCGCGAGGGTCGTGGCGGTCATGCCCTTTTGCGAGGCAAGCGGCGCGAGCGTCTGCTGCGCGCGCGTCATCGGGCTGGCGTAAATGGAATTGAAGTGCGTGCCTGCGAGATAATCCGCCAGCGCCAGCGCCTGCTCGTGCCCGCGCGGCGACAGCTCCATGTCAATCCGCCCGCCGAAGATGCGGTGGTAGCGCGTCTCGACTTCGCCGTGGCGGAGGAGGAACAAGCGCGTGGGAGTGGGTGAAATCATCGGAAGGGAATGGGGAATAGGTGATGGGGAATGGGGAAGACGGTGCGGAGGAAACCCTATCTCCTATGCGCCATTCCCTATTCCCTCGGTCGCGTTACTTCACCGCCGTTTCCTGCAACGCCAGAAGTTCCCGAATTCCGCAGCGTCCCAGCGTCAGCATCGCCGCGAGCTGGTCGTCGCTGAACGTGCTTTCCTCGCCGGTCCCTTGCAGCTCGATGAACTCGCCGGAGCCGGTCATCACCAGGTTCATGTCCACCTGCGCGGCCGCGTCCTCGGTGTAGCAGAGGTCCAGCAGCGGGATGCCGTTGACGATGCCCACACTGACGGCGGCGACGTTGTTCGCGATTGGATCGGCGGTGAGCTTGCCCTCGGCGATGAGCTTCTTCAGCGCCAGCCGCAGCGCGACGACCGCGCCGGTGATGGCCGCCGTGCGCGTGCCGCCGTCGGCCTGCAACACATCGCAATCCACGCAGATAGTGCGCGCGCCGAGCTTCTCGAGGTCGAGCGCGGAACGCATTGCGCGGCCGATGAGCCTCTGGATTTCAATCGAGCGCCCGTCCACCCTGCCTTTGCTGCTGTCGCGCTGCTTTCGCGAGTGGGTCGAATAAGGCAGCATGGAATACTCCGCCGTGATCCAGCCGCCGGTGACACCCTGCTCCTTCATCCAACGCGGCACGGACTCCTCGATGGTCACGCCGCAGATGACGCGGGTGCTGCCCCACTCGATGAGCGTGGAGCCAGCCGCGTGCGGCGCGATGTGGTTCTGGAAGCGGACGGGGCGGAGCTGGTCCGCCCGGCGCCCGGCGGCGCGGAGGAAGGTGATGGAAGATTCGGCCATAAGGGCGGCGATGGTAGGAACCGCACCGGGCCGGGGCAATGGCTAAGTCCGCAGCACTGGATGGCCGCGGTCCGTGCCAGCTCGTGGCAGCGCGCTGTTGTCTTCTCGTTTCCAACCGGCTAAACCACACGGCGCATGACCTTGACCCCCAACCGCCGCATGGCGCTCGTGGCCGTGGTGACGCTGGTGCTCGACCAGCTAACGAAGTTCGCCGTGCTGCGCTTCCTGGGCTACGCGCAGGAGCGGGTCGTGGTGGAAGGCTTCTTCAAGTTCGTCCACTGGGGCAACACCGGCGCGGCGTGGAGCATGTTCCACAACAACAACGAGCTGCTCACCATCGTCGCGATGCTGGCGCTGCTCGCGCTCTTCCTCACGCGGCACCACTTCGGTCTCGATCAGCGGCTCGGGCAATGGGCGCTGGGCCTGATGTTCGGCGGCATCGTGGGAAACATCATTGACCGCATCATCCACAAGCACGTCGTGGACTTCATCTACTTCCACGTGCAGACGCGCAGCGGCGCGGAGGCGGGCTTCCCCGCGTTCAACGTCGCCGACAGCGGCATCTGCATCGGCGTCGGCCTGATGTTCCTCCTCTCGTGGCAAATGGATGGGAAGAAGCCAGACGAGCCAGCCGCCGCTCCGCCGGAAACTTCCGCCAAGGAATCCGCGCCTTCTGCGTCGAAGGAAGCGTGAAGCCCATGAGTGCCCGCCTCCTAACTAATCACTGCTCACTAATCACTCTGCTGACCTTGCTCGGCGCGGCTGGAGTGCAAGCAGCCGACTCGGCGACACAGCTCATCTCCCCCTTCTTCACCCCGCCCGCCGAATTCGCCGGCCAGCTCGGCAACTACCGCTCGCCGCTCCTCTTCAACGACGGCTCGCGCGTGATGTCCGCCGCCGCCTGGCCGCGCCGCCGTGCTGAGATTCTCGCGCAATGGCACGGCCTCATGGGCGCGTGGCCGACCGTGCTCGAAAAGCCAAAGCTGGAATACCTCGCGCAGAGCAAGCGCGACAATTTCACCCAGCACCGCGTCCGTGTGGAGCTGGCACCCGGCGTTTCCGGCGAGGCGTGGCTGCTGATTCCCGACGGCAAGGGGCCTTTTCCCGCCGTGCTCGTGCCTTTTTACGAGCCGGAGACCAGCATCGGCCTCGGCAAGAATCCGGGCCGCGACTTCGCCGCGCAGCTCACGCGCAAAGGATTTGTCTCCCTCAGCATCGGCTCGCCCGGCGGCGACGCGCGCAAGCCCGAGCCGGGTCGCGAGATCTGGCAGCCGCTATCCTTCCTCGGCTACATCGGCGCGAATTGCTGGCACGCGCTGGCAAATCTGCCGCAGGTTGACTCCAAGCGCATCGGCGTGGCCGGCCACAGCTACGGCGGCAAGTGGGCGATGTTCGCCTCGTGCTTCTATGACAAGTTCGCCGCCGCCGCGTGGAGCGACCCCGGCATCGTCTTCGACGAGCCGCGCTCGAACGTGAACTACTGGGAGCCGTGGTATCTGGGCCGCGACCCGCAGCTCACGCGCAAGCCCGGCCTCATCCGCCCCGACAGCCCGCGCACCGGTGCTTACAAGACGATGATGGAGACCGGCCGCGACCTCCACGAAGTCCACGCGCTGATGGCCCCGCGCCCGTTCCTCGTGAGCGGCGGCAGCGAAGACCCGCCGAGCCGATGGATTCCGCTCAACCACACCATCGCCGTAAACAACCTCCTCGGCGTGAAGAACCGCGTCGCGATGACGAACCGCAAGGAACACTCCCCCAACGAGGAATCCAATGCCCAGCTCGTCGCGTTCTTCGAGCACTTCCTGAAGCCCGCCAACTAACGGGGCCGTGGTGGCACGGTCTGCGTAAAAAACCGGATGGCAGCCTAGCGCGGTGGCCCTTAGCATCAGGCCAACCCGAACCGCCCGTGGAAGCCAACATCCCAACCGCCCCGCCGGAGCCTGTCCGTGAGCCGATGCGCCCGTGGGTGAAGGCGCTGCTCCTTATCGTCAGCTTGATTGTCGTGGCCGTGCTGGGGCTGCGGATGGAGGACCTCCGCGCCCAGAAAGAGCTGGCTGCCTACAGAGCGCATTTGGTTGCCAGCGGCGAGAAGCTGGATTTGGTCGCCCACATTCCGACGCTGCCACCGGCCAGTTCAAACGGGGCCGCCAGCTTCATGGTCGCGCCGCAGTTCACGCGACTCCCATTCTGGCTCGTGTTGCAATACCCCGTTGCGCCGGGCCGAGCGTGCGTGGCGTGGCAACGGGAGAAGCAGGTCAACGCGGAAACGAACATCTGGCCAATGATGACCGCCCATTTGGTCACGAACCGCGCCGCCGTTGCCGCCATCCGGGCCGCATTGGAGTATCCGGAGCTGCTGTTTAACCCCGACTACGGCAAGGGGTTTGAGGCGCGTCTGCCGCATTTGGAACGCATTCGAGAGTCGGCGTGGCAGCTTGCTCATGCCGCAGTTACGACGATGCAGGCGCGCGACAAGCAGGGCGCGCTGGATCACCTGCTCACGGGAGTTCGGCTGACGGGGCGATTTCGTGAGCCGATTCACATCTCGCAACTGATCAGGACCAGCTATTCCCGGGAACTCCTGAAAGCCACTTGGGAGTTGCTCCAAGCCCCCGATTGGAGTGATGAGCAGTTGGCCGCGCTGCAAGGCGCTTGGCAGGAATGGAAGCTTTTGGACGACTGGCTGGCAGCAGCGCAAGTGGAGCGAACCACTTTTTCTGCCGCCTTCGCGCGCTGCCGCGCGGAGCCGGCGTTGCTGGTGGGGGATTGTTTGTGCAGCGGCGAGCCGTCGTGGGATTGCAGGCAAGTGAAGGCCCAGCGATTCGCGTCTGCCCATGTCTGGAAGCTTGGCTTCTCGCACCGGGATGAACTCTGGTCGTTGCGCCAGCATCAACGGCACGTCGAACATCTGAGGGGAATAGCGGCCACCGACAACGGCCTCCCGCATGGCAAGGAATTCGACCTGCCTCCCATGCCGTCTGGCTCTCGCGTTCACGTCCTGTCGGGAATGCAGTCGCCCGGCTTTGGAAGCTCAGTCCTCAAGCTGGCGACATTCGAGACCGCCCGTCGAATCACTACCACCGCCGTCGCGTTGCATCGCCATCGGCAGCGCCACAAGGAATTCCCGGCGTCGCTCGCGGAATTGGTGCCGGACTTTCTGAGCGAAGCGCCCCACGACTTCATGGATGGCCAGCCGCTGCGCTACCGGCGCACGGCGGAAGGCCAGTTCTGGCTTTGGTCGGTGGGAAGCGATTCTAAAGACGACGGCGGCGATCCGACTTCACTAGCAGGCAAACCCGTCAACTGGTTGTTCGGCCGCGACTGGGTCTGGCCGCAAGCCGCCACGCAGGCCGAGGTGGACGCGTATCACGCGGCCCGCGCTGCGGAACGGGCCGCACAACTCACTAGTAATCGTTGATAGCGCTTGAAGCGCTGACCTACTTTTCACCCGGCAGCCGCACCTGCTCCTTGCCGCGCAGGTAGGCGATCAGGCTCCGCACCTCGTCCTCAGGCAGCGCCTGGAGCAAGCCCTCCGGCATCATGGACAGCTCGCTTTGCTTCAGCTTCGCGATGTCCGTGCGCGCGATGGTGAGCGTCTCGTTTGGCGTGACGATGGTGACGGCGGTCGCGTCCTGGCGCGCCATGACGCCGGAGACGCTGCGGTCGTCCTTCGTGTCGAGGTTCCAGGTGCGGTAGTCGTTCGGAATCTCCGCGTTCGGGTCGAGGATGTTGTGCAGGAGGTAGTCGAGGTCCGCGCGGTTCGAGCCGGTGATGTCCGGGCCGACCTTGCCACCGATTCCGTAGAGCTGATGGCACTGGCCGCAGGTCTTCGCGAAGACTGCGCGGCCTTTGGTCAAGTCGTCTTTCTGCGCGCCGGCCTTCGCGAGCAACGCTTTGTAGCGCTCCATCTCCGCCTTCTTGTCCGCCGTGCTCTCTCTCGCCGCGCCCCAGTGCTTGTCGAGCGCGGCGTTGATGTCGGCCTGCTGGTAGTTGCGGAGCTGGCGCACGAGGTCGGCGGGCAAGTCCTTCGCCGCGAACTTGCCGGCGGCGAGCGCGCCCACAAGCACCCGCGCAAACGAGACGCGCGAGGACAACGTGCCGAAGGCGTCGCGCTTGCCGGCGGGGTCGAGCGTCGGGAGCAGTTCAAGAATCGCCGCCGCCGTCTTCGGGTCGTCATACGTCGCCAGCCCGCGCAACGCGGCCCCGCGCAAGGCCGGTTCCTTGAGCAACTGCCGCAACGGCTCGGCGAGCGTCGCGTCCTTTGCGGCGACAAGCGCTTCGAGCGCCGCGAGCCGCTGCGTGGTCGGCGCTTTCGCGTCGAGCAGTTGTTTCCTCATGTCCACCAGCGCGCTCGCGCTGCCAAAGACGAGCGAGAGCTGCTGCACGAGCTCCTTCACCTCCGCGTTGCTGCTCGTGGCCAGCTTGGTTGCAAGCGCGTCCCAGCCCGCCGGTGCCTTCACGCCTCGCCGGCCCTTGAGGCCGTCGGCCAGACCCTTGAGAATGTCGAGCTGCACCTGTGCGTCGTCGGTGGACTGGAGCACCTGCACGAGGATGGGCAGCGCGTCATCGGACTGCGCGCGGAGCGAGGCCAGCGGCAGGCTCGTCGCGAGCAGGAGGAGGCAAAGGCGTTTCACGGGCGGACTGTGGAAAAGTCCCGCCACGTCGGCAACGGGGAAGTGCGGAGTGGGGAAGTAATTAGTGATTAGTAATTAGTCCGACGTGCGACCGCACTCAGCCTGCGACTAATCACTAAGCACTAATTACTTCCCCGCCTCCGCTCGTGGTGCCACACCACGCATTCAGCCTCGCCCCGTCACCCCTGGTTCTTCCATCCTCCCCGCGAATGACAACGCTGCGAACCCTGCTGGTGCTGGGCCGCGTCTCCAACCTGCCCACCGTCTGGTCCAACTGCCTCGCCGGCTGGCTGCTCGGCGGCGGCGGCGAGTGGGGCCGTTTCGCGTGGCTGTGCGCGGGCGCGACGCTCGTGTATGTCGGCGGGATGTTTCTGAACGACGCGTTCGACGCGGAGTTCGACACGCAGCACCGGCGCGAGCGGCCCATTCCCTCCGGCGCAATTTCCCGCGAGGCGGTCTGGCTTTTGAGCGCGGTATTGCTCGCAGGCGGCACAGGAATGCTTGGCTGGCTGGGGCGCGAGCCGGCCATCCTCGCATTGCAGCTTCTCGTTTGCATCGTGCTCTACGACGCGTTTCACAAGTCGCTCGACTGGTCGCCGGTGCTGATGGCGTCGTGCCGGTTCTTCTTGTTGCTCACCGCCGCGTCCGCTGGCGTGCGCGGTGTGGACGGGCTGGCGCTTTGGACCGCGACAGTGCTGGGCTGCTACATCGTCGGCCTGAGCTATCTCGCGCGACGCGAGAGCGCGCCGGGCTTGATTCGTTACTGGCCGCTGGTGTTGCTGGCCGCGCCGATGGTGCTGGCGTTCATCGTCAACGACGGCTACTTCCGCGAGAAGGCGCTGCTGGCCTCGGCCATCGTGGGGCTGTGGGCGCTGCGCTGCCTGCGGCCGACGTTCTGGCAATCGCCTCCGGACATCGGCAAGACGGTGTCGGGCCTGCTCGCGGGAATCTGCCTGGTGGATTTGCTCGCCGTCGCAAACCAACCACCGGACGTGACCGTATGGTTCCTCGGCTGCTTCGTGCTGGCGCTCGTCTTCCAGCGATTCGTGCCGGCGACGTGAGGAGCGCTTGCCGTCGTCGCAGAAAACTTCGTAGCCTGCCGCCGTGCTCCGCGCTCGAATCCTCTGCCTCGTCGGGATGCTGGCCTTGTCCGGTGCCCTGCTCGCGCAAACCGCGCTTCACCCTGGCCTCGTTGCAACCGCCACAGATGGCCAGCGCACGGTGAAGTTCGCCCTGCCCACGCCCAACTTCACGCTGCTGCCAGACGATTCCATTCATCCCGCGCTCAAGCCCGCCTTCAAGGTCGAGTGGAACGGCGTGCTCAAGCTGTCGCGCAGCGGACGCTACTCGCTCTTCGCCGAGGCAAAGGTCTTTGTGGACGGGAAGGAAATCCAAGGCCAGCCGACGCAGCTCGAAGCCGGCGAGCGCGCGTTGAAACTGGAGTTCACACGCAAACCCGGCGCAACCGCGCGGCTCCAATTGCAATGGGAGTCCGAGCACTTCGCGCGCGAGCCGGTGCCGCACACGGCGTTCGGCAATCGCGTCGCGCGCTGGGATGCCTCGGTGACGGAGCAGCTCACTGTGAAAGCGATTTCGCCGGCCCCGTTGCAGGAGTTTCACAGACGGACGCGCGAGCACAACTGCGCCGACTGCCACGAGCTTTACGGCCCGGCGAAGCGCGAGTTGGAAGGAGCAGAAGCGCCACCCTCGCTCACGGACGCGGGCAACAAGCTGCGTGCGAGCTGGCTCACGCAGGTGCTCGTGAGCAACAAGCGCGTGCGCCCGTGGATGAAGCTGGAACCAGCGCACCACGGCGAGGCGGCGCGTCCGCTGGTAAAGCTCTTCGCACAGCAGGCGGGCGCGGAACTCGGCGAGGGCGCGACGGTGCCGCCGCCTTCACCCGCGCAGGCTGCCGAGGGTTTGAAGCTGCTGGGCAAGGGCGAGGGCGGGCTGGCGTGCATCAACTGCCACGACTTTGCCGGGCATCGCTCGGCGGGGGACTTGCGCGGGCCAGACATGACGGAGATGCACGCGCGCATCCGCACGGACTGGCTGCTGCGCTGGCTGCACGAGCCGAGCCGCCTCCAGCCGGGCACGGCGATGCCGGCGTTCTTCAGCGACATGCCTGCGGCGCAGGCGCAGGTCAAAATGGCCGCGCTTGTCAACGTGCTGGCGGCAGGCAAGGCGACTTCGCTGCCGGAAGGTTTGCTGGACGGGCCGCAGGATTATCGGCTCGTGGTGCGCGACGAGCCGGTGGTCTTCCGCACGTTCATCGCGGACTCCAGCACGCGGAGCATCGCGGTCGGGCTGCCGGGCGGGGTGAACTACGTGTTCGATGCCGAGCAATGCCGCGTGCGCTTCGCGTGGACCGGCCAGTTCCTCGATGTCGCGCCCGTGTGGACTGGACGCGGCGGCGGGCAGGCGAAGGCGCTGGGAAAAAGATTCTTCACCGCGCCGGCAGGTCATCCGCTGCGCGTGGGCAATCCGGACGTGGAGCCGACGGTGAAGTTCCTCGGCTACCGGCTCGTGAACAAGTTCCCCGAGTTCAGCTTCGAGGTGAACGGCGTGCCGGTGCGCCAGCGCGTGCGCAAGGCGACGGCGGAGGACAGCCTGGACTGGGAGTTCCTGCTGGGCGAGACGCGCGAGACGGTCTGGCTCCTGACGCCCAAAGGAATGATTACGACCTTCGCCAGCGGCATCGGCGAGTCGGAGCAAGCGCGGCTGCGGCTGGCTCCCGGGACGCGGCGCTTCGAGGTGATGGTGTCGCAAGGCAGGGGGCGCGAGAAGTGAGGAGCCGGGCCGACGAAGCTGGATTTGCGCCTGCGACAGCACGACGTGTGGCTGGAATCTGACGGGCAACCACGGGATTCGGGACCACCTGGTTTCGCCCGGTTGGGGTGAGGCGTTGCTGTCCCCGTCCGGCGGAAGCGTGGACAAGAGTGTCCGCCCTACGCCGGCTTACGCCTTGTCACCGGCCTGCGCCTCCGCCTTCTCGCGACGCCGGTCACGCCATTCCCAGAAGCGGGCGATGAGGATGCAGGCCTCGTAGAGCACGCATAGCGGCAGGGCCATCAGGAACATGGTGAAGGGATCACCAGACGGGCTGACCAGCGCGCAGACAAAGAGGTTGATGATCACGAAGTAGGGCCGGAACCAGCCGAGCTTCTTCGAGTCGAGCAGGCCGATCTTCACGATGGTCAGGATGATCACGGGCATTTCGAAGCTCAGGCCCATCGCCAGCAAAAACTTCGGGATCATGCTCAGGTATTCCTGCGCGCGCCATTGCTCCGCGCTGAAGCCGAGCCATTGCGAGAACTCCACCGTCATCCGCAGCATGAGCGGCAGGATCACGAAGTAGCAGAACGCGACACCGGAAAGAAACAGCACCGTGCCCCAGATGACAAAAGGCTTCAGGAATTCCTTTTCGCTCACCCTCAGCGCGGGAAGCAGGAACTGGCCGAAGAAGTAGATGACAAACGGCCCGGCGATCACAAGTCCGCCGAAGAACGCGAGCTGGAGCGTGATCCAGATCACGTCCAGCGGGCCGAGGATGACCAGCTCCACCAGCGGGTCGAGGGCAAGCGGCGAATTGGTGGTGAGCTGCAGGCCGAGCAGCTTGTTCGTGCCGATGTCCACCGGAGCGATTTGCACGCTGCGCACATGGCCGATCTCGTTGGTGTGGTTGAAGACCGGGTCAACGCCCAGCAACGGAAGTGAGAGCATGCCGATCCGGTTCGTGCCCAGCATGAGGGGCACGCTGTCCTGAGGCTTGTTGGCCTTGAGCGTCTCCTTCTGCGACTGGATCCGCGCCTCCTTGAGCGGCCAGACGAGCACCTTCACCAGCGCGTTGGCACCGACGAGGCACGCCACCATCGCCACGAGCAGGCTCACGGTGACCTTGATGAGCATCCACCGCAGATCCTCGAGATGGTCAAGGAACGGCTTCACCGGGCCGCCGCCTTCGCCGGTGGGGTCGTCGTCGGAGCGCAGGACGTTGGTGACAGAGCGCACGGCCTTGACGAATCCGTGCTCCTCCTCCGGCGGCGGCACGGGATTCGCCGGATATTGGTAGCCGCCGTCGCCAGAGTCGCCGCTGTGGTGCTGCGAATACTCGTCGTGATGCCCGCCGCTGTGGTGGTCGGCGTTGTGATGAGGATCGTCGTGGTGGTATTCGCTCCCGTAGTCGTGCTGAGGCTCCTGATGATACGGGTCGGGATCGTGCGGTCCGGCACCGGTGTGATCCGCCGGGACCGCGCCGCCCACGTCGCTGACGGGCGAGGTGCGGTCAAGCTCCGCCGAGGGAAAACCCTCGGGATTCTGAGGCACGGGCGTTGGTGCCACGTTGTCGGACTGCGCGAGTGCGCCGGGTGGAGTGTTTGGTGTCCCGGCTTCAGCCGGTGCGGACGCCGCCGAACTGCCCGAAGGCGGAACACCAGACGACGCTTCCGATGCAGCACCGGGAGGGGACAGGAGTGTCCCTGCCACGGGCTGCGCCGGAGCATCCTTGGATTGGGACGCGGACTGGCCGCCAGATGACTTCACGTCATCGGGACGGACAGGCTGCGGGGGCACGCCCTCTGGCTCACTCGCCATGACCTAAACTCGCTGGAGTTGCTGGATCAGGCCTTGGGCGCAGCCGAGGACTCGCCGGACTGGGGCGCGGGGGCCGGCGCGGCAGGCCGGGGAGCCGGCGCGGGCTTGGGCGGAGCGGCGTATTGATCCTCGGCGACCGAACGATGGAGATCGTTCTGCATGTCACTGGAGGCTTTCTTGAACTCTTTGATGCCCTGGCCGAGGCCTTTGGCGAGTTCCGGGAGTTTTTTGGCGCCGAAGAAGATCAGGATCACGACGAGAATCGCGATCATTTCGGGCCATCCGAGCATTGCTAACATTTGTGCGTTCATGGTTTCACTAACTGTTTAGGTTTGCGAAACACATCAGGCGGATGCCGGCACCAGGCAGATGTCTTTCGGTGTCTGCCGTTGCCAGCAGACGTCCGGGCATTCGACTGGAACACCCGAGTTCCGTTCAAGCTAATTTTTGGGCTTGAGGAGGACGAGTTCGCCGCGGCGGTTCTTGGCCCACGCGGCCTCGGTGTGGCCGAGGGCGACGGGAGCATCCTCGCCGAGGCTGGTGGTGCGGAGACGGTCGGGGGAAATGCCCGCCTTCGCGAGACGTTCGCGGATGGCCAGCGCGCGGCGCTCGCCGAGCGCTCGATTGTATTCCTCCGTGCCGCGCTCATCACAATGGCCCTCGATGAGCAGCTTGTTCTGCGGGGAGGCTTTCAGCGCGGCGATGACCGGCTGCAACTTGCCAACCTCGCTGGCCTTCACGATGGCCTTGTCGTAGTCGAAGTGGATCGTGTTCGCCGCGAAGATGGAGCGGTCTGTCCAATGATTGTCAAACTCGCCGGGGTTAGTGGCAGGGATGCCACCTTGCGGCGTCAGGGGGAAGCTGCCAGGTGGCAGCCCGCTCGGAATAGGTGCCGTGGTAACTCCGGGCGGCAAAGCGGTGCTGGTGCCGGCGGGGCCAGCCGTATCAAGCGGCGGAGTGGCCGTGGGGTTGTTGGTCAACGGGTTCGGCCTGGTGCGAGGGTCAACACTGGTCGGCGAGCCGTGAATGGGCGTAACGTTCTTCGGAGTCTTCTTGCAACCCGTGACGGCGACGACCGCGAGCAAAGCGAGGGTGGTGAGCTTGAGGAAAATGGAGTGTTTCATAGTTTGTTTTCTGATGGTGAAAGTCTTCAGCGTGCCCATGTGGGCTGGGAGCAATTTCCCAAATTCAGCGGCACATCCTTGACGCGCTTGGTGGGCACGTCAAGCAGAGACAGGGAAAGCGGGCCGCCAACGCCGCGTTTGCAGAACATGAGCGTGCGCGAGTTCGGCGCCCACGTCGCGTCCTGGCCCGAGCCGAGTGACTGCACATCGCCGCCGCCGGCGGGAACGATGCAAACCTCGAAGCCGCCGCGCTGCGTGGTGAAGGCGATCCACTTGCCATCGGGCGACCAGTCCGGCTCGGTGGCGTTGAAGACGCCGGTGGTGCGGATGCGCTGCGGCGTGCCGCCGTTCGCGCCGATGCGGTAGAGCTGCGCGGGGCCGTCGTCGCTCGACACGTAGCAAATCGTCTGGCCATCCGGCGACCAGCACGGCGAGGCGACGCCCTCCCTTGCGCGTGTGAGCTGCTGCAAACCACGGCCATGAATGTCCGCGACGTAGAGGTCGGGCTTGCCGCCCTTGCTCAGAATCATTGCCACGAGCCGTCCGCCGGGCGCGACCGCCGGGGACATGTTCGACCCGCCGTAGCGCGCGACAATGTGCCGCTCGCCGGTGACGAGGTTGTGCGAGAAAATGTCGGCGTTGTTCAGCTTGTAGGAGGTGTAGGCAAGCCACTCGCTGCCCGGCCCCCACGAGGGCGCGGCGATGATGGCGCGGTCCGCAGTGATGGGCGCGGCACCGTGGCCGTCGTAATCGGCGACGTAGATTTCGCCGGTGTTGTTGGCCGCCTTGACCTTGAAAGCCACGCGCGTCCGGGCGATGCCACGCGCCTGCGTCAGCGCGAAGATCACATCGTCCGCGAAGGCGTGCGCGAGCTGGCGCTGGTTCGCGCCGGTGTAGGCCTTCGAGAGGAGATAATTCTTCGCGCGGTCGGAGACGAAGCCTTCGAGCCGCGCGCCGGTGGTGCCGTGGATTAGCACCTGCGCCTGCTCCGCGCTGACGACGGCGCAGCCGGCGACTTCGAGGTCGAAGCGCAGCGTGGAGGCGACCTCGCCGGTGAAGCCGCTGAGGCTGACGGGGATGGCCTTGGAGCCATCGCGATAGACGTTCACGTCAAACTTCGGCTCCTGCGCGGCGAGCGGCGTGGCAGCGGTGGCGGCGAGGGCGAGGGCAAACTGGCGGCGGTTCAAATTCATCCGGTGGTGCGTTTGGCTTTGAGGTTGAAGTCTATGTTAAAAGTCCGCTGCGGTTCGCGGAAGCTCGCGGGGAACGGCTCGAACTGAATGACCTTCTGCAGCGTCTCGCGCACCGACTTGTCCACCGCGCTGTTGCCGCTGGGCTTTCGCAAATCCCACTCCAGCACGCGCCCGTTGCGCGCAACGGTGACGGTGACGCCCACGACGGAGAGCGAGTCGCCGAGGTTCGGCGGCACGAGCCACATCTGCTCGTAGATGCGGACCATCATCTGGCCGTAGTTGAGGAAGGCCAGCGCGTTTGGCCCGCCGCCGGCATCAATGTGGATGTCCACCGGCGAGGAAAGCCCGCCCTGGATGCCGCCGAGAATGGACTTCATTTTCGCGACGCGCTGGAGATGGGCCTGCTGCTCGGCCTTCGCGGCGGCGACGCTTTGTGCGCGCTCCTCAGCCTCGGCTCGTTGCTTCGCCTTCGCGTCCTCCTCGTTCTTCCGGGAGACGAGGTTCTTGGTGTCCGCAATCTTGACAGTGGACTTGGTGGGCGCGGGCTTCGCGGGTGGAGGCTCCGACTCCTTCGCCTTCTTGGACTGATTCTTCACGGGGGCTTCCTTGCCTTTCGCGGTGACTGGCAAGGTGCGCGGCTCGACCTTCGTGACTTTGGGCGGCGGCTCCTTGACGACTTCTTTCTTCTTCACCGGCTCGGCGGGCTTGGGTTTCGGCGCGGGAGTCGGTGGAGGCGTTGGCTCCACAGGGCGCGGCGGCTCGACGGCTTTGGTAACAGGAGCAGGTTCCACAACTGCCGGTGCCACGGGCGCGGGCGTTGGCGCGGAAACAGGAGCTGGCGAGGGCGGGGCCTCGGCAGCGCGGAGAATGGCGTCTAGTTCGCGGGCGTTGACTAGGTTGATGACGGGCGTGCTGATGCGCGGTTTCTCCGGGAGGAACGCGGGCGCGACGATGACGATCACGAACAACAGCGAGTGCATCGCTGCTGAAGCAAGAAAGCATTTGGTCTGGAGCCGCCGGTTCACTCGGTCAATGGATTTGGATTCGCCAACTCAAATTCACCCGCAAACACGCATTCGACGGAAAGCCCCGCGCCATGCTCCCGGCTATTTCTCCGGCTGACCGCTGAAAGCTGAAAGCCGACTGCGTCATTGCCTCAACTCCGTGCTGAAGCTCACCTGTGTCATGCCGCGCCGGGTGCAGCGGTCGAGCAACTGCATCGCGTGGTCGAGCTTGCCGTCCTTGTCGCCGCGCACGCGGATGATGAGGTTTGGATTGGCGCGAAAGTCGGCGACGAGTTGCG